>JAZRYD010000023.1:0-5874 GCA_045600535.1 Acutalibacteraceae bacterium | reverse complement strand
TCAAGATGTTTTTTTACGGCTTCCTTAAGAAGAAAACCGCCGTGGTCACAACCGATAGCTATCATAATGTTTCTCCCTTTCTTATTTTCAGCTCTCGTTCTGCCTGCGGCAATCTTAAATAAGAGGGGACAAGCAGGGCCGAGTCACAAAAAGCTTCTTTATTTTCATCGGCGGCAAGCGCCGTACCGTATGCGCGCTGAAATCTTCTGTTTTCCGCGGCAAGGCGGATATTCCGGGGAGCTTCGTCAAATGCGTTTATGCATAGCTCCGCTCCGTCACCGGCAAGATAAACGGTTTCGTCAAATTCCTTTAACCGGGCGCAAAGCTCGGCTACGGAAATTGCTCTGTCTTCGCAAAGCCTTGTTATCTTTCCGCTTTCGCTCCTGAAAAGTGCGTTATAAACCTGATTGCATCTTGCGTCCATAGCGCAGCATATAACGCAGTCGCAGTCGGTAAAATTATAGGCTATAGCCTCAAGCGTTGAAATTCCGGCGCAGGGCTTATTTTCGGCAAGGGCAAGCCCTTTTATTGCCGCAACACCTATTCTTATACCCGTGAACGAACCCGGTCCGGCATTAACGCAGAAAGCGTCAATATCCTTTATGCTCATATCGGACTGCCCGAGAGCATTGTCAATCATCGGCATAAGTGTTCTGCTGTGGGTGAGTGAGGTATTAACATAACATTCGCTTAAAAGATGAGCTCCGTCGGTTACCGCAACGCTTGCGGATTTTGCCGAGGAATCAATTGAGAGTATCTTCAACTAAGTCAGCTCCGGTTATTTCAATAATTCTTTCATCACTTTTTTCGGTTTTGCTTATCGTAACCCTTACGCAGTTTTCCGGCAGAACGGCTTCGATATTCTCGCTCCATTCAATAAGCAGGGAAGCGCCTTCATCAAGATAATCGAAATATCCCGTTGAATAAAGGTCGTCCCAGCCCGAGATTCTGTACATATCAAAGTGATAAAGCGTTTTTCGGTTGTCTGTATATTCATTCACAAGCGCAAAGGTCGGACTGCTCACATCGGCATTTATTCCCATTCCTCTTGCGAAACCTCTTGTGAATGCGGTTTTGCCCGCACCGAGGTCTCCGAACATGGCAATTACCGAGCCGTAAGGCACGCTTGCGGCAAGGCGTTCACCGATTTTTTCGGTCTCGGCAGGGCTTTCGGTTTTATATATCGCCATACTGCACCACCTTAACGCATTATATCACATATTACCCGTTTTTTCAATATCTTTCTACAAGAGAATTAACCATATCGGGAACATCGGTGATGATACCGTCAACACCGCATTTGAGCATTCTGAGCGCCGTTTCGGGCTTATCAACAGTCCACGGATTAACTCTTATTCCGTTTTCGTGCAGACGGCTTACATAAAGCTTGTTTACCATGGAATAGTGGGGGTGAAGATAATCCGCTTTTATTTCCTTTGCAAATTCAACATAGCCGAATATCATTTTTTCGAGGAATATTTTCTGATTGGGGCTGTAAAGGAAACCCGTTTTGCAGGCTGAATCAATATTTTTGCATTCAACAAGCAGCTCGGGGCTGAAGCTTGAAATAAGGAGCTTATCGAAAAGACCGTGAGCTTTGACGGCTTCTATTGTTTTTCTGACTATATCTTTTTCGCCGTTCTGCGGAGTTTTGAGTTCGATATTCATAATTTCGATATCGGCATTTTCGCAGAGCGAAAGAAACTCTTCAAGCGTCGGCAGGGGAGTGCCTTTAAATTCATCGTGAAAATATGAACCGAAATCGTATTTTCTCAGCTCTTCAAGCGTCATCGCGGCTATTTCGCCCTTGCCGTTTGAGGTTTCGTCTATTGTATAGTTGTGGCATACAACGGGAATACCGTCTTTCGTAAGATGAACATCGGTTTCAAAGCCGTCAACACCGATTTCAAGCGATTTTTTAAACGCAGGAATGGTATTCTGCGGAGCCTGTCTGTTTGCGCCTCTGTGCGATATAACCTTGCAAAGTGTCATTTTCCTCACCTCAAAATAATGTGCAGCCCGCTTCCTTGAAATTTTTTATCATATCGTGAGCTTTCTCAACGGTGAGACCGAAATAATCGCAAAGGCACTCAATGCACATAAATTCCTCCGCACCGCGGTTCACCATTTTTTTATGAAAGCCTATATCGTCACGGGTCAGCTCTTTTTCGCATGATATACAGTAGTCCATTTTATTTTGCCAGCTTGCAGATATAGCATTCGCAATCATGAGCGGCAAGTCTGCGGCGCATAAACTCCTTCTTAACGCCGATGCTTTCGCCGGTGAATACATCGGTCATTTCAAGACCGTAGCCCGAGGCTGCGGAAATACCGATATTCTCAAGGAAAAAGTCTATAGTGCATTCATAATCCTCAAAGTTTGCAAGCATAACGGCTATTTCGTTGTTTGAAAGGAGCTTAACGAATACGCGTCTGTTATTGTTGCCCTCGGGTGAGAATGCGGGTCTTGCTTCCTCGTCCTGATTTATTCTGAGAAGATATTTATTCGTTACAAGCTTTATTGTATCCTCGCTGAAGGTTCTGATATCGCCGCCGAGCATGAGCGGAGCGCTGAACATACACCAGAGAGCAAACTGCGTTTTGTAATCGGTATCGGTGCAGCCCGACGAACCCACATTGCCCTTGCCGTACATTCCTATTGTGAGCATATCAATATCGTTGAAGCAGCCTGCCGCCGAATAGGCGAGATTATCAACCTGACTGAGCGAAATATCTCTCATTGAGGGGAATGAATCGTTGATGTCACCCGTCGAACGGTACATATGAGCGCCGGTTGAACGAATCCATGTGTTTACATTATCGCTGCCCCAGTTGCAGGCGGAAAACAGTATTTCTCTGCCGCAGGCCTTGAGGGCCATACCCATTTTTCTGTAAAGCAGAGGACCGTTTGCGGTATTGGGCTTATAGCAGAAATCATATTTGAGAAAATCCGCACCGTATTCCGCAAAGGTTTTTGCATCGAGAAATTCGTGGTCAAAGCTGCCGGGATAATCGGCGCAGGTTCTTGTTCCGGCGCAGGAATACATACCGAATTTGAGTCCCTTTGAATGAACATAATCGCTGACATCGTTCATTCCCTTGGGGAATTTTATTTTGTCGGGAACGATTTTGCCGGTTTCGGGGTCTCTGTCTCTTTCGCTCCAGCAGTCATCTATAACGAGATATTCATATCCCGCGTCCTTAAGACCCGTTGAAACCATTGCGTCCGCAATTTCCTTGATAACCTTTTCGTTGATATCCTGTCCGAAGGTGTTCCATGTGTTAAAGCCCATGGGCGGTGTTCTTGAAAGCATAGTAATATCTCCTTGAATTTATTTTTCGGCAGGTGATATGCCGTAGAAATGGATAACATTCATATCCTCCTGCATTTCGAGACCGTGTGAACCGCAGCCGCCGTCTATTTCGTGGCAGCCGTGGTCGGGGCAGAAGCCGTAAAATACATCGTGATTTTTCCATTGAGCGTTGATTTTGTCAACAAGCACGGAATAAAAATCATTGTTTTCTTTCAGAGCATCAAGCGCTTCCTTTGACTCGGGTGCGAACTTGTGCATTCTCGAATCGTAGTTTCCGTTATATATGACAATCAGGTCATATTTATCCTCGTCAATGAGGCTGAGAGCTTTTTGGTTTATTTCTTCAATGCTGTCATAGATAAAATAATCCATATTTCTTTCGAGGAATATTTTTGAAATGCTGTCGCCGTCGCTTGAAACAATGGCGGGCTTTTTGCCGCTTTCGATAAGGTAATCGAAAAGAGTTTTGACGGTCAGAACGGGCTTTTCGTATTTGCGTATTCCGTGAATTTCGGGCATTAAACCCGAATACATTGAGGCAAAGCAGACGGGAGTAACGCTCGGCATAACGGAAAGACGGGGCAGAGCGAGAGGAGAACGCACCGAAGTTTTGACGAACATATCGGTGTATTTCATATAAAGCCAGAGCGCAACGGCATCGGGATTATAGATAACCGCTCTGTCAATGTTTTTATCCTTTAAAATCTTGTTTTTATATTCAAGAATTGTTTTGTCCGGTGCGGCAATATTTTCGGGAAGCTTATCACCGAAAAGAGAAAGAACCGTTGAGCAGACGGAAGAAATGCAGACTGAACTGTATAATTCTGACACAATATCAACTCCATAAAACTTTTTATTTTATAATACCACAAATAATATTTTTTTCAATACCAAAGAGCAGAAAAACCGACGGCAGCCGCAAAAAACGGTAACCGTCGGTTTGATGTTAAATTTCGCCGAGCTTCTTTTCAAGCAGAGCCTTGATAACAGCGGGGTCGCCGTTTCCTCTGAGCTCCTTCATGCAGGCGCCGAACAGAGCCTGAGCGGCTTTGACCTTTCCGCTCTTGTAGTCCTCAATTGCCTTGGGATTATTCTCCATAACCTTGTCGATAACGCCGAGAATAAGACCCTCGTCGGACTGAACGCCGAATGAATTTTCACGGCAGAATGCTTCGGGGTCAACATCGTTTTCGATAACCGCCGCAAGAACCTTTTTACCTGCCGCACGGGTTATCGAGCCGCCGTCAACCATCTTTATTATCTGAGCAAGCTTTTCGGGAGCGATGTTAAGCTCTCCCACGGTTTTGCCGTTTCTTCTGAGAATACCGGCGCTTTCGGTGAGTATCCATGCCGCCGCGTCCTTGGCATTGCAGCCGAGCTCGACGGTCTTATCAAGCAGACCGCTTACGTTGTTGTATGAAAGCAGAACGCCGATTTCCTTTTCGCTTATGCCGGCTTCACGGTAAGCATCGGCCTTTTCGTCAACGGCAACGGGTCTGTTTGCCTTAATCTGCTCAAGCCATTCATCGTCGATTTCAATCGGCATAAGGTTTGCATCGGGGAAGTAACGGTAATCCGCTTCGGTTTCCTTGTCACGCATTGCAAAGGTTTTGCCGCTTGCTTCATCGAATCTTCTTGTTTCCTGAACAAGCTCCTCAAGACCGTATTCAATGGCGTCAATGTGACGCTGAGATTCGTATTTGATAGCCTGTTCAATTGCTTCAAATGAGCTCATATTCTTGATTTCGGTACGAACACCGTATTCCGTGCTGCCCTCGGGACGAACGGAGATGTTGACATCACAGCGCATTGCACCCTCTTCGCATTCCGAAATGCCGCCCGACCTGAACATTGATTTGAGCATATTGAGGTAGGTTATAACCTCTTCCGCGCTGCGGAAATCGGGCTGAGTTACGATTTCGATAAGAGGAACGCTGGTTCTGTTGAAGTCAACATATGAATATTTTCCGCGGTGAACGAGTTTTCCCGCGTCCTCTTCCATATGAATCTGCTTAATGCGGATTTCTCTGCCGCCGTCGGCGGATTTAACGGTAATGTGACCGTTTGTGCATATCGGGTGATTGAGCTGAGTTATCTGATATGCGCAGGGAAGGTCGGGATAATAATAGTTCTTTTTATCGAATGTGGTGTATCTGTTTATATCGCAGTTGAGCATAAGACCCGCCGTAACGGCAAGCTCAACAACACGCTTGTTCATAACGGGGAGCATACCCGGCATACCGCAGCAGGCAGGGCATACGCAGTCGTTGGCTTCTTTTGCGGAGGAGTGACCGCCGCAGGAGCAGAAAAGCTTTGACTGAGTGCTGAGTTCAACATGGGTTTCAAGACCCATAACAAGTTCATATTTCATGCTTATTCACCCTTCCTTTCGGCGCAGTATGCAAGGCTGAGAAGCGAGCTTTCGCCGAATGCCTTTCCGAGAAGCTGAACGCCCGAGCTTACTACTGCGGGTATTCCGATGAGGTTTGCGGCGGCTGTGAATATGCTTTCGGAAAATACCTTTTCAAAAGCACCGCTTATGTCATATGCCTCAAACTCG
>JAZRYD010000022.1:0-11858 GCA_045600535.1 Acutalibacteraceae bacterium | reverse complement strand
CCGCCACTCACCTCCACGGGTTCTGTGGTTTACCGATTCTCCGTGGATATTATACCAAAAAATTAAAGCGGAAGTTACCTGCCGGTTTCATAACCCCGTTGGTGCCTTTCGCAGAAAGGTAGATTATAAAAATGAAAATACTTGCAATCGAATCCTCCTGCGACGAAACGGCGGCGGCTGTTGTTGAAGACGGCAGAAAGGTGCTTTCAAATGTTGTTGCTTCGCAGGTTAAAGAACATATCGTATACGGCGGCGTTGTGCCGGAAATAGCTTCAAGGATGCACGCTCAGGCAATCAGCGGCGTTGTCTCGAAGGCAATGGACGATGCGGGAACAAAATATTCCGATATTGATGCCATCGCCGTAACCTATGCGCCCGGGCTTATCGGTGCTCTGCTTGTCGGCGTTAATTTTGCAAAAGGACTTTCATATTCAACGGGGATACCGCTTGTGCCTGTTCATCATCTGTGCTCGCACATTGCGGCAAACTATATAACCTCGCCCGAGCTTGAACCGCCGTTCCTCTGCCTTGTGGTTTCCGGCGGTCACAGCCATATCGTTGCGGTAAACGGCTATACGGATTTTACGATAATCGGCAGAACGAGAGACGATGCCGCAGGCGAATGTATGGATAAATCGGCGCGTGCAATGGGTCTTGACTATCCGGGCGGGCTTAACCTTGACCGCATAAGCAAAAGCGGCGACCCGAAGGCATTTAAATTTCCTCACCCAAAAGTTGACGGAAGCGAATATGATTTCAGCTTTTCGGGACTTAAAACCGCCGTTGTGAACACCATTCACAATGCGAAACAGAAAGGCATTGAAATAAGCATTCCCGACCTCGGCGCCAGCTGCATTGAAACGGTCACGGACTGCCTTGTGAACAATACCGTTAAAGCGGCTGAAAATTTCGGTTTTAAGAAACTCTGCCTTGCAGGCGGAGTTTCGGCAAACTCAAGGCTCAGAGAAAAAATGCAGGCAGCCTGCACCGAAAAGGGTTGGAAGCTTTATATGCCGATGCTTTCACTCTGCGGAGATAACGCCGCAATGGTCGGTGCGCAGGGATATTATGAATTTATAAGCGGCAATATCGCTCCGCTTGACCTGAACGCTTACGCCACAATGCCGATTGATAAATAAGCAAAAAAGCGGGCTGATGCACCTTGCGATGCATCAACTCGCTTTTGTTTTTTCTGTTCTCCGGCGGGCATTACACCCTCTCGGATTTATATAAACCGTTTTTAAACGGATAATTGCAGAGCGCAGCTTTTCAGTTGTGCAGAAGAGCGTTGAGCTCAAAAATCTTGAAAAGCTTTCTCAATGTCATGAATTTCTTTTCGCTCTCAATTTCTCTGATGAGCTTAATTTCTTCATCATGAATTATTTTTTCGTCATCCATTTCGTTCACCCTTTCTTTATGTGATATCTATATTATACCCGTTTTTTTCAAAAAGTCAAGTAATATTGCACAAATACGCATCTCTTATATTGTGCAATATTCACAAAATATGTAACAGTTCAATTTATATAACAAAAATAAAAATACAGAAACAAAACAAACTATTATGTGCATTTTGTACAGTTCTGAATCTTATAATTTGTCAGTATTACATAAACAATATGTAATTGAGTCGAAACCCGCCGAAAAAATTTGTTAAACTTTTTCAGCGGATTTTCCTTTCATCAAAGATACGGTCTCATATCCTTGCCGAGAGTTTCCTCAAGCTCGCTTATATTCCTTGCAAAATCCTTTGTTCTCTGCTCTGCGCCCTTATACTTATTGATATACTTATGCAAAGATTTAACTCCCATATCGCACCCGTCGGTTATAAGGCTTGCCGCCTGAGAAGCACTCGGATTAAACGAAAGCTCGGCGTTTATCTTGACCCACGACATTGATTTTGCCATCGGGTTCGGCTCTTTATCGTCGCTCCCGTAGTTTTCAAGCGTTTTATCAACATCAATCTCGATATTCTTATGCGCCGCCTTGCTGTTTGAAAGAATTTTCTGCATTTTCTCGTCCTTGACATACGGCAGTATCTCATCAATCGAGCTTACAGCCGTTTTGATTCCCGCGCTGCATTCACGCAGGAGCTTTATATCATCATTCATTGTCAACACCTCGTTAATATTATTAACGGATATTTTGTTTTCTTGCATTGACAATAAATGTATTTTGTTTTATTATATTTTCGGAAAGGACTGAGAAATAATTATGATATTTGCAAATCACGCACATCTTTTTCCCGCAGAAGTAAGACCGAGCGGCACCGTTGAAAAGCTTATGGAGCTTATGGACGAATGCGAAATAGATAAGGCTGTTGCCTTTGCACCGTTCGCAGGCCGTCTGGAGGAAGCGGGATTCGACCAAGCCCCGAATGAATGGCTTGCAAAGGAAATAAAGGGTAATGACAGACTTGTGGGCTTCGGAACGGTTGATTTCAACAAAAATATCCGTGATGAGGTTGACCGCATTGCCGAACTCGGATTAAAAGGAATAAAGCTTCACCCGCCGTATCAGGAATTTGTTATTGACGGTGAAGATGCTTTCAAGGTTTATGAAAGAGCCGAGGAGCTCGGACTTTTTGTATCGTTCCATGCGGGAATGCATTGGCACAGACTCCGTGACAACCGTGTTATTCTTTTTGATGAGGTTGCGTGGAATTTCCCGAAGCTTAAATTCAGCCTTGAGCATATCGGCGGTTATCACTTCTTTAATGAAGCACTTGCCGTTATGTGCAATAATTCACGCAAGGGCGATGACTATGTTTTCGCAGGCTGGACAACAATCAGAGACCGCCACGGTTTAAGCGCCTGGGCGCTCACCGATGAGCAGCTTGAAACCGTAATTCTGCAAACGGGAGAAAACAGAAGCATTTTCGGACTTGATTTCCCTTACTGCAAAACCGACGATATCAAGTGGGACATTGAAAGAATAAAGCGCCTGAATATTTCCGAGCAATGCAAGGAAAATATTCTCGGCGGAACACTTGAAAAGTTACTAAAATAACAAAAAGGCTTGCCGCGGCAAGCCTTTTTTAATTCGGAATGCGGAATTATGAATTCGGAATTTCGGACGGGCTGCGCCCGTACCCGATTATATATATAATATTTTGCTGATAACGGCTTCCCCGTGGGTAGCTTTAGCGGCACTGCGGTAGTGAATGACAGTCCGGTGGACTGTTAGAGCCGCAGTGGACCGAGCCCGCAGGCGAGAAAAGCTGTCGAGCGCAGCGAGACTGATGAGGCAATGCGGAGCATAAAATCAATTTATATTTGTAAAATCCGGCTTTTCCCTCATCCGTCACGGCTTACGCCGTGCCACCTTCCCCCAAGGGAAGGCAAATATAAATGCGCCCCTTAATTCCGAATTAACTGCCGATTTAAATTGTTTCAAACGAAAACTCGGGATAGTCTGCAAGCAGATGCGAATGGTCATTGAGATAAACAAGACCCGTATCCTGCTCAATTCCCGTGCCGCCCTTATAAAATACGATTTTCGTAACGCCGGTATTATAAAGCGAAAATCTTATCGGCTGATTTTCGGGAATACCGAGAGCGGAATATATCAGAAAACCGTTGAATTTTCCGTGACCGACAAGCATAACCTTTTCGCCGTTTTTAAAGCGTGAACGCAGATATGCAAGCGATTTTGCCGTGCATTCCATAATATCGTCATCATCGCCGTAATATTCAATCAGCTTTTCACGGTGCTTTGCACTCTCCGCCACAGCCGCACGGGGAAATTCCGTTCTGATTTCGTCAATCGTTCTGCCCGGATATTCGGCAGATATTCCCCATTCGGTGAAAATCGGTTCGATTTCCATCTGATGTGCACCGTTTTCGGGCTGATATTTCAGCACCGCATCAGCCGTTCTCATCGCTCTGCGCAGTCCGCTTGAAATAACGCAGTCAAGCGGAAGCTTTGCAAAACGCTTTCCGAGAAGCTCCGCCTGCGCCTCACCGAATTCGGTAAGGTACGGGTCGTTTCTCTCCTCGGCGTTATTCGTCGGCAAACAGGCATTCGTTTTTGAATGCCCGTGGCGGACAATATATAATTCAAGTTCGATTATGTGTTCTTCGTTCATTTTAATCAAGAAAATCCTTAAGCTTTTTGCTTCTGCTCGGGTGACGGAGCTTTCTGAGCGCCTTTGCTTCTATCTGACGGATACGCTCACGGGTAACATTAAACTCCGCTCCGACCTCTTCAAGAGTATGCGGGTGACCGCCCTCAAGTCCGAAACGCAAACGCAGAACCTGAGCTTCTCTCGGGGTGAGGGTTTTCAGAACATCATCAAGCTGTTCCTTGAGAAGCATCATTGAAGCAGCATCGGCAGGTGCGGGAGCTTCATCATCGGGAATGAAGTCACCGAGATGGCTGTCCTCCTCCTCACCGATTGGAGTTTCAAGCGAAACGGGCTCCTGAGCAACTCTGAGGATTTCACGAACCTTTTCAACGGGCATTTCAAGCTCCTGAGCAATTTCCTCTGCGGTGGGGTCTCTGCCGTTCTTGTGAAGAAGCTGGCTGTTCGTTTTCTTAACCTTGTTTATGGTTTCAACCATATGAACGGGTATTCTTATGGTGCTTGCCTGGTCGGCAATGGCTCTTGTTATAGCCTGACGAATCCACCATGTTGCATAGGTTGAAAACTTGAATCCCTTTGTATAATCAAATTTATCAACCGCCTTGATAAGTCCGAGATTTCCCTCCTGAATCAGGTCAAGGAACTGCATACCTCTGCCCACATATCTTTTCGCAATGCTTACAACAAGGCGCAAATTTGCTTCGGCAAGGCGCTGCTTTGCCTTGGGGTCATCATCGGAAATCCTGATTGCAAGCTCGATTTCCTCCTCTGCGGTGAGAAGCGGAACTCTGCCTATTTCCTTAAGGTAAACCTTAACGGGGTCATCAACGCTCAGCGACTTATCGTCATCGGAAATGTCGATTGACTTTGAAATGTCAATATCGAAATTTTCCATAGCTTCACTTGAAAGGTCATCAATGATTTCAACATTGTTGCTCTCAAGTGTTTCGTAAAGCTTATCAAGCTCTTCAACATCGAGATTCATCTCAACGATTGCGGAATCAATTTCCTGAGTGGTAAGCTTACCTGTGTTTTTACCCTTTTCTATCAGAGATTTAAAAGGGCTTTTTCTTTCTGTTCCTTCCATAAAACTCACATCCTGATATATTATTTTTTCACAAACAGCTTTAAAAATTCCTCATCGCTCACAGTTGATGCGTCCGTAACTGCGGGGGCGCTTTTTTCTTTCAGCACTCCTATGCAGTCCTCGCATTCCTCAACGGTATTTGCGATGCTTTTTGAAATATGATAAATCCTTGTAACGGAATCCATTTCCTCGGGAGAAAAATCCCTTGCGAAAAGTCCGAGCTCCGGCACAAGACCGTTTTCAAGCTTTTCAACAAGGCACCTGAAAATTCTTCTGTTGAATGAGGTAACGAAATCCGTGTCGGACACCTTGTCCTTTATTTTTTTATAAAAATCGGGATTACGCATAAGCGATGAAATCAGCGTTTCCTCCGCCTTTGCCGCTCTTATGTTTGAAGCTCTTTCGGGATTGTTTTTATCCGTAAAGCTTCTTTCAAGCATTGTTGCCTGCTCCCTGCGGCGGCGTTCGTCATCGTTTTTGCGAAGCTTATATTTTGACGACTTTATCTGAGACTTTATGCTGTCAACATTAACTCCGAGCTCATTTGAAAGCCTTGTTGCGTAAATATCGCACTCTATTTCACCGCATTCCGCAAGAATCTGAGTTGCCGCAACAAGGAATTTGAGCTTGCCGTCGTCCGTTGCAACATCGTATTTTTCCTTTTCCTGAAGCAGACGGTATTCGGTTTTGTTTGCCGCCTGATTGAGCAGAGCCGCAAATCTTTCTTTGCCGTAGGTTCTTATTATTTCATCGGCATCTTTGCCGCCGCTCATAGTTACAACTCTCAGTTTAAGCCCCGTTTTGCCGAGCACTCCGAGGGCTTTTTTCGTTGCCTCTCTGCCTGCGCCGTCGTTATCGTAGCAGATTATTATTTCCTCCGCATAGCGCGAAAGCAGGTTCGCCTGCTCCGAAGTGAACGCCGTTCCGAGGCCCGCTATGGCATTGGTAAAGCCCGCCTGATGCAGAGCGATAACGTCCATATAGCCCTCAACAAGAATGAGCTTGTTATCATTCGCATTCTTTGCGAAATTCAGAGCAAAAACACCGCTGCCCTTTTTATAAACCATTGTGTCGCCCGTGTTTATATATTTCGGCTTTGAATCGTCAAGCACTCTGCCGCCGAACGCCACCACATTTCCGCGCAGGTCGATTATCGGGAATATAACTCTGTTTCTGTATTTATCGTAATAATTTGTTTTCCCGTTTTTCTCCGAACGGATTGCAAGGTCGGCAAAAACAAGCTCCTGCTCGTTATAGCCCTTGGATTTCATATAATTTATAAGCTGACGCCAATCGTTCGGAGCATAGCCGAGTCCGAATTTTCTTATGGTATTCGGCGAAAGACCTCGGTTTATAAAATAATCGTATGCAAACTTGTTTTTTTCGTCCGTGAGGCAGACATTGAAAAATCTTGCAGCCTCGCGGTTTGCGGCAAGAATACGCATTCTCTTTTTGGAAAGAGTATCATCGTATCCGTCCTCCGGCATCGGCATTCCCGCCATCTGCGCAACTGATTTTACCGCTTCAACATAGTCAAGATTGTCAATCCTGCGCACAAAGGTTATCACATCGCCGCCCGCTCCGCAGCCGAAGCAGTAAAACGACCTTGTGTCGGGATAAACCGTAAATGACGGAGTTTTTTCATTGTGAAAAGGGCACAGACCCGTGAGCGTTTTTCCGCGCCTTTTCAAATTCACATGGGCGGAAATAACGTCCTCGATATCAACCTTTTCCTGAAGCTCCTGAATAAATCTTTCGCTTATAGCCGTATTCTCCGCCCTCCTTTACATTAAAAATAGTATTCGTCGATTTTGCTCCACGCCTTCGGAACAAACAGCTCATTGAAAACTCTGACAGCATATCTGTCCGTCATTCCCGCGATAAAATCGCAAGCCGCAGTTTCTTTTCCGTCTCTTTCGGCAACGGAAACGAACTGCTCCGGCATCTTTTCGGGATTCTCGGCAAAATATTCGTAAAGCCGCTGAACCATTTCAACCGCTTTGCTTTCTTCGCTCTTGCAGGCGGGATTCGTATAAACCTTTTCAAACATAAACTTATGAAGCTCGTCCATAACCTGCTGGGTGGCTGCATCAAGAAGTATATCCTCTTTGCTGTTTTCGATACAGCTTAAAACAAGGGTATTTATTCTTGTGCTTTTTTTATGGCCGAGTTCATTTCGGATTGCAAGCGGAATATCGTCCTCACACATTATTCCGGCTTCCTCGGCATCGTCAATATCGTGATTTATGTATGCAATTCGGTCCGCCAAACGCACAACTCTGCCTTCAAGCGTTGCCGCAGGCTCACCGTTGGTGTGGCGTTCGATTCCGTTTCTCACTTCAAATGTAAGATTCAGTCCCCTGCCGTCCTTTTCAAGAAAATCAACAACTCTCAGGCTCTGCTCATAATGCTTGAAGCCGTTCGGACTTACGGCATTCAGCGCTCTTTCGCCTGCATGGCCGAACGGAGTGTGGCCCAAATCGTGACCGAGCGCAATGGCTTCGGTCAAATCCTCATTGAGCATAAGCGCTCCGGCGATGGTGCGCGCTATCTGCGAAACCTCAAGGGTATGAGTAAGACGCGTTCTGTAATAATCGCCCTCGGGAGAAAGAAAGACCTGCGTTTTATGCTTAAGTCTGCGGAATGAACTGCTGTGGATTATTCTGTCTCTGTCACGCTGAAAAGCGGTGCGCACGGGACATTCTTCTTCAAAAACAAGTCTGCCTCTGCTTTCGGCGGCAAGCGCCGCATACGGTGAAAGTATCTCTTTTTCACGCTTATACGCATTTTCTCTTATTGAGTCCATTTTTTCCGCCTCCGATAACTAAATACGGACAAAACCTTTCAATTCCTGCAAAAAAATTGTGAACAATTTGTTAATTGTTATTTCTTCCATTTTGCAAATGCATCACGCACCGCATAATATGACGGCTTCGGATTGCCCTGACCGTCAACCAGTCCCCAGCCCGTTTCAACGGGACAGTCGGGCTGACCGCAGATATAGCATGAAGCGGAATCGGAATAGCAGTAAACAAACGCGCCGCAGACAAAATCAAGATTTGCAAAACGCTCTATTGATTTTGCAAGGCAATCCGCCTGACCCTCGGGAGTATGCGGAAAATTCGCAAGGCGGTAGCCCTTATGAATTTCTTTATAAACATGATTTGCTATCTCGGTATCGAAAATTCTGTTTCCTATTGCGGTATCATCGGGATAAGCATCAAGAGTTTTGAGATATTCCCGAAAATCCTCGGGCAGTCTGCCGATAAAGGTTCTTATATCCGCCTTTGCCTCGGCCTCGCTGTTAAAACCGTAGCCCTGAAGAATTTCTGTCTTTTCCTTTTTGGATTTTGTTTCACCGTAACCGATATAACCGAACTCATTGAGCATAACGGGTTTTCCCGTATAGCTCCATACAAATCTCAGAAGAATATCATAAACCTGCAATATCTTGAAAACGCCCTCAAAGCAGCCGAGATAAATATCAATTCCGATATAGTCGCAGTAATCAAAATACGGCTTCATCAGCTCGGAAAAATTATATAATGTAATATTGGAAAGATTAAAGCCCGTAATGATATTGCCCTTAACCTCCTGCATTGCCTCAAGCTGAATGCCCGTAAATTCGGCGGCTTCGGCAAGAGTAAACGGCGCGGTAAAATGCTCAACGCCCATTTCATTGGTAATCTGAAAAGCGGAAACTATTCCCTGCAAATCCTCGGCATAAAATCTCGCCATTTTCTTTATGGTTTCTTTGCCCTCCGGCGTTCTCAGGTCGCACCCGATTTCAAGATACTCATAGGGATAAGGCGTAACCGCCATAACCTTTATGCCGTTATCGGCATACATCTTTGCATAAGCCTTATAAGCTTCATAAATCCATGTAACCTCACCGTTACTGTCAAACGCAAGCGGAAAATCAAAGCGCACCCACTCTATCCCCGCGCCCTTTATCTGCTCAAAATTACCGTTGGGGTGGCAAACTCCCTTTACGGCTCCGCCCGTTTTCTTTACGAAATCTTTAACTTCTTCGCTTGTCTGAGGCTTAAAGAATGACGATACTGAATAAGCAAGAATTTTTCTGAACCTGTATTGGTCGATTTTGTCTATTCCCGCCGAAAAGAACATTACAACCGACAGAAACAGCGATAAGATTTTTGATAATACCGATGACATAATATACCTTCTTTTTTCAAATTTAACAGATATTCTATCATATCCGGATTCATATGTAAATAAAAAACCACTTTGTTTTTTATATTTTGCATTTTAAATCAATTTCGTTGACATATATCCGGAATTATTATATAATTTTGTGGCAATACCGTATTCGGAGAATTTTAAAATGACGGAAAAAAGAAAAATAAAATCCAAAGCGGCGCTCACCGTTCTCGATATGACGGTTTTCAGTATGCTCGGCGCGCTGATGTACGCTTCAAAGGTACTTATGGAAATACTTCCGAATGTTCACCTTATCGGCGTTTTCATCGTTGCGGAAACGATAGTATACAGAAAAAAAGCGCTCTATCCTTTATATGTGTTCGTGTTTCTGACCGGTCTTTTCGGCGGCTTTGCCACATGGTGGATTCCGTATCTCTATATCTGGACTCTGCTCTGGGGAATGGCAATGCTCATTCCGAAAAATACTGACGGCAAAAAGCTTATGATATGCTCTGCCGCCGTCTGCTCGCTTCACGGCTTCCTTTTCGGAACACTCTATGCACCCGCTCAGGCTCTGCTGTTCCATATGAGCTTCAAGGGAATGCTGACTTGGATTATCGCAGGTCTGCCCTATGACTGCATTCACGGAATCAGCAATCTTGTGTGCGGTCTGCTCATAATTCCGCTTGTTAAGCTTCTCAAAAGTGCGGATAAGCTTTACAGGCAATAAGCTTAAATAATATTTAAAGGACTTCGTTCTCCCCTGCGGAAAATGAAGTCCTTATTTTTTATGTCAATACTTTTGAAAGGAAATCCTTAAGTCTCGGATTGTGCGGATTCTCAAAGAACTCCTTGGGTTCATTCTGTTCTGCGATAACACCGTCATCAATGAACAGCACTCTTGAAGCAACTTCCTTTGCAAAGCCCATTTCGTGAGTGACGATAACCATCGTCATTCCGTCATTTGCAAGCTCTTTCATAACCTCAAGAACCTCGCCTACCATTTCCGGGTCAAGCGCCGATGTGGGTTCATCAAACAGCATAACATCGGGGTTCATCGCAAGCGCACGCACGATGGCTATACGCTGCTTCTGACCGCCCGAAAGCTGGCTCGGATAATCGTTTGCTCTGTCCTTAAGTCCTACCCTGTCAAGCAATGCAAGTGCCTTTGCTTCCGCTTCCTCCTTACTCATTTTGAGCAGCTTCATCGGCGCAATTGTCATATTGCGCAGAATCGTCATATGCGGAAACAGATTGAACTGCTGGAAAACCATTCCCATTTTCTGACGGTGAACATTTATATCAACCTTTACATCGGCAATATTTACGCCGTCAAAATATATGCTGCCGCCGGTCGGGTCTTCAAGGCAGTTGAGGCATCTGAGAAAGGTCGATTTTCCCGAACCGGAAGCGCCGATTATAACAACAACCTCGCCTTTTCTGATTACGGTTGATATTCCCTTTAAAACGTGATTTTCTCCGAAAGACTTATGCAGGTTTTCAACCCTTATAACCTCGTTATTTGAATCAGTGGTCACTCTTTCTCAACCTCTTTTCAAACATATTAAGCAGCTTCGTCATAACGATAACTATAACAAGATAGATAATCGCAAGCGAAATATACGGAACCATTGCCGAATATGTAATACTTATGATATTCTGAGCCTGCTTTGTAACATCTCTGAGGGCGATAACAGAAACAAGAGAGGTATCCTTAAGCAGAGTTATCATTTCGTTTCCGAGAGCGGGAAGAATATTCTTGATTGCCTGCGGAATAACGATATACCACATTGTTTTAACATAGTTGAATCCGAGGCTTCTGCCGGCTTCCGTCTGTCCCTTGTCAACCGACATAAGACCAGAGCGGATTATTTCGGCAACATATGCGCCCGAATTTATTCCGAGAGTAATTATACCCGTGAGTATTCTGCTGTCCTCGGTTTTGGGAACCATAATAACAAAGCCCATAATGAGAAGCTGAACCATCATCGGAGTTCCTCTGATAACCGTAAGATAGAGCTGAGTTATGCCGTTGAGTATACGCAGAATAACGGGCGGCTTGGTTGCGGTATAGCTTTCCTTGAGCGTTCTGATAACTGCAAGAATAAGTCCTATAACAATACCTATGCAGAGCGCTCCGATTGTTACAATAAATGTGATTTTCAGACCCGATGTGAAGAATTTCCATCTGTCCGCATAGATAAAGGTCTGATAAAGCTGAAAGAATATTTCCTGCAAGCCCTTGGGCATTGATTGAATAATGCCGGGCGCCTGAGCTATCCAGTCGGCGAATTTTAAAATTTTCATAAAATTATACCTGCTTTTTTCAAAATTCAGAATTATGAATGAAGAGTTAAGAATTGTCGCTTCGCGAATCCCTCATCAGTCACTTCGTGACAGCTTCCCCCAAGGGAAGCCGATTTTATCGCTACGCGAATCCCTCATCAGTCACTTCGTGACAGCTTCCCCCAAGGGAAGCCGATTTTATCGCTACGCGAATCCCTCATCAGTCACTTCGTGACAGCT
>JAZRYD010000021.1:0-44027 GCA_045600535.1 Acutalibacteraceae bacterium | reverse complement strand
TTCTCCTTTCTGTTTACAATAGGCTTGAACAACTTTATTGTACCAGATCGGGGAATTTTTTGGTATAACCTTCGATGCGCACCCGCATAGCGGGTGGTTGTCTGTTTCGCACTTCGTGCTCAACTGCCTAAAGGCATTAATTCAAAAAAGAGCTGCCTGACTTAAAATCAGACAGCTCTTAATTTTTATTGTTTTATTCCCACTCGATGGTGGCTACGGGCTTGGGTGAGAGGTCGTAGAGAACTCTGTTTACGCCTTTAACCTCGTTAAGGATTCTGGCGGTGATATGATTGAGGACGGCATAGGGAATTTCCTCTATACTTGCGGCGGTGGCATCAACGGAGTTGACGGCACGGATTACAACCGGCCAGTCATATGTACGCTTGTTATCCTTAATTCCCGTTGACTTAAAATCGGGAACAACGGTGAAATACTGCCAAACCTTGCCTGCAAGTCCGTTCTTATCAAACTCCTCACGGAGAATTGCATCGGACTCACGGACAGCCTCAAGTCTGTCTCTTGTGATTGCGCCTACACAGCGAACGCCGAGGCCCGGTCCGGGGAACGGCTGACGGTAAACCATATTATCGGGAAGTCCGAGAGCCTTGCCGACCATACGAACCTCGTCTTTATAAAGGAATTTAACCGGCTCAACAAGCTCAAAATTAAGCTCCTCGGGAAGACCGCCTACATTGTGATGTGATTTAACGCCGTCACTTTCAAGAATATCGGGATAGATTGTGCCCTGAGCAAGGAACGAAATTCCGTCCTGCTTTGCAGCTTCCTCTGCGAAAACATCAATAAATTCTTTACCGATTATCTTGCGCTTTGCTTCGGGCTCTTCAACGCCTGCAAGCTTATCAAGAAAACGGTCAACAGCGTCAACATAAACAAGGTTTGCATCAAGCTCGTCCTTGAATACTTTTATAACCTGCTCCGGCTCGCCCTTACGGAGAAGTCCGTGGTTAACATGAACGCATACAAGCTGTTTGCCGACTGCTTTAACAAGGAGCGCAGCAACAACCGATGAGTCAACTCCGCCCGAAAGAGCAAGGAGAACTTTTTTATCGCCTATCTGCTTTCTGAGAGCATCAACCTGCTCGGAAATAAATTTATCGGCAAGCTCGGGGGTATTTATTCTTGCCATATCTTCCGGTCTGAATTCAGTCTGCATAATTCAAAGTCCTCCCAATCAGTTGGTATAGTTATCGAAATAGCCCTGAACAAGAACAACGGGTGTTCCCTTATCGCCCGAACCGCTGGTAAGGTCGCAGAGCGAACCGATAAGGTCGGTGAACTTACGGGGAGTTGTACCCTGAGAAGCCATATTTCCCACAAGGTCGCCCTCTTTTTCGGAAATCTTCTTTGAAATGGCATCTTTAAGAGCGTCACCGCTGAGGTCTTTGAAATCGTTATCTGCAAGATACTTTAACTTAAGCTCGTTGGGTGTACCGGCAAGGCCGTCTGTGTAAGCGGGAGAAACAACGGGGTCAGCAAGCTCCCAGATTTTGCCCTGAGGGTCTTTGAAAGCGCCGTCGCCGTAAACCATAACTTCAACCTTTTTGCCGCTTGCTTCAATGAGAAGCTCCTGAGTTCTCTTAACAAACTCTGCGCAGTCTCTCGGGAAAAGTTTAATCGTATCTTCGGTTGATTTGTTTGAACCGAGAAGACCGTAATCGGCATTGTATCCGTTTCCGTCAATTGAGGAAGTAAGAATATCGTCAAGACCGAAAACTCTCTTTGCGCCTGCTTCCTTGAGGATTCTCTTTGTTCTGGCTCTTGTGTGAATGTCACAGGTAATAACGCTGTCGGTATAATTAAGGATTGCTTTTGCGTTGTTTGCAAAAATAATCTCAACATCAGCGCCGCATTCCTTGATTATATTTCCGTAATATTCAACATAGTCAACGCCTGTAAATTCGTGCTTCTTATATCCGAAAAGCTCACGGTATTTTTCAAGCGTGAGAACATCGCTGTAAGGATTAGCGCCCGATTCATCAAGCTGGTCAAGAGTGATAAGGTGGTTACCTACTTCATCACTGGGGTAGCTGAGCATAAGAACGATTTTCTTTGCTCCCTTTGCTATACCGCGAAGGCATATAGCAAATCTATTTCGTGAGAGGATGGGGAAAATTACGCCGACGGTTTCTCCGCCGAGCTTTGCTTTAACATCTTCGGCAATTGCTTCAACGCTTGCATAGTTGCCCTGTGCTCTTGCAACGATTGATTCCGTAACTGCGATAACATCTTTGTCACGAAGCTCGAAGCCGTCACATTTTGAAGCCTCAATAACGCTGTCGCTAACGATTTTGGCAAGGTCGTCACCCTGACGGATAATCGGGCAGCGAATACCTCTTGAAATTGTGCCTGTTCTTCTTTCCATCGATTTCATCCTTCTTTTTTCTGAAAATCGGTCAATATTACGACCGTAGGATTTTATTTTATCACCTTTTTTTTGAAATTTCAATTGTTTTTTTTAACACATTTTAACAACATATAGTATAATTTTTTAGATAAGGTAATACCTATTGACAAACATATCATTTTCTGTTTTAATTTATCATATGATATTTCGAGTGAAAGGAGAGGTTTTATGAGTCTCGGAATAGCTGAATTTATAAAGGTCATCGTTATAGGAATCATTGAGGGTATCACCGAATGGCTGCCGATAAGCAGCACCGGTCATATGCTTTTGTTTGATGCTTTTGTTCCTCTTAAAATGACCGAGGAATTTAAGGAAATGTTTTTTGTTGTTATCCAATTGGGTGCAATAATGGCAGTTGTGGTAATGTTTTGGAACAAAATGTTCCCGTTCGGAAAAAGCGGTAAACAGCTCATTGTCAAGAAGAACATTATAATGACATGGGTCAAAATTGCGGTTGCCTGTATTCCGTCCGGCGTGCTCGGACTTCTGCTTGACGATTTCTTTGAGGAGCATTTCGGAAACGCCGTCACAATTGCAATTATGCTGATAGTTTACGGCGCGGCATTTATCCTTATCGAAAACCGCAACAAGAATAAAACTCCTAAAATAAAAGATATGAAGAGCGTTGACTATAAAACTGCTCTCATCATAGGCGCATTTCAGGTGCTTTCGCTCATTCCGGGCACTTCCCGCTCAGGTGCAACCATAGTCGGTGCTCTGCTCATCGGCGTTTCAAGAACAGCCGCTGCGGAATTTACATTTTTTCTTGCCGTTCCCACAATGCTCGGCGCAAGCTTTGTTAAGCTCGTCAAATTCGGTCTCGGCTTCTCGGCTTCGGAAATCATTGTTCTGGTTGTCGGAATGATTGTTGCTTTTGCTGTTTCGCTTTTCGCCGTAAAATTCCTTATGAATTACGTTAAGCGCCACGATTTCAAGGTTTTCGGCTGGTACAGAATAGTCCTCGGTATTATTGTTATACTTGTTTCTCTGATTATGAAATAATTTTTCAATTACAAAAAGGCTTGCGACATTGACAAATGCCACAAGCCTTTTATTTTGTGTTAATGCAGATTACTGCTCAACGGCATATACGCTGACCTTCTTGCGGTCTTTGCCGAGACGCTCAAACTTAACGGTACCGTCAACAAGAGCGAAAAGAGTATCATCAGAGCCGATGCCGACATTGGTGCGGGGATGGATGTGAGTTCCTCTCTGTCTTACAAGGATATTGCCTGCAAGAACGAACTGACCGTCCGCTCTCTTTGCGCCGAGTCTCTTGGATTCGGAATCACGGCCGTTACGGGTTGAACCCATACCTTTTTTATGAGCGAAAAGCTGAACATTTATCTTAAGCATTCTTTACACCTCCGTAGATAATTTTAATATTTTGCGGGTATTGCTTTGAAAGCTCCGTCAGGTGAAGCTCCAGACCTTTGAGAAGCTTTTCGGCGTTCTCATCGGAACTGCGGAGCATCAGACGCATTGTGCCGTTTTCGGCAGAGGCTTCGGCATCGGAGTGCAGCACATCGGTTACCGTATTTGCAGCCATATAAGCCGCCGAGGAAACCGCCGCACACACAATATCGCTTCCGCTTTCGGCATACATTGCGTGACCGCTTATTTCAAAGCCGGTTATTCGGTTGTTGCCGACGTTAAATCTGACCTTTATCATAGGCCGATTTTGTTACGCGTTGATGGCAGAAATCTGAACCTTTGTGTAGGGCTGTCTGTGACCCATCTTGCGCTTTGCGTTTTTCTTTGACTTGTAGGTGAAAACTGTGATTTTCTTGGCCTTGCCGTTCTTCTCAACCTTTGCTGCAACACTTGCGCCTGCAACATAGGGAGCGCCGACGGTAATGCCGTCATCGGTTCCAACAGCGATAACCTTATCAAAGGTGTATTCGCTTGCTTCTTCGGCGTCGAGCTTTTCAACGAAGATAACATCGCCTGCTTCAACCTTGTACTGCTTGCCGCCTGTTTCGATAATTGCGTACATTCGGAATATCAATCCTTTTCTTAAGACTCGCTATTCTGAGGGCTCGGGAAATCCGATTTTGGGCATAACTCACCCGCCCCGAATAAGCGGCATATAGAATTATAGCACAGTATGAGTACTATGTCAAATGTTTTTTGAAAAAATTTTTTATTTATTTATTCTGCGCTTTTGCCGCCTCAACGGTATTTCTCATAAGCATTGCAATCGTCATTGGACCGACTCCGCCGGGAACGGGAGTTATTGCCGAAGCTTTTTCCTTAACCGCTTCAAAATCAACATCTCCGCAGAGCTTGCCGTTTTCGTCTCTGTCCATTCCGACATCAAGCACAACAGCGCCCGCTTTTACCATATCGGCGGTGACGAATTTCGGTTTGCCGACGGCGGCAACGAGAATATCCGCCTGTCTTGTGATTGACGGCAGGTCAACAGTCTTGGAATGGCAGACCGTAACGGTTGCATTCTTTGAGAGCATAAGCATTGCCATAGGCTTTCCGACTATATCGCTCCTGCCGATGATAACACAGTGCTTTCCCGCAGGGTCAATACCCTCATATTCGAGCATTTTAACCATACCCATCGGAGTGCAGGGCATCAGGTGACCCTTTCCGATTGAAAGTCTGCCCACATTTTCGGGGTGGAAGCAGTCAACGTCCTTTGACGGAAGTATTCTTTCAAGGACTTCGTTTTTATTGATATGTTCGGGAACGGGAAGCTGACAGAGAATGCCGTTAACCGATTTATCCGCATTGAGCTTATCTATGAGAGCCAGCAGTTCCTCTGTTGTTGTTTCCTCCGGCAGAGCAAATTCAAGTGATTTTATCCCTATTCTTTCGCACGCCGCTTTTTTATTGTTGACATATATTCTTGAAGCGGGGTCGCTTCCGACAATGATAACCGCAAGGCAGGTTTCGATTCCCTTTTCCCTGAGTTCCTTTATTTCTCCCGCAAGGAAATCAAGATTATATTCTCTTATTTTTTTACCGTCAATAAGTTTCGACATTATTATCTTCCTCGTTTTCCGTTATTTCTTCCTGCTCCGCCTTAAGCTGTTCCTCAAGAAAATAATCCACTCCGTCAATCGGCTGAGGGTGAAGCGTATATTTTCTTGTGAGAATTATAAGAGCAATAAGGCAGGCAATCATAAGTACGCCCGAAAGTATCTGAGAAACTCTCAGAGTTGTTCCGGCAATATAAAGGCTGTCGGTGCGCAGTCCCTCAACAACCATTCTTTCCGCACCGTACCATACTCCGTAGCAAAGAGCTATCTGACCGCTGAATTTTCTTGCTTTCCTGCAAATTATATAAAGCATAAGGAAGCCGAGCAGACACCATACCGATTCATATAAGAACGTGGGGTGAACGGGCTTATACGGAACAACATTTATATTGTTCTCCGCAAAAAAAGTCTGATGCGTAAGGATATAATTGTTGATTTTGGCGCTTGTCATACCCCAAGGCAGGTCGGTATTCGTTCCAAAAGCCTCCTGATTCGTGAAGTTGCCCCATCTGCCTATTCCCTGACCGATGAGAAAGCTCATACAGGCTATATCAAGCAGGTTGAAAAAGTTCATTTTTCTGACCTTGCAGACAACGAATGCCGCAATTATTCCGGCAATAAGTCCGCCGTAAATTGCAAGGCCGCCGTTCCATATTGCGGGAATTTCGGAAAGATTTTTTCCGTAATAATCCCACCTTGAGAATACATAATAGAGCCTTGCTCCGACTATTCCCGCAAGAGTTCCGTAAATGAGAACATCAACCATTTTATCAAGGTTCATTTTCCATTTATAAGCCATTCTGCCGCCGAACAGCACGGCAAGCAGAAAGCCGAAAGCAATGATTGCGCCGTACCAGTTTATCGTTATCGTTTTACCGAATACGGTAAACTGTGCAAGAACACTCGCAACCTCGAAGCCTTTATCGAAGCACGAAAAATATACGGTTGTATAATCCGACATTTTCAGCAGCCTCCTTTTACGGGACTTATAACCGAGAGTGCGGAATACTCGTCCTTGAGCATTTCCAGTCTTCTCTGAGCATCTTTAAGCTTGATTTTCGGCAGGACGGTCATTTCGCTGAACGGCTTTTCTCCGCGAAATTCAAGCTCCATAAGCCAGTTGGCGATATAATCTATATCGTTATAATTCATAACAAAGCCGCCGTAAAACTTGCGCTTTGAACGCTCAAACGCTTCGGGGTCAATTCCCTTTTCGCAAAGTGACGCGATTTCGGCTTTTATAAGCTCCGCAGTTCTCTGCGGGTCGTCACTCGTGCCCGAGAACATAACGCAGGAATATCCGCTGCCGTTAAAGAGAGAACAGTCAAAGCTCATATCAATCAGCTTTTCTTCCATAAGGCGTTTAAAGAGCTCCGAGGAATGACCGCAAAGCGCTTCAAGCATAACGGCAGTTGCCATTTCATCTGCAAGGCTCGTTTCGGGCTCAGATATATCGAGCTTATAGCCGAGCATAAACTGCCTGCGTGATACCGAAAGCTCTTCCTCAACATATTTTTCATTGGGAATCGGCGATTCCGCAACGAATTTTCTCTGTGAGCGCTCACCCTTTGAGGTCTTTATCATTTTATCAACTATCTCAAAAACCTTTTTCGGCTCAACATTTCCGACAACCGTGAGCGCCATATTTGCGGGATTATAGAATGTTTTATACAGTCTGTAAAGCAGGTCGGCATCAATTTTTGCGATTGACTCCTGCGTTCCCGCTATATCGGTTCTGACGGGATTTTCGCTGTAAAGCGCCTTTAAAAGATTGAACATCACTTTCCAATCAGCCATATCCTGATACATTCTTATTTCCTGACCGATTATGCCCTGCTCCTTCTGAACATTCTCGGGAGTAAAATAGGGGTTCTGAACAAAATCAAGAAGTATCTCAAGCGATTTTTCAAAATTCTCGGAGCAGCGGAAAAGATAAGCCGTTTTTTCAAAGCTCGTAAAAGCATTTGCACTCGCTCCTGTTTCGTTGAAGCGCTCAAACGCATTCAAATCCTCGCTCTCAAAAAGCTTGTGTTCAAGATAATGCGCCGTTCCCTCGGGAATTGTTTCAAATTCGCCGTCCGCATTTTTTACGGCGGTATCAATTGAGCCGTATTTCACGCCGAAAAGCGCATAAGCCGAATTATAGCTCTCTTTGGGCATTACGAATATTTTAAGTCCCGATGAATGCTCTGCACAAAACACGCTCTCACCGAGCTTCTGATTTTTTATCTCTTTGATTCTCATTCCGCGTCCTCCCCTTTTTCGGCAGAAAGCATGAATATGGTATCTATCGAAAGCTTCTTTGCCGCTTCCATAACCTGCTCCATGGTTACTTTCTCAATACCGTTTATCATTTCCTCGGGTTCAGTTATCCGGGTCTCGGCAGCCTGAAGTGCATACCACATAATTATATCCGACGGGTCGCTGAAAACATATCTTTCACGAAGCGAACGCTTTGATATTTCGAGAATATCCGGTTCATTCTTTCCGCTTCTCAAATCGTTGAGCTGATTTACGATTGCGGCCGAAACGGTTTTTTCCTTATCGGTATCAATTCCGCTCTGAACGGTAATAACACCCTTCTGAGCAAAGAATCTTGAACGGCAATAATAAGCAAGGCTCATTTTTTCACGCACATTCGCAAAAAGCTTTGAATATGTGCCGCCTCCGAAAATATCATTCATAACCGTTATTGCGAATCGGTTATCCTCGGTTGATTCCGTGCCCGTTCTGAACCCGATAACAAGCTTACCCTGATTTACGGGGAAGCTTTCTTCAATTCTCTTGAAGCGTCCGCCGCGCTTAACGAAAACGGTATCTATCTCCGCAGGCGCTCTGTTGATTTTATTAAACTCGCTTTCAAAAAGCGAAGCGATTTTCTCGGCATCGCTGCTTCCGATAACGCTTATCTGAACTGTTGCGGTTTCGAGAACATTTTTCCAAGCGGCGTAAACATCAGCCATTTTAACGGCTTCGATTTCCTCGGTTGTGCCGTATTTTCTCCTGCCGTAGGGTTCGTTTGCACACATTTCGGCTATGCAGCGCTCATAAGCATATGTGCCTTTATCGTCAAGCTCAGACTCGGAACGCTGAATGAGCAGTCTTTTTTCTTCGGCAAGTGCGTCCGCTCCGAAGCTGCGGCTTTTGATATTCGGCTTGAATATCATTCCGGCTATAAGCTCGGCACAGCAGTCCGAAATGCTCTCACCGTCAAGTGCAAACCTGTCATCAATATAGGTTATCGAAAGATTGAGTATCTGTGCTTCTCCGCTTTTTACAACCGCCGCACCGAGCGATGCACCGTAAAGCGAATCCAGCTTGCGGTGAAGAAGCATAAAATCGGGATAATCCTTGCAGGAACGCTTAAGAAGATAGAGCAAAAGCGCATTTGCGGCAAGATTGCCCGTCATCGGCATTGCCATTGATACTAAAATCTGACCCGTTTTATATTTATCCGTTTTAACCGAAACAAGGCGAATTTTATCCGCCAAGGTTTTGATTTCTGCCATAAAAACACTTCCTATAATTATTTTAAAGCCGCTTCAATCTGTCTGCGAATTTCATCAACGCCCGTACCGTTTACCGCCGAAAACTCAACCGTTGTTATGCCGACATAGCCTGAAAGCTCTTTTTCAAGCTCCGCCCTGCGCTGCTCGGTTTCCGTTTTGTTGAGCTTATCACATTTTGTAAGCGCTATGATGAACGGTATGCCGGTTTTCTTAAGAAAATCAAGCATCATAATATCGTCGTCAGTCGGAGTATGGCGCATATCAACAAGCTGAATTACAAGAGCAATATTTCTGCCGGAGCTGAAATATGCTTCCATAAGCTCCGCCCAGCGTTTCATTTCGGATTTTTCCCTTTTTGCATATCCGTATCCGGGCAAATCCACGAAATATGCGCCGTCACCTCTGAAAAAGTTAACCGTTACGGTTTTTCCGGGCACGGAGCTTACCCTTGCAAGATTTTTGCGGTTAAAGACCTTGTTTATCAGCGACGATTTTCCGACATTAGACCTGCCCGAAAAAACTATTTCCGGCTGTGATGGCGGCGGAAGCTGATTTGAAGTTCCGTAAGCGGCGGTAAATTCTGTTTTGTCAAATTTCATAGCTTACTCCCGAACGCATCTGCGGATTTTCGTGAACTGCGGTTATCGGCGCATCGGCTTCACCCGAAAAATTCTCGATAGCCTCATTCCATATGGTTTCAACATTTTTAACAGGCACAAAGCTTACGCTCGCTTTTACAACGGGGTCAACCTCGTCAAGGTCGGAAATATTGTCAAACGGAATATATACGGTTTTCATTCCCGCTTTATATGCCGCCATTGATTTTTCCTTAAGCCCGCCTATCGGAAGCACTCTGCCTCTCAAGGTGATTTCACCCGTCATTGCAATATCGCTTCTTACCTTTTTATCCGTAAGTGCGGAAACCAGCGCCGTTGCAATCGTAACACCCGCCGACGGGCCGTCCTTGGGAGTTGCGCCCTCCGGCACATGGATATGTATATCTTTATCTTTATAAAATGTTTCGCTTATTCCGAGACGCTTTGCGTTGGCTCTTATGTAGCTTACCGCCGCCCTTGCGCTCTCCTGCATAACATCACCGAGTGAACCCGTAAGCTCCGTTTTGCCCGTACCGTCAAGCACCGCGGCTTCAACCTCAAGCATTTCTCCGCCTACGGCAGTCCAGGCAAGTCCGTTGACTACGCCGATTTCGTTTTCACGCAGATGGCTGCACGACTTGAATTTTCTCGTCCCGAGGAGCTCTTCGATATTTTCGGGCTTCACGGTCACTTTTTCTTCGCCGTTTTCTGCAATCCTCATTGCCGCCTTGCGGCATACGGAGGCAATCTGCTGTTCAAGCAGTCTTACTCCGGCTTCTTTGGTGTAGCCCTCTATAATCTCCGAAAGTGCCTTATCGGTTATCCTGAGCTGTTTTGCGGAAAGTCCGTGGCGCTTTATCTGCTTCGGAACAAGATGCTTTTTCGCAATCTGAAACTTTTCTTCAAAGGTATAACTTCCGAGCTCTATTATCTCCATTCTGTCCTGAAGCGGCTCGGGAATATTCGCTCTCACATTCGCCGTTGTGATGAACATCACCTTGCTCAGGTCAAACGGAAGCTCTGTATAATGGTCTCTGAACGAGAAATTCTGCTCGGGGTCAAGCACCTCAAGCAGGGCCGAGGTCGGGTCACCCTTATAATCGGACGAAAGCTTATCCACCTCATCAAGCAGGATAAGCGGATTGCTCGTTCCCGCCTGTCTGAGAGCATCAATTATTCTGCCCGGCATTGAGCCGATATAGGTTTTGCGGTGTCCCCTTATCTCAGCTTCGTCCTTAACGCCGCCGAGAGAAATTCTCACATATTTTCTGCCCGTTGCTCTTGCAACCGAGCGTGCAACCGAGGTTTTTCCGACTCCCGGAGGGCCTACGAGGCAGATAATCTGACCCGTTATATCCGGTGCAAGAGTATGCACGGCAAGATATTCAAGGATTCTTTCCTTTACCTTTTCAAGCCCGTAATGGTCATTTTCAAGAATTTTTCTTGATTTTTTAATATCGGTATTTTCTTTTGAATATTTTCCCCACGGCAAATCGAGGCAGACTTCAAGATAGTTTCTGCTCACCGCCGATTCGGGAGAAGCCGGAGCGTATTTTTCAAATCTGTCGCACTCTTTGAAAAGCTTTTCTTTTATATCATCGGAAGCCTTGAGATTGAAAATGCTCTCCCTGAACATTTCAACCTCCTCTTCCTGAGTTGCCGAGCCGCCGAGCTCCGACGAGATTATTTTTAACTGCTCACGCAGATAATATTCCCTTTGATTTTTATCAATCTGCTCCTGAACCATATCATTTATTTCGGCTTCGATTGAAAGCAGATTTTCTTCATCGACAAGCAGAATGCACATTTCCTCAAGGCGTCTCACGGGATTGAGCTGTTCGAGTATTTTCTGCCTTTCGTCATAATCGAGCATTATATTTCCGGCAATAAAATCGGCAAGCTTGCCCGGGTCGTCCTTCTCCATAACGCCCGTAATTATATCGGGAGGCATTTTCGGAGTGCATTCCGAATAATCGGCAAATTCGTCTCTTGCATGGCGGACAAGCGCTTTTGCATAAACGGCTTCGTCCTCACCGATTGTTCTTTCGGATATGGAAAATACAGAGGCCTTAAGGAATTTGCCGTTTGACGGATAGCCCTCTATCAAACGGGCTCTTGTTATTCCCTCAACGGAAACTCTGATATTTGAAGTTCCCGGGATACGCAAAATCTGCTTCACCGTTGCGATAACGCCTATTCTGTAAAGGTCGCCTACTTCGGGGTCTTCAACGGAAATATCCTTCTGAGCGGCAAGGAAAATTTTTCTGTCTCCCTTCATCGCCTCCTGAACGGCGTTTGCGGATTTCTCCCTGCCTATATCGAAATGAATGAACATCTCGGGAAATATAACAAGCCCCCTGAGAGCAACAACGGGTAATATTCTTATTTCTTCGCTTTTTAACATCGGTTTTCTCCTTTTGAAAAGCACATATGTATACAGTTTAATATTATATAATATTTTATATTATCCGTCAACTGTTTAGAATGTAACATTTCTGTTAAAAGCAAAAATTGCCGGAGATTGCATTCAATCTGCGGCAGAATGTTACTTTTTTATGCTGTTTTTTCAGCGGCTTCAGGTAGCGATTCATTGTTTTTCTTCATTCTGAGCTGAACAAGAATGATGAATGCAAGGATTGCAACACCGATTAAGTCGGTCTGAATACCGGGGATAATCAGGCAAAGTCCGCCGCCGAGAGAAATAATTCTCTGCCACCACGGCATCTTCGCAAACATAAAGCCTTCCATACCCGCGGCGACAATATAGCAGCCTGCGAATGCGGTTACTATAAGCAGCGCTATCTGATACCAAGGAGCATCGGTTGTGCCGATAAGCATCTCGGGGCTGTAAGCAAATATATAAGGCACGATAAACGCCGTTATCGCAAGACGGGTTGAGGTAATTCCCGTTTTAAGCGGATTCGAGCCCGCAATAGCCGAGCCGGCATATGCGGCAAGTGCAACGGGCGGAGTGATATCCGCAACGATTCCGAAATAGAAAACAAACATATGCGCCGCAAGAATGGGCAGACCCATTTTGATAAGTATCGGCGCCGTGATTGTTGCCATAATAACATAGTTTGCCGTTGTGGGAACGCCCATACCGAGAATGATACAGCAGAGCATTGTCAGGAACAGGGCAAGGAACTTGCTGTTTTCCGCAACGGGAACAAGAACATTTATAAGAAGCTGACCGAGGCCTGTCATCGTTACAACGCCGGAAATAAGTCCCGCCATGCCGCAGGCAACGGCTACACCGATGGTATTCTTTGCGCCGTTTTCAAGCGAACCGATAACTATCTCGGGGCTGAGTGCGGTATGCTCCTTGGCAGCGAATGAAAGCAGGGCACAGATAACCATTCCCGCGAAAATAGCAATCTGCATCTGATTGAAAGCAAGCCAGATTATGAGAGTTGCCGCCGTGGGAATAACGGGATAAACGAGTCTCCATGCGCCGTTCTTCAGGTCGTGAGGAACAAGGCTCACAATAAAGCACGCAAGAATTGCAAAGCAAGCCGAAACGCCTGCGCTGAAGAAATTCATGCAGATAACAAGAATAACAATCGGGATAAGCAGATAGCCGCTCTTAAAGAGTATCTTAAAGAAATTCGGAACTGCGTCCTTGGGAAGTCCTTTAAGTCCGAGCTTTTTGGCTTCAAAATGTATCATCAGGAAAATACCGGCAAAATAGAGAATTGCCGGAAGAATTGCGGTTACTGCGATAGCGGCATAGGAATAGCCGGTCATTTCAGCCATCAGGAATGCCGCCGCACCCATAATCGGGGGCATTATCTGACCGCCCGTTGAAGCGGAAGCCTCAACCGCTGCGGCAAATTCGGGCTTATAACCCGTCTTTTTCATCATCGGAATGGTTATAGAACCGCTTCCTACGGTGTTCGCAACCGATGAGCCGGAATACATTCCCTCAAATGCGCTTGAAACAACAGCAACCTTGGCAGGGCCGCCGACAGCCGTTCCGCAAACGGAATTGGCAAGGTCAACAAAGAATGTGCCTATGCCGGTTTTTTCAAGCAGAGCGCCGAGAATGATAAAGAGAACGATAAATGTTGTGCAGACATAAACGGGAGTTGAGAAAAGTCCGTTTGAAATATCATAGAAAAGTCCGTACATAAGGTTGCGTGGTGCTTTATCGGGGTTTTCCGAAAACAGCTTTATCGCCGCATAGACAATAAATCCGCCCGCAACAAAGATAATCGGCAGACCTACGGCACGCCTTACAAGCTCAATGAGCAGTATAATGGCAACCACCGCGATAACTATTTCCTTTGTGCCGATTCTGCGGCTCATTGCTATAATATCGTTCTGGAATATTGTGTAATAGAGGAAGCTTCCCGCTCCCGCCAATGCCAGAATTATATCGTAAAACGGAATATAATTTATTTTCTTAGTCTGTTTTTTGTATGCGGGAAAAATGAGATACCCCATAAAGAGGATAAACGCCATAAAGGTGGTGAGCTTAGTATACTTTGTAGCCGTCGGGAAAAGGAGAGCCATCGAAATCATATAAACGCTGAAAATCGTCATAAGCGCGGTTATGGCCGCTTTTCTCCAGCCTGTGAAAACTCTTGTGTTGCTCTCACGGTCAAACTCCTGCATTATCGCATCGGCATCAACCTGCTCATAGCCCGCTTCTGCCGAAGTGCTCACGGAAGCTGTTTTTTTCTCCTTGCTCAATGTACCCGCTCCTTTCTTTGAAATATATAACGGGCTTGTGACGAAACGAATTTTTCACAAGCCCATTACAGTTAGTAGCTAAAATTCGGAATTTCGGACGGGATTAGCCCGTACCCGTTTGTTATGTTAGGAGTGAGAAGGTAGGAGTGAGGAGTTAAGGACGGGCTGCGCCCGTACCCGTTTTATAACCGCCTGCATTTAGTTTTTTCTGAATTGATACTTGTTGTTTATTCGGAAAAGAATAACTATCTGTAAACTATATAAATTTGGCACGAATGTACCCATTAACTTCTAACCGCTCATTTCTAACTTCTGACTATTAAAATCCGGCGCTTGCGCCCCTTAATTCCGAACTCCGCATTCCGAATTCAGAATTAAAAGAGCTTTCAGTTTGAGCGTAATTTTATGCAATTACGCCTGCTTCTTTATAATATTTTTCTGCGCCGGGATGAAGAGGAACATCGCCGCAGCCCGAAACAGCAATGGAAACATCCATTTCCTGACCCTTGGCGTGAGCGGCTGCTATATCGGCCTTCTTTTCCCAGAGGTTCTTTGTAATCTGATATGCCTGCTCCTCGCTCATATCATTGGTAACAACGAATGTTGCCATAATTGCAACGGTCTTAACAGGCTCCTTAACGAAGCTGTAATCCTTTTCGGTCATTGTGTATTCCGCATAGAAGGGCTGTTCTGCCTTAAGCTTTGCGATAACCTCATCGCCGAGGTCAACGGCAACAACATTTGTTGAGGTTGCAAGCTCTGTGATAGCGGTTGTGGGAGTACCTGCGGTGATGAAAGCGGCATCAATTGAGCCGTCCTTAAGCTGAGTTGCGGAATCACCGAATGATGCGGCAACCTTTTTGATATCCTTATCAATGTCAAGTCCTGCCGCAGCAAGAATCTGAGTTGCGTTATAATAAACGCCTGAGCCTACGTCGCCTACTGCAACGGTCTTGCCTTTAAGGTCTGCAACCGACTTGATGCCGGAAGCTTCAGTAGCGATAAGCTGGCAAACCTCGGGATATACGCAGCCGATAGCGGAGAAGCAGTCAACGGGAGCGGAAAAACCGTTTGTTCCCTTGAAAGCATAGTTCATAACATCGTTCTGAACGATTGCGAACTGATAGTCACCGTCTTCGATGCCTTCGATATTTGCCTGTGAACCGCCGGTTGAAAGAACTTCAAAGCTGTAATCACCGGTTGTGAGAATCTGAGCAACGGCAGTTGTGAAAGCATAATATGTGCCGGTTGTACTGCCCGTACCTGTTTTAATCTTTGCAAAGGTTTCATTTGCAGCGGGAGCAGATGCTGTATTATCGGGGGTTTCGGGTGTCTTTGTTCCGCCGTCTTTTCCGCCGCAAGCGGTGCAGAATATAAGCGCACCAACAAGGATAAGCGAAAGAATTACTGCGATTTTTTTCTTCATTTTGTTAACCTCCTCGGTAGTTTACATAAAAAGATGAAATCATTCTATGTTAAATTTTGTTCATTATATCATATGGAAAAGTTTTTTTCAAGTATTTACATTAAATTTTATCATATTCGTCTCCGTTATCTGTAAATATATATTGCCATATCGCGGTAAACCGTTTCGTCGTTCCACTGTTTATCACCGAGCGAATATGTTCCGAACGGAGACGATTTAAATTCTTTTTCTTCGGAAAATTCACCGCCGAGAGGGTCAAACCATTTATATTTATAGACGGTTGACGGTTCAAGGCTTCCTATAATTCCGGTCTGTGAGCCTGAAAACTTATTTGCATTCGGCTTTGCTCCGATTGTTTTATCGGAAAAGCTGTAAAAATATATCACGATTTCGGAATTATCCTCATTGCCTGCGGTATATGAAAGCACTCCCGGCATCGGCAGGAAATAGGTAATATTACCAAATCTCGGAATAAGATTCCACCAGTCAAACGAGATGAAGAAATTCTTCATATATCCCGCCTGATATGCGCAGGGATATTCGAGTGCGTCACGCCATGTGGCATTTATCTTTTCCGCCGATGTGATGGTGTCTATTCCGTCAGATGAATCATTTTCTTCATCATAAACATTCAGATAACTCCAGGTATCGTGCGCGCCCCAGCCGTAGCCGAACATTCCGCTCAAGAATGAAGCCCAACCCTGCATTCGTGAACCGAAGTCCTTTGTCCAGAGCATACAATATCTGCCCTCATAATTTATAACGGGCTTACCCTGCGAATTATACCAGAAATCCTTTTCTCTGCCGTAATCGCTTCTTTTTGTCAGCGACGGCGACCATTGAGCCGCATACCAACTGTGAGCCGCGGTATTTCTGAAAATCGACGGCTCCGAATCACAGTAATTTTTCAGATTTTCGCCTTTACCGTTTCCGTAAGCTGCGGTGCTGCCGGAATTTTCCTGATGTGCCGTTAACGGGTGCGAATAGGCATCATATTTTTCAATATATTCCGCAACAAGCTTATACGGATTGTTTTCGGTGTTCCACGCGGGATTTTCCGTACCTGCCATATAGAAATCGTTATCGGTTTCCTGTCCGAGAGTCCAGAGCACGGGATAAGCCGAGTAACGGGCAGCCCAATATCGTGAAAGCTTTTCGAGATACCGTTTTACCGAAGCGCTCATTTCGCCGTTTTTGTCAATGCCGCCGAAATTATCAATCAAAGGCGACATATAACTTGTGAAGAAAAATTCCGCATTTGCGTGAACCAAACCGTGCTCGGCAATTATTGCGAATTTTTCATCGTAATCCGCAAAGCCCGCCATATCCGCCTCGGTAACGCCGTCCCAAAGCGTGAATTTTGCGCCTATCGGCTCACTCTGCATAACGGTAAAGCCCTGAGCTTCTCTCTTTTCCGCTATGGTTCTCACCATTTCGACAGTTTCATCGCCCAAGCTCCAATGGGTATCGCCGAGATAGAAAAACGGCGTTCCGTCATCATAGGTGAGATATTTTTCGCAATATGCCGCAGTCACAAAGCCGTGACGGTATATATCGTATTTGCCGTCATATTCGGTGCAGGTTACTTTTCCCGTTCTGCCGTCAAGCGCTTTATTTTCGCCGTCGGTGCAGACCGTTTTGAAAAGCCACTCACCCGCCGACGGGCATACAAATCTGATTTTCCAGACTTTTCCGCCGTCCCAGAATGCGGGAACGGTATATTTCACACCGTTTCCGACGAGTATCATTTCAACATCAACATCGTTGAACGGGTCGGTATAGCTTTTTTCGCTTTCGAGAGTAATCTCTTTCATAACCCATGTTTCCGCATTCAGAAGCATTTCGGGGTCGGTTACGAAATCGTCTCCCGTATCATCGGGATAAATCTTTCTGACATATGAGGATTTTTCGGGATATGGCTGTTTTTCTTCACGCTTTATTATTGCCGCGGGAACAGCCGCAACAATAAGCATAATCACAGAAAGTACAGCCGAAATTATTCTTATCATTCAACTTCCCCCAATCAGCCCGGAGGAGTATCAACCGAGCCGTCCTCAACAATAACAAGCCTTGCGTTTTCACCCCTGCCCTTTTGCTTGAACACTCTGTCACGCCCGGGGTCAAACATCGTGAGCGGTGATTGAGCATCTCTGCGCTTCATATTCATACGGGCAATTCCCGGGAACACTACCCACGGGAACATAAATCCGTCATAGCCGATATTAAACTTTGTTATGGCAAAGAATGCGCAGTTAACTATAATCGGGTCCCACCAGTTTGCGTTGAGAATTTTTCTGCTTATTTTTTCAAACTTCTGCGAATTAAGCTCCACTCTGAGATAGAGGGAATCGTCCATTCCGTAAACATTTGAGGTGTATGCCTCTATGTTATAATAAATTCCGAAGCCGTCGCTTCTTGTGAGTCCGAATGTTCCGACCGAAACGCCTTCACCTGCCGGCAGGTCATAAGCGCCGAGCCTGAGCGGTTCTTCGCTCACATTTTCAAAATAAGCCCAGATATGACCGAGTGACGGGAAACCCGTCCAGTTTGAACATAGATACATCAGGGCAACCGTACCCTCTTCATACTGCGGCTTTTCTTCCTCTTCGCCGCCCTCCCCGGGATTGCCGCCATCAATCTCTTCAAGAAGAAGCTCCGGATTTGCGTCCTCCGAAGCCGTTCCGACAATCGGAATAACGCCGATTATCATAATCAGCGAAAGAAAAAGAGCAAGCATTCGTTTTGAAATTTTTCTCACGGTATCACCTCAAAATTTTAAAGTAACATCGGGGGTCTTTGGAGTTATTATAACATACTTTATTCTGTTTTTCAATTATAAATTCGGATTAAGAATGGGCTGTACCGTACCCGTTTGATAAGTCAGAAGTGAGCGGGTAGGAGTGAGGAGTTTCAGGACGTTTGTTAATTCGGAATTCGGAGTTCGGAATTAAGGGGCACTTCGTGCCGATTTTATATGGGTAATTTTTAAACTTTATACTTCTGAATAAACAACAAATATCAATTTAAAAGCAAAAAATTATATATGAGCAGTTATAAAATGGGTACGGGCGAAGCCCGTCATTAATTCCGAATTCACAATTCCGCATTCCGAATTAAAAGTGATATAATTAACTTCTAACTGCTCATTTCTAACTTCTAACTATTAAAACGCCCCTTAATTCCGAATTCCGAATTCAAATCCCGCCTCTCTTCAAGCTGAAAAAGCGGGCTTGCAACATTCGTCGCAAGCCGTAAAGGAATATTAAATCAATACATTCCGCCGCCCTGAGCCGCAGCCATTGCCGCTGCATTTGCGGCATCGGCAGCCGGGTCGGGCTTATCGGTTACAAGGCTCTCGGTGGTGTGCACCATTGCCGCAACGGAAGCGGCGTTCTGGAGAGCGGAGCGTGTAACCTTTGTGGGGTCAAGGATTCCGGCTTTTGCCATATCGCAATACTTATCGTTTGCGAAGTTGTAGCCGTAGCCGACCTTCTTGGAGTTAACAATTGCGTTAACGATAACCGAACCCTCAAGTCCTGCGTTTGCGGCTATCTGACGAACGGGTTCTTCAAGCGCTTTGAGAACTATCTTGATACCGGTCTTTTCATCGGCATCATCGGTCTTTTCAAGAAGAGCGCCGACAGCCTCAACGCTGTTGAGAAGTGCAACACCGCCGCCTGCAACGCAGCCCTCTTCAACTGCCGCCTTGGTAGCTGCAAGAGCGTCCTCAATGCGGAGCTTCTTTTCTTTCATTTCGGTTTCGGTTGCTGCGCCGACCTTGATAACTGCAACGCCGCCGGAAAGCTTTGCAAGTCTTTCCTGAAGCTTTTCTCTGTCGAAATCTGAGGTGGTGTTTTCAAGCTGAAGCTTTATCTGAGCAACTCTCGATGCGATGTCGGCTTTTTCGCCTGCACCGTCAACTATGATTGTGTTTTCCTTGGAAATCTTAACCTGACGCGCTCTGCCGAGCTGTGCAAGCTGAGTTTCCTTGAGTTCAAGTCCGAGGTCGGAAGCGATAACCTCGCCGCCGGTAAGGATAGCTATATCCTGAAGCATTTCTTTTCTTCTGTCGCCGAAGCCGGGAGCCTTAACGCATACACAGGTAAATACTCCTCTGAGCTTATTTACGAGAATTGTTGAAAGAGCCTCGCCCTCAACATCTTCCGCAACGATAACAAGCTTTCCGCCTGCGTGCATAACCTGCTCAAGAACAGGAAGAATATCCTGAACGCTTGAAATTTTCTTATCGGTGATAAGGATAAGAGCATCGTCGATAACGGCTTCCATCTTATCGGTATCGGTTACCATATAAGGTGAAATATATCCTCTGTCGAACTGCATACCCTCAACAACCTCACACTCGGTAACGGCTATCTTGGATTCCTCAACGGTGATAACGCCGTCGGCAGTAACCTTTTCCATAGCGTCGGCAATGAACCTTCCGACTTCTTCATCACCCGATGAAATAGTGCCTACTCTGGCAATATCCTTGGAGCTTGTAACGGGCTTTGAATTTTTCTTGAGGCAGTCAACAACTGCGTCAACAGCCTTTGCCATACCCTTTTTAACAACCATCGGATTTGCGCCTGCGGTAACATTCTTCATACCCTCTCTGATAAGAGCCTGAGCAAGAAGAGTTGCGGTTGTTGTGCCGTCACCGGCAACATCGTTGGTCTTTGTTGAAACTTCCTTAACAAGCTGAGCGCCCATGTTTTCAAACGGGTCCTCAAGCTCAACCTCTTTTGCGATTGTAACGCCGTCATTGGTGATGAGCGGAGCGCCGTATTTCTTATCGAGAACAACATTTCTGCCCTTGGGGCCGAGTGTTATTTTAACGGTATCGGCAAGCTTATCAACGCCTGCCTGGAGAGCCTTGCGGGCTTCTTCGCCGTAAATTATCTGCTTTGCCATAATAAAATCCTCCTTAAATTATTCAACTATTGCAAGAATATCGCTCTGACGGACGATTATGAACTCTTCCTTGTTGAGCTTGACTTCGGTTCCCGAATACTTGCTCGTGATAACCTTATCGCCAACCTTAACATACATTTCAACCTCTTTGCCGTCAACCATTCCGCCGGGGCCGACTGCGATAACTTCGGCAATCTGCGGCTTCTCCTGAGCGGAAGCGGCAAGAATTATTCCGCTGCTTGTGGTTTCTTCAACCTCAACAAGCTTAACAACAACTCTGTCTGCAAGCGGTTTAAGTGTCATAATATATTACCTCCGAATAATAAATTTTGATTTTTAGCACTCATTAGTTCCGAGTGCTAATTTGTATTTTAACACTTTATACGGAAAAATCAAGTACTTTTTCCAAAATTAACAATATTGTAATATTTTATTACAAACAAGTAATATTTCCCGTTTTGGATTGACTTTGCTCTCCGATATTGCTATTATATATTACATATTAAACTATATGACCGAAAGGCAGATTTATGGAAAAAATCAGAAGATTTCTTTCATCGGAAATATATTCCGTAATACTGTTTCTTGCCGCCTGCGCCGTTATATTTACCGGCAGAGAGGTACTCGGTACAATGCTTTTTGCCGTTGTGATTTCTGCTTCAATGGCGCTGACCGATGACCTTATTCCGGCTTTGCAGGGAACACTTTTTACGGTTTGCTTCGCCATACGGTGTAAGCTGTCATACAACGAATTTTTCGGATATTGGTATTTCGCAATTCCGATTGCAATATTTTTCGTTCTCCACTTTATTCTTTATCCGTGCAGACTTTCAAAGGGCGAATGCTTTTACGGCATTCTTGCCGCATCGGCAGTCACAACCCTCGGCGGTCTCGGCATCATCACGGCAAAGGAATATTTTTCGCCGACCTCGGTTTTCTATATTATTATGCTCGGCTTCGGAACGCTTCTTATCTATTCATATATGTGTTCCGCGCTGAAAATGCGCGATGAATACGAATTTTCCGAAAAATTTTCCCGCGTTATGGCAAGCATAATTCCGATGCTCTGCGTTTGTCTCATTCAGGAATATATTTCAAGGCTTGATGAATTTCTCAGCGTTATGAGCGTTATTCCGTTCCAATGGAGAAACAATGCCTCAACGCTTCTGATGCTTGCAATGCCGTTTGCGTTTTATCTTTCCGCAAAACGCTTCGGGTGGTTCTTCGTCGGAATACTTTCATATATTGCGATTATCTTTGCAGGCTCACGCGGCGGAATGATATTCGGCCTTATTGAGCTTATCATCTGCATTATCGCAATGCTTTATATTGATAAGCGCCGCAGAAAGCCGATAATCATAGTTATTCTTGTTTGCCTTTGCGGACTGTTCCTTGTTCGTCGGTATCTTTTCGATATAATCAGATACACCGTTGAAAGAATGCTTGACCCGTCCGAAAACTCCATAAGGCTCGGGCTGATACCGCGCGGAATTGAGGATTTCAAATCGAATCCGTTTTTCGGCAGAGGTCTCGGATATATGGGCAACCGTGATATTCACCACAGCGCAAAATTCACGCTTTGCTGGTATCATTGCTCCCCCGTCCAGGTTATCGGAAGCTTCGGCATTGCCGGAATACTCGGTTACGGCTTCCTGCTCTTCACAAGAATAAAGTTGTTTATTAAAAATATTTCTTTCTTCAATATAACGGTTTTCCTTTCGTATCTCGGAATTGAAATGATGTCATTCGTAAATCCGGGCGTTTTCGTCCCGTTCCCGTATCTTTTCCTTGTAACAATATTCTTTGTCATAATCGAAAAATGCAATTCTCAGAAAGATAAAGAAGAACTTACACTTTTAAGAAACAATAAAAGGTAATAGTATTATGAAATACAAAATATTTCTGCTTTTTTCTGTTTTGCTGATTTTAAGCTCCTGCGGATTACAGCAACCAAAAATGCCGTCATTACCTCAAACAACCGTCACCTCGGAGAATAATCCGTATGAGTCAATAATTAAGAGCAAAATTGCCGAGTTCTCGAAAGACACAGACTCAGAGCAACTGTTGAATAATAATTATTATGCGTATTGTGATATTGACTCAGACGGAACAGAAGAGCTTCTGCTCGGTTCAAATGCAACTCTTTGGGGATATGAAAACGAGTTTTTGAACCAATCGTGCGAGGAAAAAACCGTGCTTAATCAAATCTACACAGCCATTGACCGAAAAGCGCAGGAAATAACCTGTCAGCCCGTATGGAGATGGAAAAGCTATTTTGCCGAATGCTTGGGTGGCAGAGATATTTTATCGAACGGAATAATTCGGTATTACGGAGGAACGCCGGATTATATCAGTTATGCGTATTTCCGCTATTCCGACGGAAAACTTGAGTTTATTAAGGCATTGATGTCTTATGAAATTGCAGGAACCTGGGTTGTTGTTGACAATCAAGGTGAAGACCTTAAAGAAAAAATATCGGAAGATGAATTTGAACGCATTAAATCCGAAATTGAGGACGGCGCTGATGTTGTTGATATTAATTGGCAGCCGTTAGAAAACCGAGGTAAATAGAAATGAATGTATTGTCAATAGGAAACAGCTTTTCAAATAACGCCCACCGTTATCTGCCGCAGATGGCAAAGGCGGCGGGAAAAGAGCTTATGCTCTGTAACCTTTTTATCCCAGGCTGTTCGCTCGAAACCCATTGGAATAACTGGAGAAAAGAAGAAGAAGCCTATGTTTACGAGGTCTATCTTCCGGGCGAAACCGAAATGAGGAACCCCGACGGTCTTGCGCTTCACGATGTTGTTGAGGACGAGGACTGGGACGTTATAACGCTCCAGCAATGCAGCCACCTGAGCGGCATTGAAGAAAGCTATTCACCTTATCTTGCCGAGCTTGCGGCATATTGCAGAATGGTGAAGCCCGAAGCAAAAATAATGCTTCATCAGACCTGGGCATATGAAAAGGGCTGTTTAAAGCCGGAATTTGCGGAATATTATCATAACGACCAGGACGAAATGTACCGTATGCTTACCGAATGCTATGCAAAAGCGGCAAAGGAAGCGGAAATTGACCTGATAATTCCGAGCGGCAGAGCCTGGCAGACGGCAAGGCAGACCTTTATCGGTGACCGCCTCACCTGCGACGGCTTCCACGGAAACGAAATGGGCTGTTTCCTTGCGGGTGCGTGCTTCTATGAGATGATATTCGGGGAAAGCATAACAAAAAATCCGTTTATGCTTCCCGATTTTGACGAGAACATAAACGGAGCTCTTAAAGCCTGTGCGCATATTGCGGTTGAAGAAGGAATTTTAAAATAATAAATTATTCCGAATTATGCCGCAATGATAAGATTGAACAGCCATTTGAGAAGCATCGAAAGGTCAAAGCCGGAGGGCATTGCGAAAACATCGTCGCTGACCGTGAATGAATAGCTGTCGAATAATGTAACCTGTCTCGAACCGGTTTTGGCATCGGTCACTATGAGCTGCTTCAGAGTGTCGCCGTCATAGTAGAATTTCGATGTAACCTGCGCTCTGTCGTTAAATTCTTCAACGAAATAGGTTTTGCCCTGATAATCCTCGTTATAGCTCTTGATATAGTTGAGTACGCCCATGGTGATACCGAAAGCGTTTTCAACGAGCTTCCACACATCAACATTGTTAAGTCCCGTATTATCGAGCTTTACAAAGAAGAACGGAAGTATCGGAAGATAGGCATAAGCCGAACCGTCCTTGAGCACAACACGGGCATTGAGGAATCCGGTATTATAATCATATGCAACATTGTTTCCTTTGATATGTACCGTGTCGGTTGATGTGCCGAGAATAGTGTCGCCTGCGGTAAAGGTTAACGAAATTTCCTTTGCATCGGTGATTTGCTTAAACAGTGCTTCGGTCTTTGTGGTCTCGGCTGCAAAAGCGTTTACCGAAAATACGGAGAGTGCGATAATGACTGCCGCCATGATTCCGCTGAGTGTTCTTTTCATATGATTTCCTCCTTATTTTTCAAGAGCTTCGATAAGCTCACAGATAACAGTATTTGAAAGCAGAAATCCGTTCGGAGTAAGAGAATATACTCCGTTCCGAATATTCATCAGACCGTTTTCTTTAAAGGAAACGGCTTTTTTTATGAAATTTTCCGAAAAAGCTTTTCCGTATTTACGCTTGAATTTTTCTTCGGAAAGTCCCTCGGTAAGCCGCAGAGCAAGCATAATATATTCTTCCTCACCGCCGCCCTCGCCGTCATCGGAGGGCTGAACGCCGTTTATGAAATCCTCTGCGCTTCTGCCGTAATAAAATCTTTTTCCGTTAACGAATGAATGAGCCGCAGCGCCGAGTCCGAGATATTCTTCACAATGCCAATATTTGAGATTATGCCGGCTCTCATATTCCGCTTTTGCGAAATTTGAAATTTCGTACTGCTTAAAGCCTTTACTCTCAAGCGATGAAACGGTTTGTAGATAAAGCTCGCAGGTTTCGTCCTCATCGGGCAGAATAAGCTCGTTTCTCTTTTCAAAGAACCTTGTACCCTCTTCGATTTTCAGAATATAGGCGCTTATATGCGTTACTCCCGAAGCGGCACAGAAATCAATTGATTTTTCAAGGCTTTCCGCAGTCTGATTCGGTATTCCCAGCATTAAATCAAGGGATATGTTTTTTATGCCTGCCGATAAGATTTTTTCAATTGCGTTTTTTGCTTCTTCACAACCTGCGCGCCTGCCGAGCGCCTTTCTTTCGGAATCAACCGCGCTCTGCAAGCCCAGAGAAATGCGGTTTATCCCGCATTCCGCAGCCGTTCGGAAATCAAAATCAACAGCATCGGACGGATTGCATTCGAGCGTTGCCTCGCAGTTTTCCGTCATATTTATAAAGCTCATTATGCGCTTTATTTTCTGCGCTCCGAGCAGCGACGGCGTTCCGCCTCCGAAATAAACGGTATCAAAAATTCTATCCGCTTTTTCAAGCTCACGGCAAAGCGCCTCGGTATATCTTTCAACGGTTTCGGGCTTCGGATATATCGAATAGAAATCGCAGTAAGGGCATTTTCCTTTGCAGAAAGGAATGTGCAGATAAAGTCCGAGCGGTTTTTTATCAGTCATTGTCGTCAAGCTTAAGCACCGCCATAAACGCTTCCTGCGGAACTTCAACCGTTCCGAAGTGACGCATTCTCTTTTTGCCCTCTTTCTGCTTTTCGAGAAGCTTTTTCTTTCTCGTTATATCGCCGCCGTAGCACTTGGCAAGAACGTCCTTGCGCATTGCCTTAACGGTTTCACGGGCGATTATCTTGCCGCCGATGCCTATCTGAATGGGAATTTCAAACATCTGACGGGGAATATTGTCTTTCAGCCTTTCGGCTATTTTTCTCGCCTTGCTGTACGCCTTTTCGGAATGAATGATAAACGAAAGAGCATCAATAATATCGCCGTTGAGCAGAACATCGAGCTTAACAAGATTTGATTTGCGGTAATCGCTTATTTCATAATCAAATGAAGCATATCCTCTCGTTCTTGACTTAAGAGAGTCAAAGAAATCATAGATAATCTCATTGAGCGGAAGCTCATAATGAATATCAACTCTCTCGGGCGTGATATAGTCCATATTTCTGAATACGCCTCGTCTGTCCTGACACAAATCCATAATCGTTCCCACATATTCGGCGGGCGCATAAATATGTGCATCGGTAAACGGTTCTTCGCACGAGGCAATCGAAGCGGGGTCGGGATAGTGGGTGGGATTATCAATTTCAACCATGGTTCCGTCGGTAAGGTTGATTTTATATATAACGCTCGGAACGGTGGTCACGAGGTCAAGGTCATATTCTCTTTCAAGGCGCTCCTGAATTATTTCAAGGTGGAGCAGTCCCAAAAATCCGCAGCGGAAGCCGAAGCCGAGCGCGCCGGAGGTTTCGGGCTCATAGGTCAGCGCCGCATCGTTAAGCTGCAATTTTTCAAGTGCATCACGCAGATTTTCATAGTCCGCACCGTCTGCGGGATAAATTCCGCAGAATACCATCGGATTTACCTTTCTGTAACCGGGGAGCGGCTCTGCGGCGGGATTTTCTACGGTTGTGACGGTATCGCCCACTCTCGCATCGCTGACTGTTTTGATTGAGGCGGTTATATATCCTACCTCTCCCGCGGTAAGCTCTGCGCAGGGCTCGGGCTCCTGAGCACGCATATATCCCGTTTCAACAACGGTAAATTCCGCACCGGTTGCCATCATTCTCATCGTATCTCCGGGCTTTATTTTGCCCTCTTTTATTCTGACATAAACGATAACACCCTTGTAGCTGTCGTAAACCGAATCAAATATCAGCGCACGAAGCGGCTTATTATCATCGGCTTTCGGAGCGGGAATATCGTTGACGATGTGTTCAAGCACCTGTTCAATATTAAGCCCAGTTTTTGCCGAAACTCTCGGAGCTTCGGAGCAGTCAAGCCCGATAACGTCCTCAACCTCGGCGGCAACTCTGTCGGGGTCTGCCGAGGGCAGGTCGACTTTATTTATAACGGGAACAAGCTCCAAATCATGGTCAAGAGCAAGATAAGTATTTGCAAGAGTCTGGGCCTCAACGCCCTGAGAAGCATCAACTATCAGTACCGCACCCTCACAGGCGGCAAGTGAACGCGAAACCTCATAATTAAAGTCAACATGACCCGGGGTATCAATCAGGTTGAGAACATATTCGTTTCCGTCCTCCGCCGTATAATTGAGCTTAACGGCGTGAGCTTTTATGGTTATGCCTCTTTCGCGCTCCAAATCCATTTTGTCAAGAAGCTGAGCGGTCATATCACGCAGGGCAACGGACTTTGTTTTTTCAAGCAGACGGTCTGCAAGAGTTGATTTGCCGTGGTCAATATGCGCTATTATGCAGAAATTTCTTATGTTTTCTTTTGAAACTGCCAATTTTATTTCCCCTTTATACTCCGAGCACTCCGAGAAAACCGTATGAAAATGCGGTCATAATCAGATTTGCAATGAGAATCCCGAGTGCAATTATCGGAAATGACGATTTTATTCTTATATCAAGCAGAGCGGCAATAAGCGCTCCCGTCCAGCCGCCCGTTCCGGGCAGAGGAATTGCAACAAAGGCAAGCAGTCCCCAGTTTCTTCTGCGTTTGACCTTTTCGCTTTTGCGCATGGACCGCACCTCAAGCTTAGTTATCAATTTTTCGGTATGTTTGAATTTTTTCAGAAACGCGAATATTTTTCTGATAAACAGAAGAATAAACGGTATCGGCAGAATATTTCCTATATAGCAAATAATGAATGCCTTTGCAAGCTCCACACCGAGCAGCTTTGCGGCTATCATTCCGCCTCTGAGCTCCAGAATCGGAAACAATGATATTATGAATATAATAAGCTCTTTCGGAATGCTGCCCTGAAATATGCCGACAAGATAATCGGTAATTGCTTCGGTCATAATAAGTTCTCCGTTCAGATTATTTTTTCCTTAAGCAGAAAATCGTGGGCGTCCTTGAGAATATTTCTGTCATTTATAAATCTGAGTGTTTCCATTGCGCGTTCAAAATTCAGCCAGATATAATCCTCTATTTCCTCACGCTGAATGGTTGTCTGCGTATCTGAAGTTTTGGCAAGATAAATCGTAACCGTTTTTTCAACCTTGCCCTGAATGGTATATTCGGATTTTGAAGCAAACTGCGGAATAATGTGAATATGTATTCCCGTTTCCTCAAGCACCTCTCTCTTTGCAGTCTGTTCAAAGGATTCGCCCTTTTCGACATGGCCCTTCGGGAAACCCCAATGCGTGCTTCTCCTGTTTTTTATGAGCAGATACCTTATTTCTCCGTTTATATTTCGGAAAACCACCGCACCGCAGGAGCGCTCGTAAAGACATTCAAGCTGATATTCTCTGCCGTTTTCGGCAAATGCGATTGCATCCTCAATCTGATAGCTGATAAATCTCATGCTTTTGGGAGCCACAACATAAACCGTAGGACTGCCGTCATTTCTTTTAATTGCGGCAATAACTCTGCCGTCAAAGGTTCTTACGGGGTGATTTATCCCCATAATGTATGCGCCGGACGAAACGCTGTCATATCTCTTTTTTCCTTCAATTGCACCGAAATTAAGCTGGTAGACAAAACCGAACTGTCTGTTTACGGAGCGGATAGGGTTTGTGACCCTGACTCTGACATATTTGCCGAGCATTTTTAACCACGCCTTTCAAATGGTCATACGACCCGAGTATAAATACTTTTTTATTATACTAAATTTGAACACCTAAAACAATAGTTTTATACAAATTTTTTAAAATTTTCGTATTTTTTATTAAAAATACCGCATAAATCAATGTAATACTTGATTTACTCAATTATAATGTGGTAAAATATATAAATAAAATAATGCGAAACGGAGTGGCGTGCAGATGAAAAAAATACTTATTGCCGATGACGAAGCCAGAATAAGAAGGCTTGTTTGCGATTTTCTGCGCAGCAAAGAATATGAAACAATAGAAGCGGCTGACGGAACGGAAGCTATCAGCCTTTTCCGCTCCGAGGAAAATATAGACCTTGTTATCTGTGATATAATGATGCCAGGTGCAGACGGCTGGGAGGTATGCAAAAAGATAAGAGAAACAAGCTCCGTTCCCATTCTCATGCTGACGGCGAGAAGTCAGGAATTTGATGAGCTTATGTCCTTTGAAAGCGGTGCAGACGATTTCGTAACAAAGCCGTTCAGCCCCACGGTTCTCGTTAAAAGAGTTGAAGCGCTTCTCAAACGCTCCGAAGGCAAAAGCTCCGCTTCAAGCGATGAGATTATAAACATCAGCGGACTTACGATAGATATCCCGGGTCACGTTGTAACGAACAACGGCTCTCAGGTTGAACTGACCATAAAAGAGCATAATATTCTTGTTAAGCTTGCATCAAACACGGGCAGAATTTTCTCCCGTGAACAGCTTCTTGACGATATATGGGGATTTGATTTTACCGGCGACCCGAGAACGGTTGATTCCCATGTTGCAAGGCTCAGAACCAAGCTCGGCTCATGGGGAGACGAACATTTAAAAACCGTTTACGGCGTAGGATATAAAATAGAGGTGTCGGCAAATTGAAGCTGCCAAGCGCTCCGAAGCTCCACAAAATCAGAATAAAAATGCTTGCCATTGTTCTGATTGTTTTCATAGTGTTCTTTCTGCTGATTGCACTTTTCAGCTCACCCCTGCTTTTCAGGGCTCACGCTTTTCAGACCTATAATAATTCCGTTGACATAGCAGATGATATAAACCGATGCAGCCCGGGAACTGTTTCATATTATTATCAGCTTTCCGCAATTTCTTCAAACAACAATGTTGATTTTGAAATTGTTTCTCCGGACGGCTCTCTTGCCTATTCGTCCGGCAGCAGCTCGGCTCAGAGCAGTGCGCATTTCATAACCTCCGGTTCAACAACTCCTCTGTATCCGTATATGCTTACTTCGGATTATAAAAGCTATGTGCCGGAATACAGTAATTTTGAAATTAAAAGCAGAATCGGTTCCAATGTAAAATATTTTATATATAACCGCACACTTGATACGGGAGAAATGCTTCACATCTATATTCCCGTTGCCGATGTTGAAACGGTTGTTGATGTTGCAAAGAAGGTCTATTCGGCAATAAGCATTCCCCTGCTTATTCTGATGTCGGGTACTTTCTGCTTCCTTGTGGCAAGATTTACCGAGCCGCTTGTTGAAATGAGCGATATAACCAAGGATATGGCGGCGCTGAATTTTGAAAGGAAATGCGGAAACTACGGTAAGGACGAAATTGGCGAGCTCGGAAGAAGCATAAATACTCTTTCGACTACTCTTGACTCAACTCTTATGGATTTGAAGGTCAAGAATGAACAGCTTGAAAGAGATATAGAACGCCGATTTGCGCTTGATAATGCAAGAAAATCGTTCATCAGCAATGTTTCACACGAGCTTAAAACCCCGATTGCGATTATATCGGGCTATGCAGAGGGACTTTGCGAAAACATAAGCAGTGACCCCGAGATAATCAATGAATATTATCAGATAATCTTTGATGAAAGTCAGAAAATGAATTCTCTTGTTGTTGAGCTTCTTGAGCTTTCAAAGCTTGACAGCGACACGCAGATATTCACGCCGTCACAGTTTGACATCGGTCAGAGAGTACAGCTTCTGCTCAATCATCTTTCATTGCAGTTTGAAAATAACGGAATAAAAGTAATCAACCTCATTCCCGAAAATCTGAGTGTTTACGGTCACGGCGATAAGCTCGAAATAGTTCTTAAAAACTATATCACCAACGCCATTGCCCACTGCTCGGGTGATAAAGAAATAATCCTCAAATGCGAAGATATCGAAAACCGTTACCGCTTCAAGGTGTTCAACACGGGTGACCCGATAAGCGATGAGGATATTGAGGAAATATGGGACAGCTTCTACCGCGCGGATAAATCCCACGAGCGAAGCGAAAACCGTTTCGGTCTCGGACTTTCCATAGTTAAAAGTATTATGACGAATCACCGCTGTGCTTTCGGCGTTGAAAATGTTGAAAACGGCGTTGAATTTATGTTTGAGGTTGCAAAGGAACCTAAATATTATGAGGATTTCAGCGATTAAAAAATCTATAATCCGCATTTCGGCGCTGATTCTGGCGGTTTTAATGCTGTTCAGCTCCTGCTCGGACGCCGATGAAAGCGGAGTTAAAACCGTTAAATCGGTCAAAAGCAGAAACACCATCACTTCGGAATGTGAAACGCCTGAGCTTACGCATTATTCCGTGAGCGCGGCTGCGTTCACCGAAAAAGCGGCTTCATCTGGACTTATTGAGCTGTTTATTGACAAATCAACAAATACATTCTGCGTTGCCGATGCCGAAAAGAAGCATATGTGGAGTGTGCTTCCGCTTCTTGATTCTCTTTCGCAGAACGAGGCACACAACAGTGAAGCAAGCATGGCAACGGTTAAGGTTATCGGCGGAACGGATATTTATTATCTGAATACGCAGGATAATTCTCTCAAATTCGGGAAAGCCGGATATAAGCTTATCGAAAACGGCGCCGAATTTAACTTTGACCTGTTTACCGATGAACAAACCGCGGCAAAGGAAAAGCTTTCGCCGTCGGATATTGCGTTCAACCTGAAAATCAGAGCCATGCTCATTGACGGCAGTATGACGGTTGAATGCGAATATTCAAACCTTTCCGGAAATAATGACGCATATATCGAAAGTATTGAACTGCTCAATTATTTCGGCGCCTTCAACGATTCGTTTGAGGAGGATTTTCTGCTCGTACCCGACGGCTGCGGCGCAACAATACGAACATCTATTTTCGATGAATCCTTTGAGCCTCTTTCGTTTGCGGTTTACGGTTCAGACCCCTCCTGCCCGAACGATTATTCAGGCTCGGCAGTTGTTCCGGCATTCGGAATAAAGCACGGAGAAGCGGCTTTCGTTTCGCTCATTCAGCAGGGCGATGCCTGCGCCGTTATTCATGCCGACAAAGCCTCGGATATAAGCGGATACAATATGGTTTATCCGTCGTTTGAGATAACGACCTCCGACTATGACGGCGAAACCCTGTATGTTTCAAAATCCTCCGAAGCACACAAGCTTTCACTCTGCTACCGTTTCCTTTTTGATAAAAACGCAACCTATTCCGGGCTTGCCTCGGCCTGCAGAGAACAGCTTATCAGAAATTCCGTGTTGTCTGTAGTTCCCGAAAAAGAAGTGTCTTATCTTCCGTTTTTCCTCACTCTCACGGGAGCAGTCAAAAAGAACCTCGGACCTTTCAGCTATCTTTCAAAGCTCACAACCTTTGACCAGGCACGCGATATGCTCACGAGAATGAAGAACAAGGGTATAAACAACATCGCATTAAGATACTGCGGAGCGTTCTCGGGCGGTACGGAGCAGAACGATATAAAAAACGCCTCTGTTCTTGCACGCCTCGGCGGAAGAACAAAGCTTTCCGACCTCTATGAATATATTTCGGCGCAGAAAATGAGCCTTTATCTTGATATTGATATTCTTTCAAATGCTTCGGGCTTCGGCGGAAACGCCGTGAGCGATATTCACAAAAAAGTAAGCTCCTATGCCCCAGCATCAAAGCTTTCCGATGCCGTCGGCAGAGAGCCGTCAACCCGTGAGCTTCGCAAAATCAGCAGGCTTTCAAATGTCATAAATTCGGTGCTTGCCGATACAAAGCTTTATGATTTCTCGGGCTTCTGTCTTAATGATGCGGGCAGTCTGCTCTATTCCGACCAATCATTCAACGGCTCAACCCGTGAGCAGGCAGCCGAGGCGATAAGCTCGGCAATCACTCCGCTTTCAACAAGCCGCAGTACAATGGCGGTGGGCGGCAATTTCTTTATGCTCAGAAAAATCGACTCGGTTATAAATGTTCCGCTTGACACAAGCGTTCCCACAGGCGGAGCTTACACGGCAATACCGTTTGTTCAGCTTATTCTTCACGGAACCGTTGACTATGCGGGCAAGCCGATAAATACAAGAATAAATCTTGAAGAAAGCCTGCTTCGCTGTATCGAATTCGGCGCGTGCCCGCATTTTGAGTGGAACTATGAACCGATTTCAAGAGATACCGAAAACGATATTTTCTATTACGACAATACGATAAATTCGGCGGCTGAATTTTATAAGAAAGCCGATAACGCCCTGAGTGACCTGCGCTCGGCAAGAATGACAGACCATTATGAGGTTTCCGACGGAATATACTGCACCGAATACGATACGGGTGCTATGATATATGTAAACTTTACCGACAGCGAATATACCGTTATGGGTGCTGTTGTTGAAGCAAGAGACTTTTTGAGAGTAGGTTAAGGAGGAAAAATTATGCCTTATATCAGAACAACGGTAAGCAAAGAAATTACGGACGAGAAAAAGAACGCCTTAAAAGCAAAGCTCGGTCAGGCGATAGCGCTTATCCCGGGAAAAAGCGAATCATGGCTTATGCTCACTTTTGAGGACAATATGAAAATGTATTTCAGGGGAGACTGCTCCGAGGATTATGCCTATCTTGAGGTAAGCCTTTTCGGTTCGGCTTCCGATGCCGCATATGACCGTCTCACTCAGGCTCTTTCCGAGATAATCAATGAGGAGCTCGGAATTGACCGCTCAAACATCTATATCAAATACGAGGAAGCGGAGCATTGGGGCTGGAACGGCAGTAACTTCTGATATGAGCGCACATAAACACGAATTACTGCTGATTATCGCGGCGGTGATAATCGCTGCCGCAATACTGCTCTATAATGTTTTCGACCTGCCGAAATATTCTCCGGTTGAGCCTCCGACCACAGCGGCGCTGACCGTTACCGCGCCGTCACCGGATAAGGTGAATGTTAACACCGCCTCCGCAGAAGAGCTTACCGCCCTTTACGGCATCGGTGAAGCGAAAGCAAAAGCGATTATCGCTTACAGAGAAGAAAACGGAAGATTTCTTTCACTCGATGAGCTTGCCGGAGTAAACGGCATAAATCAGGAAGTAATAAACAGAAACGCAGACAGAATTATATTTTGAAAAAACGACTTGTGAAATTTGTTTTCACAAGCCGTTTTCATTTATGCAAACAAGTTAATAATAAATCCCGCCAACGCAACGATGATATTTTTAAATCCCATAATCAGCTTAACAAGCGGATTGGAATATTCATGATATTCTCCCTTGCTGTCATCCTGCTTTTCAAGGCGTGCATTGCCGAATTTAACGCTTCCTTTATATATAAACTGTTCATTATCATAATTCTTCAAATCATTCTCGTGAAGCGTTATAACCCTGCATCCGTAAGGTCCCGACTTTGCCATTTCACAGCCGTAACAGAATCCAAGCTCAATTCCGTCAACAATTCCGGAAAATCCCTCGGTATGCTGATGTCCGAAAAATGCTCCGATAATATCTCCCTGTTCTTTGGCGGCAACGAACTGTGCAGTCGGCTCGCAGGGATAATATGTATAAAGATTGCGTCCCTTTGCAATATCACGGTTCAGGCGGTAAAAGCCGGATGTTCCTCCCATTGCACCCTCATCCCACGGATTGCATTTTTCAAAAAGGTTTCCTATATCCTTAAACTGTATATGCTGATAAAGAATTGCCGGAACGGGGTTGCCGCCGTTCTCTCCCGCAAGTGCCGATGCTTCGGATTTATACCATTCTATCTGCTCGGCGGAAACGCCGCCTCTCATTGTATCCATCATCCAAAGATTGAAAACGGTTTTATCCTGAGCATTTTTTATCTCAATATTATAATCAAGGCCTCCGGTTTCTTTTCCCGTTTCGTCATCAATAATGCAGTTTGAATATTTGCCGAATATTTCAAGCCATTCATCATTTGTTATTCCGCATTTATAATCGTTGTTGCCCATCGCAATGGCAAACGGGATTCCGGATTCCTGAAATATTTTCAGAACATTGTCCGCCGCAGCCGTAAGGTTTTCAAGAGTTTTATCATGGTCGATTTCCCCGTTTTTCTTAACCACAACACCCTCACGGAAGTTTTCCCCGTCCGTTCCTATATCGCCGATTCTGCTGTCCTCAACAAGGTCACCCGTAAAAACTATAAGGTCGGGTTTGATTTCTTCAACTGCAAGCTTTACAAAATTCAGCATATCATAAGCCGGATAATGGTCATCCTGTGAATCGCTGATTTGCAGAATTTTAAAAGTGCCGTTTTCGTTGAAATGAAGCACCTTTTTATCTGCGGCATTTACCGTAAGAGATGCGCTCACCAAAAGCACGACTGCGAACAGAATGCAAATAAATTTTTTCACTGTTATCTCTCCTTATCTTTCATTCTGAGGCATAACCGTTATTGAAAATTCAATCGGCTCAAAATCCCATTTTCTTTCCGGCTCGATTTTCTCATAATAACCTCTGCCGCCTCTTATATCCATTTTATAATCCAGATAAACATAAGTGTTTTCAGAGGGAACAAGCTCATCATTATGCGCTGTTTCCTCAAGCATCAGCGGAGTATAATGAGAAGCATTAAAAAGAAAGCTTTCTGAACACGGTTCAAACCTGAGTGCGGTTTCGCCGTCGGAAACAATGCCGTAACGGGAAGCAAAATGCGCGCCGTTTTCAATCGGTCTTATGTACGGAACAAAATTATCGCTGACCGTTGTTTCAAACCTGCCCATACGCTGACCCTTATGGCGTTCGGCATAAGCTTCTCCCGGGCCTTTGCCGAAATATGTCATCTTTTCAAAGCCTTTTTTCATTGCAACTCTGAATCCGAATCTCGGCAGGCGCATACCCATTTCCTTAAGAAGCTCTCTCATTTCACCGTTAAAACCGATTTTTACACTTGAATCCGCAAAGAAATCATATGTAAGCTTACCCTTGATAACAGGCACAACCGCAGGGCCGCCGATTGCGACCTCACAGCATACCGTCAGACTGTTTGCGGTCTCGGTAATTTCGGTTGAATATGTTTTCTGAACCGCCGCCTGCATCGCCGCACTTCTTCTGTCCTCGGCGGCTCCGAGCTGATTATATCCGTGTGCCGTCCAGATTTCAATCTGAACAGGTTCGGCAAGAAGCTCTTTGCCGTCACAGACTATTGATGAAATTCTTCCGTAGGGCTTATCGAATTTATATGCCGTATTTCCCGCGGTAACGGTGATATATCTCTTTCCGTCTTCAAATTCAGGTCTGCCGTGCGGAATCGGTTTGGCATTGGTTTTAACCGAAAGGTCAAACTGTTCAAAGCCGAGTTCGGTATCCGCCTTCGCCCATTTACAGTCTGATTTAGTTCTGAAATATAAGGTCAGATAACATAAATCCTTTTGTGTGAGCTTATCGAAAAGCCGATATTTTCTGCTTTCACGGGCGGGAATATCGGTATCTTCTATTCTGCCGGAAACAATCGTTTCGCCGTCGGTTTCAACAGTCCACACAACATACAAATCATCAAGCGAAGTGAAATAACGGCGGTTGAATATCCCGATTTCACCGTTTTCATATTTCACCTCAAACGGCTGATAACCCTTTTTCATATCCGCAAAGCCCGGGCGCAGGCGTCTGTCGGGAAACACAACGCCGTCAACGCAGCATATGCTGTTATTCGGATAATCTCCGAAGTCGCCGCCATAGCGGTATTTTCCGCCGCCGATGTCAACGCCGTGGTCGGTAAGCTCCCAAAAACAGCCGCCGAAAATCTGCGGATATTTTCTGAAAAGGTCGCAATGAGCGTGAATATCGCCTGTGCTCATCGAACAGCTGAATTCGCAGAAATAGAACGGCTTCTTTGCACTCTTGTTTTTGCAGTATTCCTCCGTATAATCAAGCTCCGCATACATACGGCTTTCAACATCGGATATATCGCTGAAATTTTCGCCTATCGGAACAGCCATAAATTCAAGATGAGAATTTTCATAATGAACTATCGCAGATTCATCACGGCTCTTTATGTAGTTCCTCATTGCGCGGTGGTTCTTTCCGCAGCCCGACTCATTGCCGAGAGACCACATAATAACGCAGGCATGGTTCTTATCGCGCTCAAAAAGTCTTGCGGCTCTGTCAACATATGAAGCCTCCCATTCGTCATCGGTTGAAAGCTTCGACCAGCGCATCCAGTCCCAAGTATCGCGGTATTCAAAGCCCATACCGTGAGTTTCGATGTCGGCTTCGTCAATGAGCATAATTCCGTATTCATCACAAAGCTCCGCAAAGCGCGGGTCATTCGGATAATGCGAGGTTCTCACGGCGTTGCAGTTGCCGCTCTTTATGATTTCAATATCTCTTATCATATGGTCAACATCGCAGTAATAACCCGTTTCGGGGTTTGAATCGTGGCGGTTTATGCCGTAAAGCTTTATCGGCTCACCGTTGAAATACGCGATATTCCCTTTGATTTCAACCTTTTTGAAGCCTATTTTAAACGGGATTATCTCGTTTTTGCAGTAAACAAGCAGAGTATAAAGCTCGGGTGCTTCGCTGCTCCAGAGAACAGGGCTTTGAAGCTTCGCTTTCTTGCCGAATTCTCCGATGGGCTTGCCGTTCGGTGCAAAAAGTCTGCACGAAATTTCGGCATCGGTTTCAATATCTATCTTTGCGGAGGAGTCAAGCTCGGTCCTGATATAAATATCCTTTACGCAGTTTTCGTCTCTTTCAAGAATATATACCTCTCTGAATATGCCCGAAAGTCTGAACATATCCTGGTCTTCAAGATAACTCCCGTCACACCATTTAACAACGAGCACATCAAGAGTATTTTCTCCGCTTGTAATATAATCGGTTATGTCAATTTCGCTTGTGCAATGGCTCACCTGGCTGTATGCGGCAAATTTCCCGTTAACAAACAGATAAAAACAGGAGGATACTCCCTCAAAATTGATATAATATCTTTTGTTTTCTTTTTTATTGAGTATTATTTTTTTATTATAATGTCCGCAGGGATTTTCGTCCGGAACAAAAGGCGGGTCAAGCGGAAACGGATAAAACAGATTACTGTAAAGCGGAACATCGTAACCCTTGCCCGAAACGGTCTGCCAGCAGCACGGAACGGATATTTCATCTGCAAATCCGGCAGAAAGAAAGTCTTCCCCTATATCCTCAAAGCTTTTATAAAACTTAAAATTCCATTTTCCGCAAAGGTCTGTATAATATTCTGAATCTTTTCTTTCTCCCGCGAGTGCGGCTTCCGCACTTTTATAAGGAATATAATATGCTCTCGGCGCTTCACAGCCGATATGCAGAGCTTCAAGCTCCTTATGATATGCTCTGAATTCCATATGTTTCTCCTTAATTTTAAATTTCCACTTGAAATAACGATATAATTGATTATAATGTATTTATAATAATATTTCAAGAGGTTTAAAAGGGTGAAATTTGAAAAAGTCAAAAAACTGACCTTTGCTTCTCTTTTCGGCGCACTTGTCTGCGTTGCAAGCTCCGTTATTCAGATACCGTCGCCGTCAACGGGCGGATTTTTCAATCTCGGCGACTGCTTCGTTATCACGGCTTCATTCGTTCTGCCCTGCGGATATGCGGCTTTCGGAGCAGGCATAGGCTCTGCGCTTGCCGATATAATAACGGGTCACGCAATATATGCTCCCGCATCGTTCGTTATCAAAGCGCTTATGGCAATTTGCTCGGGACTTCTGTATTCACGCATAAAAAAGAAAATCCCCTCCGCAGCGGCTGCGGAAGTGATAATGTGCGCAGGATATTTTTTATATGAGGCATTCGTTCTGAAATTCGGTCTCGGTGCTTCGGGAAGCCTTATCGCAAATGCCATTCAGGGCGTTATCGGTGCGGCAATTTCGGTAATTCTCGGCACGGCGCTCGAAAAGACTGAAATAATCAAAGATTTAAAATAGGAGAAGAAAAATGGATATTCTTTATGAGCAGGCAAAAGCCGCCGCAAAAGAGCTTGTTGAAAAATCAGGCTTAAAAAAAGGAAATGTTGTTGTTATCGGCTGTTCAACCAGCGAGGTAATCGGTCAGAAAATCGGCACAAGCGGAAGCGTTGAGCCTGCAAAATCAATTTATGACGGACTTAACGGCGTTTTTGCCGAAAGCGGAATATATCTTGCCGCTCAATGCTGCGAGCATCTCAACAGAGCGATTATCATCGAGCGTGAAAAAGCCGATATGATGGGACTTGAGGAGGTCTGCGTTGTGCCGCACCCGCACGCCGGAGGCTCATTCGCAACAACGGCTTATCATTCGATGAAAGACCCCGTTGCGGTTGAAGAAATAAAAGCGGACGCGGGAATCGACATCGGAAATACTCTTATCGGAATGCACCTGAAAAGAGTTGCCGTTCCCCTGCGCCTTGAAAACAATATTATCGGAGAAGCAAGACTCAACGCCGCAAGAACAAGGCCCAAGCTTATCGGCGGCGAAAGAGCGAAATATGAATAAGTTTTCGGTTTTTGATTTTCAGTTTAGTAAAAAGCTCCCTGCTTGATAAAGCAAGGAGCTTTTGCAATTCTGACTTATGCTTTTCCGGCGCAGCCGAGAACCTCGGTAATCTTATGCTCAACCATACCCTGAATTGCTTCACGGGCAGGAGCAAGATACTGTCTGGGGTCAAAGTGTGACGGATTTTCGGACATATACTTTCTGACTGCGGCTGTCATTGCAAGACGGAGGTCGGAGTCAATGTTGATTTTGCAAACTGCGTGCTGAGCAGCCTTGCGAAGCTCGCTCTCGGGGATACCGATAGCGTTATCCATCTTTCCGCCGTATTCGTTAATCTGGTCAACAAACTCGGGGATAACCGATGATGCACCGTGAAGAACGATGGGGAAGCCGGGAAGCTTCTTTTCAACTTCTTCAAGAATGTCAATGCGGATTTTCGGGTCCTGACCGGGCTTGAATTTATATGCGCCGTGGCTTGTTCCGATTGCGATTGCAAGTGAATCAACGCCGGTACGGCTTACGAAATCGAAAACCTCTTCGGGCTTGGTGTATGAGGAATCCTCGGCGGAAACCTTAACATCATCTTCAACGCCGGCAAGTCTGCCGAGCTCACCTTCAACAACAACGCCGTGAGCGTGAGCGTATTCAACAACCTTCTTTGTGAGAGCAACATTTTCTTCATAGGGAAGATGTGAACCGTCAATCATAACGGAGGTAAAGCCGCCGTCAATGCACGCCTTGCAGGTCTCGAAATCCGGACCGTGGTCAAGGTGAAGAGCAATGGGAAGACCGGTTGTTTCAACAGCCGCTTCAACAAGCTTAACAAGATAGGTATGGTTTGCATAAGCTCTTGCGCCCTTGGAAACCTGGAGAATAAGGGGAGCATTAAGCTTCTGTCCCGCCTGAACGATACCCTGAATGATTTCCATGTTGTTAACGTTGAATGCGCCTACTGCGTATCCGCCTTTATAAGCGTCCTCAAACATCTTTTTTGTGGTTACTAATGGCATAATATTTCACTCCTAAATATATTTTTTACCTTATACATTATATCAAATAATGATATTTTGTCAACTTATTTTACAAATATGGACTTAATAAACTCAAATATTGATTTGAGCATTGCTTTTATCTTTTCAAAGAATCCAAGCTGCTCCGGTTCAGCATAGTCATCGGGTGATACGACCTCCGTATCCTCATCGTAGCTGAGAAAGCGCGGATATTCCTCAAAAGTATCAACCGTTGCCTGACCGTCGTGATATGCAAGGGTCATAAACATTTCATCAATGTCGTCAACGCCCTCCTCGGCGTGAGCAAGGTTTCTGACAAACCAGGTCTGCTCGGGGAACATACAGGTTGAAGCATCAACCGTTTTATCGGGTGAAATGTACTTTGCATCTTTGCCGGCAATATAGCTTTCGGGCAGCTTTGAGCCGTAGTTTGCGGCTGTTGCTCCGAATGAGGTATTCTTTGTATCAATAACGGTATCGCTCAGTATTCTCCAGGACGGAGTGATGAAAATCGAAACATAACCGTATCTTGAAAGAATATAGAAATTGCATTCCTCATTGATTTTATTAAGTGTGTCGGTTTTGTACGGTCTTACCTTCTCATCGAAATTATTTATCTTTTCGATAAGTCCCGAACGGTCCGTCGGGTCATTCTTATATACCTCATTGAAAACGAAATCCTTTGCCTGACCGATATATTCGTCGGGTATCATAGCCCATATCGTAAGCCAGCCGCCGAAAAGCGGAACAACAACATCGGTTGCCGCTCTTTCAAAGAGGTTATCAAGCACCTTATTTCCGAGCCTGCACGCCATATCGGTTATTCCCGAAGCATTGAGAATTTTGAATATTCCGTCAAGAAGCTCTTCCTTTTCGTTATAATCGAAAATGGCATCAAGATAACAGGTAAGTCCGTCGGCATCGAGTCTCATTTTTCCGGTCATAAGCTCACCGTTATAGGTTTCGCCGTAAACAGCCGTCGTGTTGAAAATATAGGTCTTTATCTTGCTGTTGCCGTAAATTCTCGAATAGGTGTTGAGGATAACGCCGCCGAGGCTGTGACCCTCAAGCACAACCTGACTGCAGCCCGAAGCCTCAAGCACATAATCAATAAAATCATTGAGCTGAGCCGCTATCTCAATCGGGTCAAGTCTCCAGTCATATCTGAAATCAACATTTGACTGTGAATTGATTTTTTCCTTTGCGGGGTATTCCCAGATGATACCCGACTTGTTGTTGATATTGCCGTCGGGACCGAGCATAACATCGGAGAGAAGCTCCTTTGCTATCGGCATAAATTCATCGGAAAATTTATCATAGTCGCGGGTAAGCAGAAGCTTTCCGAGTGACGGAAGCGCTTCCTTAACCGCATCAAGTATCTTTTCTGTCGGCGGCGGCCATGCGCAGTCCGATGACGGGTCATCTTTATCAACATAAATCGTTGAGCCCATGAAGCCGTGAACATAAACATACGGGCAGTCCTGAGTGTATTTTGCTTCGGAATATTCTGCCGATACTGCCAGAAGCGGTGTAAATACCACTGCAAGGCAAAGCAGAACGGCAGTCAGCTTTTTGAATACCTTTGACATTTCAATTCTCCTAACCGTTTCTTATTTATAAAAATTATATCAGTTATTTCAAAAAAAATCAACAGTATACCTTTTATATTCAATAAAAATATGTTATAATTGAAAAAAATGCGAAAGAGATGTTTTTATGAAAAAAATTCTGCTTCCCGAAGCAAACGAAAATCTGAAGTATTACCGTGCAAATCTGCATTGTCATTCAACAATATCCGACGGCGCAAAAACTCCCGAACAGCTTAAAGCCGACTATATGGCTCACGGCTATTCGGTTATTGCATTCACAGACCACGATGTTTTCGTTCCGCATAATGACCTGAGCGATGAAAATTTTCTTGCCCTCAACGGATTTGAATTTGCCGTCTCGCAGAAGCACCCCGTTCCGAATGAGGATACAAGAACCTGCCACCTCTGCCTTATTGCCTATGACCGCAATCAGACAAAGCAACCCTGCTGGCACCGCTCGAATTATGTGTGGGGAAATGCCCGTGAATTTATGAGCAAAGTTGATTTTGACGAAAGCCTGCCCGATTTTATAAGAGAATATACTCCCGAATGCGTCAACGAAGTTATAAAAAGCGGCATTGAGAACGACTTTTTCGTAACATACAATCACCCGTTCTGGTCGCTTGAACAATATGAACAGTATTCAAAATACTGCGGAATGAACGCTATGGAAATCGTCAATTTCGGCTGCGTTGTTGTCGGCTACGATGACGAAAACGCTCACGCCTATGAGGATTTGCTCCGTCAGAATAAGCGTCTTTACTGCATTTCAACCGATGATAATCACAACCGTTATCCCGATTCCGACCCGAACTGCGATTCCTACGGCGGATATACTATGATAGCCGCACCGTCGCTCGAATACGAAGCCGTAACCGAAGCGCTCAGAAACGGTCAATTCTACTCGGCTATGAGCAATTACAAGCAGACTGCTCCCGAAATAAAATCAATCGTTTATGAGGACGGTTTTGTAACAATCAAAACTTCTTCCGCCCGCTCAATCTGCTATCTGCCGAACCGCAGAGCCTGCAAAGCGGCTCAGGCGGCAGACGGTGAATATGTTACCGAAGCAAAATTTGAGGTTAACGAAAACACAAGCTGGTTCCGCTTCACCGTTACCGATTATCAGTAACCCCCAAATAAACCCCCGTTAGTCCAAAAAAGATTCCCGGCTGCAACCTCGTTGGTGAAGGTGCAGCCGGGATTTACGGTTTATTCGGTTTCAAATTATTCAGTTTCAAACGGGGGCTTTGTTATCCCTTTACCCGCAAATACTTGAGTCAGGTATTCTCTTGCGTTTAAGTCATTTGCAAGTGCGGTTTGAATAACGGAGTAAGCAACGGCGCTGGCTTCGGCTCCTTTCGGACTTGCGGAAAACAGCCAATTCTTTCTGCCGATGACGAACGGCTTTACCGCTCTCTCGGCGGTGTTGTTGTCAACAGGAATGCTTGGATCCTCTAAAAATGCGTACAGATATTTCTTTTCGTTGAGTACATACTGCACCGCTGCCGCTAATTTTGTTTTACCTGAGGGCGTGAATGTTTCAAGCCATGCGTAAAAGCCGTCAAGAACAGGTTTTATCTGCTCAAGCCGTTGCTTTTGCCGTTCTTCGGAAGACAATTCTTTCAGCTGTCCCTCAATGACATATATCTTGTTTATCCGGTCAAAGCCTTCTTTCGCTTTAGAGGTTTTGGCAGTTTCCGGGTCTATGGGTATCGCTTCAAGAAATTTTCTTCTTGCATGTGCCCAGCATCCGCAGCGGGTTACCCGGCTTAACTTGTTGTAACCGTCATATCCGTCACAAACAAGATATCCGCTGTAACCGTTAAGAAACTCCACGGCATTCTGTCCCTTTCTTGTAGGTTTGTATTCGTACAGCTTTATCCTGTCTGTACAGTAAACCCACATTCGGGATTCCGTTGTAGCCTTGCGTCCCTTTTCGTGCAATACCTGTACCGGCGTTTCATCCGCATGAATGACCTTTGCACTTTCCAGCATGAAACGG
>JAZRYD010000020.1:0-13070 GCA_045600535.1 Acutalibacteraceae bacterium | reverse complement strand
GACATTTCGCTTATTCTGCCACCGTCCCAATCCTTTTCGTTATAAACAATAACATATGTATCCGTGTCGGCAGTGTTTGTATTAATGTCGGTTACATTTATTCTTTTCATGCTAATTGTTATTTTCCCTCTTACAAATTCTGATTGAACTAAACCGCTGCCGCGGTGGTTCTTGTAAATACACAAACACCTTCTGTATAATATTTCTGCTTTCAAAAGCAAATATTTCTACAGGAGGATTTTTTATGACTACTCAAGAATATCTTTCAAACATGATGGAAGATATGGAACTGCGCGGACTCGGTGAAAGAACTATGAAAGTTTACACAGGTGCCGTATCGCTGTTCTTAAAATACTGTGACGAGCAGAATTGTGAACTCGGCGAGGATTCATTTCGCCAATACATTCTCACTTGTTTTCGCAGCGGAAAGGTTTCCAAAACAACCTGCAATTTGTACAACAGCGCTATCCGTTTCTTTTTGGAAGTTACTCTCGGTCAAAACATCAACTATGCCCGTACTTGTCGTTTCAGAAGAGAATATCACTATCCCGAAGTATTTACAGCAGAAGAAATTGCTCAGTTGCCGTCCTCATCGCCGACCTCGGTAATTTCAATCTTATAAGGCTTCTTGCCTTTTGTCCCTAAGGCTTTATCCTCTCCGAAAAGTGAAAGCTGTGTATAAAATTCGTCAGTCTTTCCAGCTCTTGACATATGTAAATTACTATTATCTGCCATAATATAACCTCATTTCAGCATAAAACAATTATAGCACTATCTATTGAGCGAAATCATTTTGAATGTTCATATGAATCTTCGAGATTAAAATAATCATGAAAAACGCACAGTAATTAGGGAGAATTAGTATTTTAACGGATTCGACACCTTATACGAATGCGCATCCACCCAAATTATACAGCGAAGTATTATAAATTCATATAGTAAAATACCCCTGATAACAGGGGCATTTTACCAGACGCTAAAGATATTGATGTATCATTTGCGTCCATCAATTATGGTGCCGGCGGCGGGGGTCGAACCCGCACGGGGTATTAGCCCACCGGATTTTGAGTCCGGCACGTCTGCCAATTCCATCACGCCGGCGTACAGCTCTATTATTATATAACATCTGTTCCGAAAAATCAAGAAAAATTTTATGATAAATTTTCTTTTTCCTTATGGACTTTTTTTCGATGCAATGTTAGAATATTATCATAAATATTCAGGGAGTGATAATTACGGAAAACATTAAAAATGCAATAATCGAAAATAAAACCGCTATCGGTATTGAATTCGGTTCAACCCGTATCAAGGCGGTGCTCATTGACGAAAACGCCGAGCCGCTTGCTTCGGGCAGCTTTGACTGGGAAAACAGCTATAAAAACGGTATCTGGACTTATTCGCTTGATGAGGTTAAAACGGGCTTGCAGACCGCTTTTGCTTCTCTTAAAAAGAGTGTTTTTGAAAAATACGGTGTTAAGCTTGTTTCTGCCGGTGCTCTCGGAATAAGCGGAATGATGCACGGCTATCTCGCCTTCAATAAAGACGGCGAACAGCTTGCCGAGTTCAGAACATGGAGAAATACCATAACCGCTCAGGCTGCGGAGGAGCTTACCGCTCTTTTTGATTTCAACATTCCTCAGAGATGGAGCGTAGCTCATCTTTATCAGGCTGTTCTCAACGGTGAAAAGCATGTTGCCGATGTTGATGCCATTTATACTCTTGCGGCTTATGTTCACTATAAGCTCACGGGAAAAAGAGTTATCGGCGTCGGCGAGGCTTCGGGTATGTTCCCGATTGACAGCACGGTAAACGATTACGATAAAACCATGCTTGAAAAATTCGATAAAAAGGTTTCCGAGTACGGTTTCTCGTGGAAAATAGGTGATATTCTTCCCAAGGTTCTCGTTGCCGGAGATAACGGCGGCGAGCTTACCGAAGAGGGTGCACTGCTTCTTGACCCCACGGGTGAATTTAAAGCAGGCATTCCTCTTTGTCCTCCCGAGGGAGATGCGGGAACGGGTATGGTTGCCACCAATTCCGTTGCTCAGCGCACGGGCAATGTTTCGGCAGGTACTTCAATATTCCTTATGGTCGTTCTCGAAAAGGCACTTTCCAAGCTTTATCCCGAAATTGATATGGTAACAACTCCGAGCGGCAGCCCCGTTGCGATGGTTCATTGCAACAACTGCTCCGGCGAAATAGATGCGTGGGCGAATATATTCACCTCATTCTGCAAAGCTATGGGTATGGATGTGAGCATCTATAAAGTGCTTGATAAAATGTTTGAAACCGCAATGGCAGGCGATAAGGATTGCGGCGGACTGGTTGCATTCAACTATCTTTCAGGCGAAGTTATAACCGGTCTTGACAGCGGAAAACCGATGTTCTTAAGAGGTCCGGAGGCTAAATTTACGCTTGAAAACTTCACAAGAGCGCAGCTCTGTTCTGCGGCGGCAACTCTCAGCATCGGTATGGAAATTCTTGCCGATGAAAATGTTAAGGTTGATAAAATTCTCGGCCACGGCGGATATTTCAAAGCTCCTCTTGCAGGCCAGAAGATTATGTCGGCAGCACTCGGCGCACCCGTTTCGGTTATGAAAACGGCAGGTGAGGGCGGACCGTGGGGCGTTGCGATTCTTGCAAGCTATATGAAGAATAAAAAAGACGGTCAGGCTCTTGAGGATTATCTTGACAGCGTTGTTTTCGCAAACGGCGATTCATTTGAGGTTAAACCCGACCCAGAGGATATAAAGGGATTTGAGGGCTTCCTTGATAACTATAAAAAGAGCCTTGCCGCCGAAAAAGCAGCAGTTGAAGCGTTTTAATTGAAAATTTTTTTCAAACATTTGCCATAAAAACAGTTGACTTTTACCACAAAATATTGTATACTTTTACTTGCAGTTCAGAATAAGTGGTGGAGTCTGTCATAGAATATGTTATATTCTATTTGTTATGGGCTGTGTGTTTTTGATTTTGCATTACCGCTTTGAGTAATGTTCTATCTGAAATTCAAGGCAGAATCCGTGCAGGATTCTGCCTTTTTTTCCGCCGAAATATAATCAGGAGGATTTATCCAATGAGTCAGATTACCCTTGTTGCACTCGTTATCTTTGCCGTTACCTATGTGCTTATGATGGCGTTTCAGAAAATCAGACCGTATGTTGCGGTAACAAGTGCCGTTATTTTTATCGTTCTCGGTATAATTGCGGCGGCAAATCCGTCACTTTTCGGAGAAAGCTTTTTTACTCTTGACGGAGGAAGCTATACATATGGCATGGGCGATGCCCTTAAGGAAATTGACTGGAATGTTATTATGATGATAGCCGGTACAATGGGTACGGTTTATCTTTTCATTGAGTCCAAAATGCCGCAGCTTATGTCGGATATTCTCATTTCCAAAATGCCGAATGTTAAATGGGTTGTGGTTGCACTTTCACTGTTTGCGGGTATAGTTTCGGCATTCGTTGATAATGTTGCAACGGTTCTGATGATTGCGCCCGTTGCGCTTGCATTCTGCAAAAAGCTGAATATTTCACCCGTTCCGTCTATAATCTGTATTGCAATTTCGTCAAATCTTCAGGGAGCGGCGACACTTGTAGGCGATACCACTTCAATCCTGCTTGCAAAGGCAGCACAGCTTGATTTCTCCGATTTCTTTGTTGACAGCGGCAAGCCGGGTATGTTCTGGGTCGTTGAAGCCGGTGCGGTTGTCAGCGCATTTATAATCCTTTGGATGTTCAGAAACGAAAAGGGCGGAATTGAGTTCCACAGCAGAACCAAGGTTGAGGATAAATTCCCGACATTTCTGCTTGTCGGAACGGTTGTTATGCTTATTGCCGTATCGTTCATTCCTTATAAGAGCGCGGCGGCAGAGGGTCAGTTCTATAAGCCCGAAATCACAAACGGCATAATCTGCATTGCATTTTTCCTTGTGGGAATATTCAGAGAGCTGTTCATTAAGAAAAATAAGGATATAGTAAAAGATGCTTTCAAGGAGATAGATTATTATACAATCATTCTGCTTGCCGGATTATTTATGGTAATCGGCGGCATCAAGAATGCGGGCGTTATTGATTTCCTCGGCTCGGCAATCGCAAAGATGGGTTCGGGTTCGGTATTTGTTGTGTATACAATTATAGTATGGATTTCCGTTCTGCTGTCGGCATTCATTGATAACATACCCTATACCGCAACGATGCTCAGCATAGTTCCGGTTATTGCGGCGGGAATAGGCATTGACCCGAAAATTCTTTACTACGGACTTCTCTGCGGCGCAACACTCGGCGGAAACCTCACTCCGATTGGAGCAAGCGCAAATATCACGGGAATAGGAATACTTCGCAAGGAGGGCTATGAGGTTAAAAGCTCAACATTTATGAAATTCGGTGTTCCGTTTACGCTTTCGGCGGTTGTTACGGGATATCTGCTTATCTGGTTCATTTGGAAATGATAAAAAAATTCACGGCGGGGTGATTTCATTCCGCCGTGAAAAAATAATATTTGACTTTTGAAGAAATAGTGATAAAATAGAATCAATGCGGGGTTGGTATATCGGTATTACAAGGCCTTCCCAAGGCTTTAAGGCGGGTTCGACTCCCGTACCCCGCTCCATGTAAAAGCCCACTTTTGTCAGGTAGACAAAAGTGGGCTTTTTTAACGAAATAAATTCTCTGCGGTATTTGTAAAATGCAACCTCAGAAGAAAAAATCGTACTTATAGGGTGAAAGGCCTTTCAAAATGAGGAGGTGAACAGCGTGGATGATTCGGAGATAATCGGGTTATACATTGCCCGTGATGAATGTGCAATCAGAGAAACCGAGCGGAAATACGGGAAATTATGTTTTCGGATAGCAAACAATCTTTTGCGGAATGATTCGGATTCCGAGGAATGCGTAAACGATACTTATCTGACGGTCTGGAATAAAATACCGCCTGCCCGACCCGATAATCTGACTGCATTTATCTGCAAAATCGCAAGAAATATTTCACTTAAGAAGCTGGAATATAATAACGCGCAGAAGAGGTCGGCGGATGAAACCGTTTCATTTTCCGAAATGGAAGAATTTTTGCCGGATTACAGCATCGCAGAGGGGACTGAAAATGAAGAACTGGGAAAACTGATAAGCGATTTTCTGCGAACCGAAAAGGAGCTTGACCGCAATGTGTTCCTCCGCAAATACTGGTTTTTTGATTCTGTCGGCGATATTTCAGAGCGGTATTCGCTGAGCGGAAGCAATGTAAAATCCAGGCTGTTCCGCACACGAAACAGGTTACGGTTATTTTTGAAGAAGGAGGGCATAATTTTATGAATATTCCCGAAATCAATAAGGCAATGGAATATGTTGACGATGAACTGGTGTCCGGCGCCGAAGCATATGCAGGGAAACCTCAGAAGACCGTATGGCTCAGACGGGCTGCCGCTGCGGCGTGCATCTGCCTTGTTTTAGCCGGAGCTGTCGGCGTTAACGGCTTTATAAAAAACAGACAAACGAAAGACTTAACAGGCAAATATGCCATTACACCCATCACGAAGAAAAATTCCGATAATACGGACACCGGAGTTTATATTCAGCCTCTTGAGCTTCCGAAAAATTCTTCCGCAAGCAGATACAGTATGATAGGTCTTGTGGTTTATAAAGGCGGAATTTATACTCAGGCAGAGAGCTATTTCGGAAATGAAGCCAAACAAATTGATAAGCTGGTCGGAAAACATTTAGGTTACGCCACAGGCTCAATTGACGAATGGTCAAGCAAAGATGAATATTCCGAAGAATTTGCATCTTCAATGGCGGGAAATGTTTATGAGGTAATCGGTTATGACACGGATTTCAGAATATGTATAAGGAAAGAGCTTGAAAACGAAAATGGTGAAAAACAGCCGGTTATTTATTTTCTGGAACGCCTGAACGGAATAACGCTGCAAACAGGAGCCGATTTATTTGAAACAAGGCTTAAAATCAGCGGCAGAATTTCCTCCGTTCAATGGCAGAGCCACGATGACTGGGATTATGACAAGGGAAATATACAGAATGCGGTTATAGACGATACGCTTCTGAAGGAATTTTTAAAGCAGATTGATAACGGCAGTTTTGTGTATACATGGAAAGCAGATGCAAAAGAAAAAACCGTTTATGATACGCAGAATCGGGCACACATTTTTCTGACGATGGAAGACGGAACCGTTATCCGGCTTCAGCTTTTCGAGGGCGGTTATGTCGGTTACGATGCACTCGGTTGGTATTTTGTTCAAATCCCGAGCGAAGTCTTTGATTCGGTATTCAATGCCTGCACAGGCGGTAAATAACAAAGAGGACGGGCAGAGATGCCCGTCCGTATTTTAAGTTTTCAGAAATTAAATGTTTCGTTTCCTTTATCCGTATCTTTAAAAATTACGGTTATTTTTTTTGCTTTGCAATTTTTCGACGGAATAACCTTGAGGTCGTCACCGTTTAAAACGAATCTTATGCTTTCGCCGTCGTCATCATAAAGGGTGTAATCGTTTGTCCCTTTATAAGCCAAAACATCAAGCTCCGCAAAATCGGTTGAATTACCGTCGGCTTCGGGGAGCAGTGGGATAATTGCTCCCTCTTTTGCAAATACCGGATAATTTTCAAGCGGACAGCACATTTCATATTCGCCTTTTGAGTATTTCTTGCCAGTGAATACGTCGGTCCATACGCCGTCCGGAATATAAAAACGCACATTCGGTTTTCCGCCGACAGTCTTTTCCGTAACGGGTGCAACGATAAGCTGTTCACCGAAATAATACTGATTTCTGTATTTTTTATCAAATGTAAGCGCGCTCTTATCGTAATAATACATCGGGCTGATAAGAGGTATTCCGTCCTCCGAGGTCCTGACATTTGCCGTGTAAAGGAACGGCAGCATTCTGTGCCTCAGGCGCAGATATTCGATGGCTTTTTTCTCGGTTTTCGGGAAATTCCAGGGTTCTTTTGAAATTGAAGTGTTGTTGGAATGCAGTCTGTTAATCGGAGAAAATACGCCGTACTGAACCCACCTGAGATAGATTTCGTTATCGCCGTTGTTATAAACGTGACCGCCTATATCGTGACTCCACCATGTATAGCCGGCGTTGGAAGCGTTTGCGGTAAACCACGGCTGCAAGCGCAGGCTTTTCCAGCAGACTATCGTATCACCCGAAAAACCCACGGGGTATCGGTGTGAGCCGAGACCCGCATATCTTGAAAGAATCATTCCGCTTCTGCCGTCTCTTACACAGTCAAGATAATGATAATGGTTCAGCAGCCAAAGCGGGTCAAGACCGAGCATTTCTTTTGATTTTGTGCCCTGCTGCCAGTCTATCCACCAGAAGTCAACGCCGTCGTTTTCATACGGGTGGTGAAGAATATCAAAATATGAATCGCGGAATTTTTTGTTCAGAAGATTGAATTTTACGGGTTTTTTCTCATCGGGATTCTGTCCGTTTGCTTCGCACATTTCTTTATACTGCTTTTCAAAATATCTCACTCCGTCGTGCGGGTGCAGATTCATTGTAACGGCAAGATTTCTGCCTTTTAGATTATTGAGAAAAGCTTTATAATCGGGGAAAAGACTTTCTTCAAAGGTATATCCCGTCCAGCCTGCGCCCTGAATTATTGTCGGTCTGACATCCTTCGGAACATTCTTCACGATGTGCCAATCCATATCAATTGTCGCAACGGTGAACGGAATATTCTTTTCTTCAAATTCGTCCATAAGATGAAGATATTCTTCTGCACTGTAAGCATAATATCTGCTCCACCAGTTTCCGAGAGCATATTTCGGAAGAAGCGGAGTTTTGCCGCAGAGGGCATAAAATTCTTTCAGACCGCCGAGAAAATCATCGCCGAATGCGAATATATATTTATCGGTATATTTGCCGTCTCTTACGGAAATACCGCCGTCCTCATTGAACAGGAACGATTTACCGTCTTCGATTTCTGCAGCTCCGTTCGATGAAAAAATACCTTTTCTGATGTGACCGAGGCAGAAATGGTCGGCTTTTTCTCTCTTGGTTTTCCAGCTTCCGAGATAACCGAAGGTTCCGTCGAGCGTTCTTGCCGTTCCGCCGAGATTGGTTTCGTTTGAGGGAGTGACCCACCTTTTTCCGATTTTGGCATCAGCCTGCAATGTTGCGAGATTTACTCTGAAACCTCCGTTATCGGTGAACAGAGTTACAAAGTTATGCGATTTTTCCGCTTTAACGTTGACCTTTGCAAAATTACGGCATAAAACCATCTGCGTTGCCTTGTCGCAGAACTGACCGAGCTCATCATATTCAACGCGGAGTATTCTGTCCGATATAACCGAAATTCTGATGTTGCCGTAAGTGAAAACCTGTTCTTCGTTTGCGGGGGCATTGTTCATTTCAAATCTCATTTGATTTTCCTCCGTTGTTCTTTGACGGGAACCGTTTTATGATTACAAGATAGCATATTGACTGCATAATTATTGTCGCAATCCAGGAGAGGGGATAAGAAAGGAATAAAAATTTTATATCGCGGTGATTCGGGAAAAAGCCGTAAATCCATATGATTCTTACTCCGACCGTTCCGATTATCGAAAGCACCATAGGTACGACGGAATAACCCATTCCGCGAAGCGCGCCCGGAATGCAGTCCATATATCCGCATAAGAAATATGTAATAGCCGTAAGACTCAGAATATCAATACCGTATTCGATAACCTGCGGTGACGAAGCGTAAATTCCGACAATGCCGTTTCCGAAAATGCGGATAAGAATACCCATCGCAACGCATACAACCGTTTCGAGAATGAGGCAGTTTAAAAGCACCTTTTTCATTCTCGAATATTTACCTGCGCCGAGGTTCTGACTGGTAAAGCTCATACAGCCCTGAGTGATTGCGTTTGCTCCGGCATACAAAAATCCGAAAATATTGTTTGCGGCGGTATAGCCTGCCATAGCGTTCTGACCGAATGAATTTACCGAGGATTGAAGCATTGCGTTTGAAACATTTATAACGGTGCTCTGCAAGCCTGCGGGTATGCCGATTTCAACGATTTTAACAAGAAGATTTTTATCAATTCCGAGCTTTGAAAAATGCAGACGGTAAGCCTCGGGACTTCTGAGAAGCACGAGGATAACAAGCACGCAGGAGATAAGCTGAGAAATAACCGTTGCAATTGCCACGCCGTCAACATCAAGATGAAATACAACAACGAGGAATATGTTCAGCCCCGCATTGACTATTCCCGCAATAACAAGAAACAGCATCGGACGCTTGGTGTCGCCCACAGCTCTGAGTATTGCCGCACCGAAGTTATAAAGCATAAAGAACGGAGAACCCATAAAGTATATCCGCATATACCGAACCGACATATCAATTATTTCATCGGGCGTATCCAGAAGCCTGAGTGCGGGCCTTGCAAGCACCTGGCCGAGAATGAGTATGATTATTCCCGAAATAAGTGCCGTAAAAACGGCGGTATGCACAACGGCGCTCATTTTTTTATGCTCACCCGATGCGTAATATCTTGCGGCGCAGACATTCGCTCCGAGAGCCAGACCGATGAAGAAGTTTATAAAAATATTTATCAATGCGGTTGTTGCGCCGACGGCGGCGAGGCAGTTGCTTCCCGCAAATCTGCCGACGACAATAAGGTCAGCCGCATTGAACAGAAGCTGAAGCAGACTCGACAGCATGAGAGGCAGCGAGAATGAAATCAGCTTCGGCATAAGCGGGCCGGAACACATATCTATTTCAAATCTGTTTTCTTTCAAAATCTTTTCCCCTGTTTAATCGGTAATTACCTATATTTTTACGGTGTATTTCACTCTGCATTCAAAGCAAAATACACCGTCATATCAAATATATTTATTTTCAGATTCTGCCGTATAATCTTTTAAGCTCCATATGCTTTTTTTCAAGTACGATAAGAAGCAGACACCAGAGAGCGGCAAGAAGAATGAAAAGAACGCATACGAGAATGGCGTTTTCCATAGCAAATGAAACCATACCGCCTACAGCGGGAATATAACGCTTTACCTTGCCGTAGCATCTGTTATGGTCAACGGAGCTCTGGAATCCGTAATTTTCTTCGCTGGCAATTGTGAAAATAACATTTTCCGAACCATTCTGATATGTATGGTCAACAATCTGAACATCACAGCCCGATTCATTGTTTGCCGCGGGAACGCTTATAATATCCTGCGAATTGATTTCGTTCATTTCAACCTTTTTTGAAATGATAAGCGCACCCTTTGAGATTTCAAGCTGGTTAACATCTTTGCTCAGGGTGTTGAAGCAGTAGCCGGCAATATCGGTGCCGTTATTATCAAGAAAAATTGAAACGAAGCAGCCGGAAATGAACAACAGAACCGTTGCCGCAAGCAGAACGAGGGAAACGATTTTCGCAATAACGATTCCCGCTAATTTGCCTTTCGGAGCATCATCTTCATCATCATCGCCATCATCGTCAATCGCGCCGAAAAGACCGTTTGCGAACGGATTTTCGGGCTTTTCTTCCGGAGCTTCGGGAACATCTTCACCGTAATCCGAAACAGAAGAAATATCCTCCGGCTTGTTTTGCGGTTCCTCTATAAATACTTTCGGTTCATTCTCAACCTCCGGAGCGGTTTCGGGAACGGCTTCGGGAATTGACTCGGTTTTTTCGGTTATTTCGTTTTTAATCAGTTCGATAAAATCCATATCAAACTGATCAATGCTTCTCAGTTTAAACTGTTCCATATTATCAAACTGCCTTTCATTATTTTACGAGCTTTTCTTTAAGTGAAGCCGCCTGAGAGGATAATTCGGCGGAAAGCTCGGCAATTTTTTCTGCGCTCTGAGCCGCTTCCGTGCTGGCTTCTTCCGAAACGGAAACAGATTTGAGAGCTTTGTTTTCATTTGAAAGAGCAATGCAGATTTTTTTGAGCTTTTCGTTGTTTTGTTCTGATGCCTTGGCGTATTCGTAAACCTTTTTATATTCAGCCTTGAGGGAATTTATGTAACGCTCAACATCCTCGCAGTTATAGCCCTCGGGTGCTTTGCGGAATAAGCTTTTATTTTCCATAACGGATTCCTCCAATAAAAATCAATATGTATATTTAATATACCATAACAGCAGGAAAAAAACAATAAAAAACGGAAAATTGTCGAAAAATTTTTTCGGAATTGTTAAATCTTTTTTAAATCGGACAAAATATATTGATTTTAGTATTGCACAGTTGTATACTTTGGGTGAAGGAGGTAGTGAAAGAAATGAAAACGACATTGATTATGTGGATTGTTCTTCTTGTTGCCTTTATCATTGCCGAAGCCGCAACCGCTCAGCTTGTTACGATATGGTTCGCCGCAGGCGCTCTGGCTGCGCTGATTGCAGATGTGCTTCACGCTTCTGTGCTGGTTCAGTGGATTGTGTTCGTTTCGGTTTCCGCAGTTGCTCTGATTGCCACAAGACCGCTTGTTAAAAAATTTAAAAAAGTTCCTTATCAGGCAACCAATGCCGACAGAATTATCGGTCAGACTGCGATTGTTACCGAGGATATTGACAATCTTGCCGCAAAGGGCAGGGTTCAGGCGGGCGGAATGAGCTGGTCGGCGCGCTCGGAAAGCGGCGAAAAGATTCAGTCCGGCGAAACCGTTACCGTTGAGAGAATCGACGGAGTAAAGCTTATCGTTAAATAAATTCATATAAATTAAGGAGGAAAATTTATGGGACCCATCGGAGTAGTTCTTATTATTCTTGCACTCATCATCATTGCGGTTATCATTCTTAATGTTAAGGTTGTTCCGCAGACAAAGGCTTATGTTATCGAAAGACTCGGCACTTACAGCGACACATGGCAGGCAGGTATTCATGTTAAAATTCCGTTTATTGACCGAATCGCAAAGCAGGTATCATTAAAGGAGCAGGTTGCGGATTTCCCGCCTCAGCCCGTTATCACAAAGGATAATGTTACAATGCAGATAGATACCGTTGTTTTCTTCCAGATAACCGATGCAAAGCTTTTTGCATACGGAGTTGAAAGACCGATAGCGGCTATCGAAAATCTTACAGCCACCACTCTGCGTAATATCATCGGTGATTTGGAGCTTGACCATACTCTTACCTCCCGTGATACAATCAACGCCAAGATAAGAGGAATCCTCGACGAAGCCACAGACCCGTGGGGAATCAAGGTTAACAGAGTTGAGCTTAAAAACATTCTGCCGCCCCGTGAAATTCAGGACGCTATGGAAAAGCAGATGAAAGCCGAACGCCAGCGCCGTGAAGCAATTCTTACCGCCGAGGGCGAAAAGGCAAGTAAGGTGCTTGTTGCAGAGGGACAGAAAGAGAGTAAAATACTTGCAGCCGAAGCCGATAAGCAGAGCGCCATTCTTGCCGCCGAAGCCGTTAAGGAAGCTAAAATCCGTGAGGCAGAGGGTGAAGCCGAAGCGATTTACAGAGTGGGCGAAGCCAGAGCAAAGGCAATTCAGCTTATCAATGAAGCAAACCCGGGCGAGGGTTACCTCACTATGAAGAAACTCGAAGCATTTGAAACTGCTTCAAACGGTCAGGCAACAAAGATAATCGTTCCGAGCGAAATTCAAGGCATAGCGGGTCTTGCCGCCGGTATAAAAGAATCAATATCATAAAATTAAGCAGTAATTTCACGGAGCTCCGAAAAAGAGCTCCGTGAAATTTTTTGATTTATTTCAAAAAAGACTTGATTTTTCTAAAACATTCATATATAATAATGAACGTTATTTGACACATACGGAGAGTTGTCCGAGCTGGTCGAAGGAGCACGATTGGAAATCGTGTGAACTGCTAAAACGGTTCCGAGGGTTCGAATCCCTTGCTCTCCGCCATGAAAAACCTCACATTTGTCTACCAAGACAAATGTGAGGTTTTTCAACGAAATAAATCCCTTACGGGATTTGTGAAATGCGTATCCGCGTGAAATACGCCTGCGGCGTGTGAAGTGCCTGCGGGCGTGGGTGGATTTATTTCATTTCACATTGCAAAGCAATATTTCACAACGCCGAGGAACGAGGTGTTATTTCACATCGGCATAGCCGATATTTCACTTGAACGATAATCAATTATTGGGTATAATGAGTCCG
>JAZRYD010000019.1:0-17973 GCA_045600535.1 Acutalibacteraceae bacterium | reverse complement strand
TAAACGGGGTTACATTTTCAAGGATGAAGTAGCTGATTCTTAGTGTAAGCTCTTAAAATACCGTTTTTTTGCTGTCTCTCAGACGGCTTTTTCGTTATGCCCTTTTGTGGCTACCTGTGCGATATTTTTGTTTCAAACTTTTCCACCTCATTTATTTTTTACTTTCAGATTATACCATATATTTACCGAAATGTACAGTTATTTTTTGAGCGATGCGGTTTGCTTTAAAATTCTTAAAAATATTATTGAAAATGTAAGCTTTTCAACACTTTCGGGAGATGTGAGCTTATATTCTCCGAGCACCTCGTCACCGAGAAGAAATTTTGCCGTTCCGAGCACCTGACCCTTTTCAACGGGAGCGCACACATCGGAAGCAAGGTCAATAACACGGGTTATCTGTGTTTCCGTGCCTTTTTTAATCATAACGGGGTCAATCCCGGGTATAACGGGCGTTACGCTCTCCTTAACTCCGCCGATAACCTTAACATCGGGCACAAGCTCACGGGCAAGGTCGGGAGTATAGGTGCAGTAATTTGCAAAGCCCCAGTTAAGCAGAGCCTTTGCGGTATCAAATCTTTCATTGCTGCTGTTGCTTCCGAGAACCACCGCAACAAGATGCGTTCCGCCCCTCATTGCACTTGCCGAAACGCAGCAGCCCGCCTTTGAGGTTGTGCCGGTTTTGAGTCCCGTTGCGCCCTCATAAAATCTGATAAGCTTATTGGTATTCACAAGCTCGGTTTTGCCGTCACGCAAAGAGTCCATCCATATGGTAGTATAATTCATAATCAGAGGGTGTTGAAGCAGCTCCGCCGACATAATCGCTATATCCAGAGCGGTTGTAAGATGGTCGGCTGCGGTGTCATCAAGTCCAGTGCAGTTTTCAAAATGGGTGTTGACCATTCCGAGCTGTTTTGCTCTTTCGTTCATCATTGCCACAAAGGCTTCGTCGCTTCCCGCAACAAGCTCACCGAGTGCCGTACAGGCATCGTTTGCAGAATAAACAGCCGTGGCTTTCAGAAGCTCATCAACGGTCATCTGCTCGCCCTCCCTGAGCCATATCTGAGAGCCGCCCTTTCCCGCCGCAACCGCACTTGCGGTAACGGTATCGGTGAGGGAGATTTTTTTGCCGTCAATAGCCTCAACCACAAGCAGGAGCGACATCACCTTTGTTACGGAAGCAGGATAAAGTCTTTCATTTTCATTATATTTAAGCAGTACCTTTCCCGTTGAAACGTCCATAAGCACCGCCGCTTTTGCCTTTATGTCAACCGGCATTTCGTTATCCGCAAACGCAGGAAGCACGCACATTACCGAAATAACGGCGGCAAGCAGAACGCAAAGCAGCTTTTCTGTTCCTTTTTTCATAAATATCAAACCCCTTTCAAAAGAATATATGTGATTATGTGCCTTGATTATCACACATTTTTCTGTTATAATCTTGTCTGTGAAAGGGGTAATCCGAATGAAAGCCGCATTTTATACTCTCGGCTGCAAGGTCAATCAATATGAATCTCAGGCTATGGCGCAGAATCTCGAACGCCACGGCTTTGAAATTGTTGACTGCGATGAGCAAGCCGATATTTATATAATAAATTCCTGCACCGTTACCGCAGAGAGTGACCGCAAAACCCGTCAGACCGTAAGGCGTTTCAAGAAGCTGCACCCCGAGAGCATTGTTGTGCTCACGGGCTGTATGACTCAGGCTTCACCCGAAGCGAGCAGAACGCTTGACAGCGCCGATATTGTTCTCGGCAATAAGACAAATGACCTGATTTTTGAGCATATCAGCGAATATATAAACGGTTCGGGCAGAATATTTGCCGTTGAAGCACATAAAAACGGTGAAAATTTCCGCGGCGACAGCATAACGGATTTCCGTGAAAGAACAAGAGCAATAGTCAAAATCGAAGACGGCTGCAACCGATTCTGTTCCTACTGCATTATTCCCTATGCAAGAGGCAGAGTGCGTTCAAAGCCGCTTGAAGAGCTTAAGAACGAAATAAAAGCCCTTGCCGAAAAGGGCTTCCGTGAGATAGTTCTCGTGGGAATAAATCTTTCCGCTTACGGCAGAGAGCTTGGGTATTCGATTGTTGACGCCGTGCATGAAACGGCGGCGTTTGACGGCATTGAACGGGTTCGTCTCGGCTCGCTTGAGCCTGACCACATTACCGATGAGATTATTGAGGGCCTTGCAAAAATCGAAAAATTCTGTCCGCAGTTTCATATTTCGTTACAGAGCGGCTGCGATAAAACGCTCAAAAAAATGAACCGTCATTATGACAGCTCGGAGTATTTTTCACTTTGCGAAAAGCTCAGAAACACTTTTTCCGACTGCACTCTGACAACCGATATTATGGTGGGTTTTCCCGGGGAAACCGAGGAGGATTTTTTCATCTCGCTTGAATTTATGAAAAAAGCGGGATTTGAAAAGGTTCACGTATTCCCCTATTCGCGCAGACCCGGTACACCTGCCGACAAAATGCCCGAACAGGTTGAAAAGGCCGAAAAGGAACGCCGTGCGGCAATTATGATTGACGAAGCCGAAAAAATACGCACGGAATTTTTTAAAAGGCAGATAGGTAAAACCGTTGAGGTTCTGCCGGAAGAATACCATTGCGGCACGGTTCGCGGCTATACCGCAAACTATACACCCGTTAAAATAGTCAATTGTCCGCAGGAGCACGATAAAATAATAAAAGCAGAAATCACCGCCGTTGACGGAGATTTCTGCATCGGAACTCTCATTTAATTTTCGGGCTTATATTCATAGCAGGGCATAAGCTCCAGCTTGAAAAGGTTGGCTTTATGCTTGCGGTCAATTGCGGCTTTTGTTTCGGCATCATCGCAAACTCCAGTACGGATATATTTATCAAGCACGGCATAAGTAAAGCCGAGATTATCTTCATCGGTTTTGCCGCAAAGTCCGTCAATCGGAACTTTTTCAACAAGCACCTCGGGCAAGCCGAGAACCCTGCCGAGAGCCTTTACCTCCTGAACGGTGAACCTTGAAAGCGGGCTGAAATCGCCCACGCTGTCACCGTATCTTGTGGAATATCCGACCCAATCCTCGGAGAGATTGCAGGTGTTGCACACTCTGCCGTTACAAGACTGCGAAACGGCATAGAGAGTTGTCATTCTGATTCTCGGGCCGAGATTCTGAACAGTCTGTGCGCTGAGCTCGCCTATTTCGCCGCTTATCGCTTCTGTTGCTGCCTCAAAGATATTTTTGATATTCACGGTATAATTCTTTATTCCGAGATGCGAAACAAGAAGCTGCGCCATATCAATATCGTGCTGAACTCCGTTCGGCATAAGCACACCGATAACTCTGTCTTTTCCGAGTGCTTCAACGCAGAGTGCCGCCGCAACCGAGCTGTCTTTTCCGCCGGAAATTCCGACAACGGCATTACAGCCGTTTCCGTTTTTCTCAAACCATTCTCTTATCCAGAGAACAACATTATTTTTTTCTTTTTCGGCATTGAATATCATATCCACCACTCCAAAATGTACTTTGATTATTTTAATTCGGAATTCGGAATTCGGAATTCGGAATTAAGGGGGCACTTCGTGCCGGATATATATAATAGGTACGAAAAACCGTCTAATTCTTAATTCCTAATTAAAAATCGGGTACGGGCGAAGCCCGTCCTTAACTCCTCACTCCTACCTTCTCTCTCCTAACTTTAAAAAAGGGCTTGTTTCCACAAGCCCTTTTATTTTTATCTTCCCTCGTATCCGACGAAGCAGTCATGATATATGGTTGACCAAAGTACCCATACATCCTTGCCGCTCTGATAGTAGGAGTCATCAACAAGGTTATCAAGATTGCCGGAATGAGCAAAGCCGCACTTTACGAGTCCTCTTACATAGATGTCAGCCATTTCCTCGCTCTTGAATGTAATTCTGCCCTTAACCTTAAGCTCTGTTCTGGGCTTCGTATACTTTGTAAGCTGACCCTTAACGAAACCTGTCGGCCACCAATATAAGCCGTAAGGTCTGGTGAATATCTTGACATAGTGTCCGTCGTGGTTCTGGTCGAAATAGCAGTCAAGCTGCATATAGAGCCAGTCTTCCTTGTCTGCGCAGTTATAATGGTTTGCAGCGCCTGTTGCACCTGTGTATGTACCTAAAGGAGCGGTATAAAGACCGATTTCAGCACCGACGAAGAGCCAGCCGTACTGACCTTTCCAGAATTGAACCATCCAGTCTTTTCCGCCGTAAGAGAAGCGGATACGAACCTGGTCGATAAGCATTCCCGCGCCGCCTGCCATATTATCATAAAACTCGTTATAGCCTGCACCGTGCTGCCAGCAGTCTTTATCATCGGTATAATAATAGCCTGCTGCCGACTTTCTGTAACCGAGAAGCTGATGTCCGTTAGGCCCGATAATCTCATCAACAAGACCCGTTCCGGATTCAACCGTTGTATTCTTTTTGGTTGTTGTTTTCTTGGTGGGATTCTTTGTGCCGTTGTTATTGTTCTTTTTGCTCTGAGCATTCTTGGAAACATCAACTATCGTGGCAATAATGCTTCCGTTTTCATCTGTTGAGGGAACCTCGCTTGCGGGCTCCGAAACGGGCTCAACATAGGTGGGGTCTTCATAAACATAAGCCGTTGTGCTTTCGGGTGTTTCGGGAGCTTTTTTCGCAGTAAAATGTCTTACAAGCGGAACGGCACCGACTGCCGCACCTGCGACAACCACTGCGCTTACAGCAATAATCGCAATATTCTTCTTAGTCAAAATAATTCCTCCTTACGGATTTTTTACCGTGATATTATACTTCTTTTTTTCTTTATTGTCAACTCCCATTCGGGAGAAAATTGCAAAATTATTCGGGAGAATATTGCAAAATTAAATATACTGCCAGATGAATATAACATCCTTGCCGTAGCGCTTGCAGGTGTCGGGAACATTGGGACTGAATGTGCCCACGCTGTCAAATCCGGCATTGTTTAGAGCTTCCTCAAATGCCTTAGCCTGCTCTTCATCTTTCATTGTTATATGGCTGAGAAGACGAAGCGGAGTTGAATCCTTTATATTTTTGAGCTGACCGTCAACATAACCGGTCTGCCACCAGTGGCGTGAATAGTTTCTTGTAAACTGCGGCAAATAGTTTCCGTCATCATTTTCGTCCCAGAATATCGTAAGCTCCATATAGAGCTCGTCATCGGTGCCGGCGCAGTTATAATGGCTGTTTGCCGCTGATTTTCCCTCCGGTCTTGTGTAAATGCCGACTTCGCCGCCGACAGTACCGAATTCGCCCGAAATATACTGACCCTTCCAGACCTGAATCATATAGTCCTTGCCGTCATAGTTGAACTTCATTCTGACGGTGCTTATGCTGAAATCTATAAGCTGAGCGCCCCAGTCATAAAACTTATTATAACCGAGATTTCTCTGCGCGCAGTTTGGGTCCATATCGTTATTATATATGTATTCTTTAAGACCTACAACATTATATCCGGAGCGGCTCAGACCGGCAAGAGACATATCCTTGGGCAAATCCGTGCTTGCGGTTGCAACAGATGAGGTTTTACCCTTTGACATTTCGTCCTCGTCAAGAACGGGAACCGTTGCTTCCTCCTGCATTTCGGAAACAGCCTTTGTTTCCTCGCTCTGCGCCTTGGTTGCTTTTTCGGTCTTCTTTTCGGTTGCATTCTGAACGGTTGTGCTCATATTATCGGTTAAAACCTCAACCGTTGTGCTCACAAGCTGTTCAAAAACAGAGCTTTCTTCGTTATAAGCCTGAACCGTTTCGCCCGTTGCTTCGGGAACCGGATTGCTTTCTTTGCCCGCTTTAATCGCAAGCACGGAAGCCACTGCGATAATCGCAAGCGCTATAACGGCAACGGTTATAACTATGACATTAAGATTTTTTTCTTTGTCTTTCATTTTCTCCTGTCCTTTCCGAATTTATATAAACAAAATTATTTTCATTTTGATAACGGATAAACAATTATCCGTTATCGCTTTGGTGGAGATGGCGGTAATCGAAACCGCGTCCGAAAAATCTTTACAGGGACTTTCTACGAGTGTATCCTATCATTTAAAATTCCCTCACCTCAGCGCCGACAGGCAGGCTCAAAAGCTCGGTAGACCGATTATTCATGACGGGCTATCAGCCGTTACCCGTTCACGTTCACTGCTGATTGACGCCTCTTATGCGGCCGCAGTACTCCGCACAGAGACGGCTGCTTTTAGTTAAGCAGCAAGCGCTCTAACGCTTTTAATTTCTGTTTTGTCGTTTAAATTTAAGGTGGGGCTTTTAAAGCGGTATCCCCGCCGCTACTCGCTTATCCGGGCTCGGATTCCCCGTCGAAATCCTTTCATCCCCGTATATTATCTGCGCATTCCACGCTCGATATCTCTTTGGGCATCTCTCTTTGCCGCGGTTTCACGCTTATCGTAAAGCTTTTTACCTTTACACACGCCGATTTCAACCTTGGCTCTGCCGTTTTTGAAATACACGCTCAGCGGAACTATTGCAAGTCCGTCCTGCTTAACGAGAGCAAAAAGTCTTCTGATTTCACGCTTGTGCATAAGCAGTCTTTTTTCTCTGAGCGGGTCTCGGTTAAATATATTTCCCTGCTCGTAAGGGCTGATGTGCATACCGTTTACGAAAATTTCGCCGTCTTTTATAAAGCACCATGAATCCTTGAGATTTATTTTACCCTGACGGATTGACTTGACCTCCGTGCCGAAAAGCTCAATTCCGGCTTCGAGTTTTTCCGTAACAAAATAATCGTGATATGCTTTTTTGTTTTGTGCAACGAGCTTTATTCCTGAATCCTTATCCATTTCTTTCCTTTCCGGGCAGAAATTATATCATACACATTATAAGTATGTCAATATTTCATTTTTGTTGCATTGATATATAAAAATTATTTTTTTACCGTTTTTCTGAAAGGCTTTGAGGGTTTCCCGTCATTTGAACGCCTCTGCGAACCGTAATTTGTCTTTTTGGCATAAAAGCTTCTCTTTTCCTGCTTTTCCTCAGCCTCACGCTTTGCCGCAGCAGCTCTTTTAGCCTTAACCTTTGAAAGCGGCTTGCCTTTCTTTGCGGGCTTTTTCTTTTTATCTTCCTTTCCCGAATCGGGATTTTCTTTATAAAGCACTATGCTGCCGCCCACAACCTGGATAACCTCACTCGCTGTTGCCTCGGCAAGCTTATCCGCAAATTCTCTCGGCGTTTCGGGAGCGCTGTCAAGAAGAACTTTTAATTTGATAAGCTCCTTTGTTTTAAAAGCATCAAGCGTCTGAGCCACAAGCCCGTCGGACATTCCGCCCTTGCCTATCTGAAAAAGCGGCTCAAGTGAATTTGCCTGAGCTCTGAACTGCGCTCTTTCCTTGCTCGTCATTTATTTTATCTCTCCAATCTGCTTTGCAATATCGCGCACCGCTTTTCCTCTGTGACTTATGGCGTCCTTTTCGTCTGCGGTAAGCTGAGCCATTGTCTTTTTCATTCCGTATTCCTCGGGGAAAAACAGAGGGTCATAGCCGAAGCCGCCCGTTCCGATGCGTTCCCAACCGATTGTTCCTCTGCATTCGCCTCTTGCCATAAGCTTTGTGCCGTCTGGATATACGCAGCATACAACGCTCACATAGGCAGCTCCTCTTTTTGCCTCTTCAACTCCGTCAAGAGCGGCAAGAAGCTTATCGTTATTCGCTTCATCATCACCGTGAACGCCCGAATATCTTGCGGAATAAACCCCGGGAGCGCCGTCAAGATAATCAACTGCAAGTCCGGAATCATCGGCAATGCAGGGCATACCGCTCTCCTTACAGCCGCTGTCGGCTTTCAGAAAAGCATTTTCCTCAAAGGTTGTTCCGGTTTCTTCAACATCGGTAAGCTCAATTCCGGCTTCCTCCGCAAGCAGAACTCTTACACCTATCGGTTCGAGAATGCGCTGAAGCTCATCTCTTTTTTTCATATTGTGAGTTGCGATTATATAATCCATAATTTATTATTCCCCGTCTTTATCTTCTTCAAACAGCGCCTCGGCAAAATCCTTTGCATTAAAGGGTCTCAGGTCATCAATGCCCTCACCCACTCCGATAAATTTAACCGGCACTTTCAAATCATTCTTGATTGCAAGCACAACGCCGCCCTTTGCCGTTCCGTCAAGCTTTGTGAGAATTATTCCCGTTATATCGGCAATTTCCTTAAACTCCTTTGCCTGATTGACCGCGTTTTGACCCGTTGTGGCATCGAGCACGAGCAGAATTTCACGGTCTGCATAAGGCAACTGACGGTCAATAACTCTGTATATCTTGGCAAGCTCCTCCATAAGATTCTTTTTATTGTGGAGTCTGCCTGCGGTATCGCAGATGATTATATCGGCATTTCTCGCCTTGCCTGCGCTGATTGTGTCAAACACAACGGCTGCAGGGTCCGCGCCCTCTTTATGCTTAACTATATCCACTCCGGCTCTGTCCGCCCAGATTTCAAGCTGGTCGATTGCGGCAGCTCTGAAAGTATCAGCCGCACCGAGAATAACCTTTTTACCCTCGTCCTTGAACATTGCCGCCATTTTGCCGATTGAGGTTGTTTTGCCCACACCGTTTACACCGATAACGAGAATTACCGACGGAATGGTTATCATATCAATATCCTCGCCGCCGCTTAAAATTTCGGCAACGATATTTTTTATTTCTTTCTTTACGTCCGAAGCCCTGTGCAGATTCTTTTTGAAAACAATATCCCTGAGCTTTGAAACGATTTCCTCTGCGGTGGTCACTCCCACATCTGCCATAACGAGAATTTCTTCAAGCTCCTCATAAAATTCATCGTCTATTTCGTTTTTTCCGTAAAGAGCCGCATTTATTGCGCCGGACATATTGTCCCTTGTCTTTTTCAGACCGAGGTTAAGTTTTTTGAAAAGTCCCATTTGAATCCCCTATATAATAATGTATTACTGCTCGCGTGCGTTTTTGATTATGTTGTCAATCGTCTTTTTAAGAGAAGCATCGCGCTGAACCTCACTTGAAATTGCGTCAACCGAATAAAGGATAGTCGTTCTGTCTCTGCCTCCGAAATATTCGCTTATCTGCTTCTGCGTGAGGTCTGTTATCTCTCTTACGATATATATTGCAACCTGCCTTGCCTTGGCGGTTTTGGCGTCCTTTTTCTTTGAAATTATATCGCTCTGAGTTACGCCGAAGGTTCTTGAGGTTTCGCTGATTATCTTATCAACAACCACCGAAACGGGTCGGCTGTCGTTGATAATATCCTTTACGGCTTTCTGCGCCATACCTATATTTATATCCGAACCCTCAAGATTCACAAGTGCATTTATTTTCTTTACCGCTCCCTCAAGCTGACGGATATTCGTTTTCACCTTTTCGGCAACAAACTGAACCACATCATCGGGAAGCTCTATTCCGAGCGCCTGGGCCTTGCGCTGAATGATTGCCATTCTCGTTTCAATATCGGGTGCCTGAATATCCGCAATAAGACCCCATTCAAACCGCGTTCTCAGTCTTTCGTCAAGAACACCTATATCCTTTGCGGCGCGGTCCGAGGTGAGAACAATCTGTTTTCCCTCACGGGTAAGTGCATCAAAGGTATGGAAAAATTCCTCCTGAGTGGAGGGCTTGCCTGCGATGAACTGAATATCGTCAACCAGCAGTATATCGCAGTTTCTGTATTTTTCGTGAATTGCGTTCATATTCTTGCTGTTTATTCCGGCAACAATCGTATTCACAAAATCCTCGCCTCGGGTGAAAATGATTTTTGCATCGGGATTCCAGCTTTTTATTTCGTTACAGATTGCGCACAGCAGATGTGTTTTTCCGAGACCCGAATCGCCGTAAATAAATAGCGGATTATAGTTTTCCGACGGCTTTTCCGAATTGCGGTCAGGCTTCTTGGCAACCGAATGCGCCGCAGCATAGGCGAATTTATTCGAGTTGCCCACAACGAATGTTTCAAAGGTGTTATCCTCAAGGCTGACCGAGTCCGAACCGGCTTCGGATTTCTGAACCGGTTTCTTTTCGAGCTGAGCCGCAGGAGAGCTTTTCTCCGTAACGAGAACAACTTCAATATCAAATCCCATAACGGATTTGAACGCATCACCAAGCACCTGTCTGAACTGCTGCTCGATTATCTTTTTCATAAATTCGCTGGCTTCAATCTCAGCTCTTGTTCCGTCAAAATAAACAAGCTTGAGGGGCTTGAACCATATATCATATATGACCTGACCGACACTTTCGCTCAGCTTTTCACATACGAGAGTCCACATTTCCTCCATGGAATCCATTTAACATCATTCCTTTTTCGCACACTACTGCAATATACATTGTAACGATACATAATGGAGTATATCATATATTGCGCGGCTTTTCAAGATAAAAGTTCATATTTAAAAATATATTTTCGTTTCGGCAAAAAAATTGTTGACATCGGCAGCCGTTATGTTATATAATATGAATCCATGGGGTATTGTACCCCTTGTTAGTTATGCAAAAAATGTGAATGGAGGTAAGCAACATGAAAAGAACTTATCAGCCCAAAAAGCGTCATCGCAAGATGGAGCACGGTTTCCGCAAAAGAATGGCTGACAGAAACGGCCGCAAGGTACTTGCACGCCGCAGAGCAAAGGGCAGAAAGCAGCTCTCTTACTAATTTTCAGAGGAACTGATTAAGAATGTCCAAAGCTGTTACCCTGAAACAAAATTCGGATTTCCACAGAGCTTACGGCAGGGGCAAGGTTAAAACCGCTCCGGCTTTGGTCACTTATGCCGTGAAGAACAGGGGCATGGGCTGCCGTATAGGCGTTACCACCTCAAAGAAGCTCGGCAGTGCGGTTGAGAGAAACAGATGCCGCCGCATAATAAAGGCGGCATTCTCCTCGCTCTCCTCAGAGTGCTCGGGCAATTGGGATATCGTTTTTGTTGCAAGGCACAAAACAAAGCCGCTCAAAACGGGCGACATTGTTCCGGTAATGCTTTCTCAGCTTACCGAGCTCGGAGTAATCAGAAGCAGCGACGGGAGCTGATACTCCATGAAAAAGATTTTAATTTCAATAATCCGATTTTATCGAAGATTTATTTCACCTTTATTCCCGCCGTCATGCAGGTATTATCCGACCTGCTCACAATATGCCGTGCAGGCAATTGAGATTCACGGGGCTTTCAAAGGAAGCTTAATGGCAATATACAGGATTCTGAGATGCAATCCCTTCTCTTCGGGAGGCTATGACCCTGTTCCGCCAAAGAAACATTCTCATTCGGAGGAAAAAAAATGACCGGACTTTACGAAATTTTGGGCGTACCCTTCGGCTTCCTGCTGAAGCTGATTTACAGTGCATTCCCGAATTATGCAATTTCAATCATTCTGTTAACTCTTATCACGAGGCTTATTCTCGTGCCTTCAACGGTAAGCCAGCAGAAGGGTATGGCAAAGACTCAGCGTATGCAGTCGAAAATACGCAAAATTCAGGAAAAATATGCCGGAAATCAGCAGAAAATTCAGGAAGAAACAAACGCGCTTTATCAGCGTGAGGGCTATAATCCAATGAATATGGGCTGTGCACCGCTTATTTTTCAGTTCGTTATTCTTTTCGGACTTATCGGCGCGATTTATTATCCTCTGAAAAACTTCCTTTTCATTGACGCGTCCGAGATAGAAATTCTCAAGACAGCGCTTTCAAAGGTTCAGGCAAACTTCAATGCAGCATCAATTCAGAATGAGCTTCATATTGTTGCCAATATTGACAAAATCAAGGCTCTCGCCGAAACGGATGCTTCGATTTTAAGCGGAGTTTCCAAAGAAACACTTGATGCCATCAGCGGTATCAACTTCAATCTTTTCGGCGGTCTTACTCTCGGCGACATTCCCAAAGAACACGCTTTCCCGAGCCTTATCTGGTTAATCCCCGTACTCTCGTTCCTCTCCTCCCTCGCCTCGGGCATATATTCGACAATCAGGCAGAAGCAGACCAATCCTGCTATGGGCAAAAACCCCACAACGGGCTGTATGATGCTCGGAATGCCTATTCTTTCACTTGTATTCGTTGTTTCGTATCCCGCCGGTATCGGTGTATACTGGATTGCTTCCAGCATATTCGGATTTTTAACAACAGTTATTATCGGACAAATCTACACTCCGGGCAAAACACTTGCCAGAGTTATGGTAGATGAAACAGTTGAACGCCGCTCAAAAGAAAACAATACCAAGCTTGTTGCAAAAAACAGAGCGGATAAGTAATTTAAAATTTATTTGGTGGTGACTTTTTTGATTAAAGAAGCTTTCGGAACAGGCACAACTATTGAGGAAGCAAAAGATGCTGCTCTCAAGGCGCTTGCAGCTGATGAAGATGCAGATATAAAATATGAAGTTATAGCACAGCCCCAGAAAAAGGTTTTGGGACTTTTCGGCGGTTCACCCGCAAAGGTAAGAGTATATTTTGAAATTCCCGATGACCCGTTCGATAATGTAAAAGCATATCTCAATTCAATTCTCAAGGGTCTCGGCGTAAACGATGCCGAAATAGCAATCGAAGCCGAAGATGAAGATGTTCGCATCAACATTACCTGCGGTGACGATTACGGTTCGGTTATCGGCAGAAGAGGCGAAACCCTCGATTCAATTCAGTATCTCACAAGACTTGTTATCAACAAGGGTGCCGAAAATTACAAGCGCGTTTCAATCAATGTAGGCGATTACCGTGAAAAGAGAGAAAATACTCTTCGCGCACTCGCCCGCAAGAACGCCGCAAGAGTAAGAAAATACGGCAGAAATGTTGTTCTTGACCCGATGAACCCCTATGAGCGCCGCATAATCCATACAACCGTTCAGGAAATTGAGGGTGTTACCTCTCATTCAGTCGGCAGCGATGATGACCGCAAGGTTGTTATTACTCTTGAAGAAGGCGTTAAGCCCACCGCTCCTTACAGCGGCAATTCAAGAGGCGGCAGAGGCGGCTATAACAAAGGCGGATACAACAGAGGCAGAGGAAACGGCGGCAAACGCTATAACGATGCTCCCAAGACCGATGCTCCCGCAAGAGCTCCCCGCTCGGATTCCGCAGGCTCACTCTACGGCAAAATCGAAGTTAATAAAGACTGATAATAAGTATAAAAGCCCGTACAGCAGCAATGCCGTACGGGCTTTTTATCGGTAATATACAGAAAAGTCAAGGCCGATTTTTCATAAAATTCTTTATCGAATCAGGTCGTCGAGGTTGATTACGGCGATTACATCACTCGGGCATTCACCCTCAACGGCATTTGCAGCTTTGGCACTATAGATTTTGAGCTTCGCAACGGAGACAATGTCAATCGTTTTTCAAAACAGCTCCCCTCCTCTTTTTGTTTTTCACTTGTTTATACGAATAAAAGCAGGAAATGGCTACTGTATTTTCAATTTCTTCATTTTATCACAATAATTTCCGCACTTAAAGCATTATATCATCTGCCGATTCACTCCGCAGATATTTCGACCGTCCCAACAAGCAAATTTCAATTAAAAAGAAGGGGGGTTCCCTTCCTTTCACACCGCCGTGCGTGCCATTCGTCACACGACGGTTCAATTTAAAATTAAATATGCACCTTTTAGTAATAATCGAAAGCAATAACCAAACCTTGTTTGGCCGGTGTTTCTTTGGAAATCACTCTTACCGAAATAGATTCTGTTGCAACAAATTTATAATAGTCTCCTCAATTTGATACTTTTCGTGCAATCCATTTTGATATTCTGAGTTTTAGCAATCCACATTCCTTTTCATCAACTTTGCCTTGATCTATAACCGTACGTTCATTGTGCTTTGGGACATTTTCAAATTTATCATTGCCATATTATCATTTTATTATGCTCCAAAACTCAGTAATTATTTGTATGTCCTATCAAGTAACTGCAATTCGTAATAATTATCAATTTCAATTACATCGGATTTATTACATTTTCGTATTTCAACTTTATAATCATCTTTCATCAGAACAAGCGGAATAAATTCCCAAAAATAATCTTTTCCGTTCTCAAATTCATTATACACCTTTGTAAAATCTCTTTTTAACTTTTTACAGTCATCTGGGGTCCAATATGAAATGCCGTAATAATTCCAGCAATATGTATTGCCTTTCTGATAATCGACAATATATCCGTCTTTTTCTTTGAAGCTCCAGTCATCGGTTTCAAGAGAATATGAACCAAGAATGTTACTGTAATATTGATATTTTGTTATAATATCGGGATTTGAGATATATAAATCCGCCTCACAACAATAACAGCCGTTCAGTTTGTCTAAAAGCAGCATTGCCGAAGAAATATTGTTTGTTTTGTCATAAATCTCATTGTCAATAAGAGTTACAAACGGATATTTTTTGAGAATTTCATCAAACTTTTCTTTCTTATATCCTCTGACAATTGAAATATCTCTGATTCCGACTGCAGCAAGCGCATCAAGAAGCGTGTCAATTATACGCTGACCGTTAACAGTAACCATCGGTTTGGGTCTGTCTGCTGTGGCGGGAAGCATTCTTTGGCCAAAGCCCGCAGCAAGTATAACTGCGTTCTTCACGCGATAAGGTTCAAGTGTCTCAAAGCCTTCTTTTGTCAAAGAAAGCATATTATTCTCTGAGGAAATCAATCCCAATTTCACCATATCATCAACATCTCTTCTTATCTGATTGCCGGAAATGCAAAGATTGTCGGATAGATTTCGTAGAATAAACTCAATTTTTCCATGTTTTTCAATATAAGTCAGAATTTCAAATTGGTAACGGGTAATATTCATTTTTAAATTCCCTCGTTTTTATACAATTACATCATCATAATTTGCTATATGTTGATTATATTTTTTGGGGGTCATATAATCAGATCCATAACATTTGGAAAGATACTCATCATACTTTTCGACGCCTTTGAACATAACACTCTCAAAAGAATAGTCGGCGTTTTTTTCAAATATCTTCTTACTGAATATGCTCTTTCGCGGATAATCAAGATTTATATTTCCCATAAATCTTAAGTCTAACTCAATATAATATTTTCCGCCAAATCCCAAAGGATAAATAATACACCAAATCAATTTCTCAATTGCTACAAGCATAACATTTATTACCCTTTTAAGTAAAAGTTTTAACGAATTATCTCTTTCGGATATGCCCAAACGATGTCTGATTAAAAACTGGATAAACTGAATAAGTCTGATCTGGATATTCTGAATAGGAATAAATGATGCAAGAGGACAAAGAGGGAAAATATCTACCCAAACACCATAATTATGAAATTTATCAGGCTTTTCGCCTGACTCAGGCATAAAGGTTCCGTTCTTTCTCATTTTATGATACAGAAATGTTGAACTGTAAATAGAGCCGGATTGTTCTAAGAAGAAATCCTCACTCTTCTCTTTTTTGAAAGCTTTTTTAAACTTTCTAAACTCTTTCATCGTCATGTTTATATCTATGTCATCATCCCAGGGAATAAATCCCTTATGTCTTACTGCTCCTAACATGGTACCATATGCAAGAAAATACTCAATATTGTATTTATCACATATTCGCTTAATTTCTTTAAGTACATCAAATTCACAAAGTTGGATTTCTCTTAAATTTGCCATATTATTTCTTCCTTTCATTGATTTTTAAAAGCGCCATACTAAAATATACAAGAAAATATTTTAAGTATTCCGCTTATGGTTGAACAGCAGATTACACGACATTACTTTATTATAAAAAATACGCCGAAGGAGACGGTGCCTGAACACCTTTGCTGAGCATAAAAGCCACAGCAATCTTTTCGTTTAAAGTCTTTCCAGTATCTCCGGGTGAGCGGTCAGGTCGTAACGCTTATAACCGTCTGCCGCATCAAAAAACCACACTCTTGCATCGGGTCTTTTGCCGGAAATAAGCAGCGAATATTTGCCGTCCTCATAAACTATTGCAGTATCATTTTCACAGGCTATGGTTGACAAAGGTGTTTTATCGGCATAATCATTAAAAGAATTCCAGAATGCGCCCTCATAGTGGGGAACATTGTTATACGGAATAATATCACAGCCGTCAACAAACATAAATTCGCCGTTGGGTGCACAGTCATCAAAGCCCTGCCTGAACCAGCACATACTGCCCGATGAACCGCCGAAAAGAATCTTTCCGTTCTCGTATGCTTCTTTAAGATATTTTACCGCACAGGTCTTGAACCAGTAATCCATACAGAATTTAAGATTGCCGCCGGGGACATTGATTATATCGGCTCTCCTGATTTTTTCCGCAACAAATTCCTCGGTAATGTAACCGTGTGTTAAGTAAAGAATTTCACAGTCACAGCCCATTTTGCTGTATATTGAAATTTCCGCAGAGGAAAAATCATAACCCGTGGTGGGAATCAAAAGATAATTGGGATTCTTCTTTCCTGTTTTTGCAATTATTTTCTCGGCAAGCTGCCAGCCGTATTCACCGTCAAAACCGCCGCCGATACCGATTATCGTGCCCATAATTTATACCTCACTTTATTATTTATATGATTATTTTATCAAAAACCAACAGGATTGTAAATGCCTTTCGGAAAAAAGGCAAAAAATCGGGCATAAAATTTTTCCGCCCTGCAAGTACGTCAGAATGAGCTTAAATATCTCCGCGAGAACATTCCGTACTTATTTTTTTCTCAGCGGCACATTGAATAAGCATTGTGCCGAAATCGAAGACAAAGCAGAATCCCGCCTTACCGAACTCATTGATTCAACGGCGCAATTCGAAGGAGTAACCGAAGCACTTTCAAACCAAAAGACCCGATGAAATATATCGGCTTTGCTTTACCGCTGATAAAAATTCAGCCACGAAATAAACCGTGGCTGAATTTTTTATGTTTTATCAGACGGAATGCCGGTCAGAATTTGCTTGATTATCAGAAATGCCGTGTTTTCTTCCGCAGTCATATTTCCGGTGGTCAGGCAGACAGTCGAATCACCTTCACGGATTTTCACCAGCGAATAGCCTCCGCACATTCCCGGCAGTCTGATTCCGGAAGCATTCCCGGTCAAGTACTGCTCTTTGATTTGGGTTATTCTGTCCCATGTATCATCAGGGGCGGGATAACTGTGATGAATTTCCTCTTCATAACCGACATAATTGCGGTAATAATCCAATTGCAATGTACCGTTCGCGCAGCGATTCAGGACCCATTCCGTATAGCCGTCACCGCCGACTGTTGCAACGGTTTTATTGCAGTATTCGGCAAGCATCGTCAGAGTATCGTCCACGGGTGACATCTTGCCCATCTTCGGCTGATTACTTTGCCGGACCGGCGCAGCATAGCCAATCGGCACGGCAAAGCCCACCGGCGGTGAAGCTGCCGGTTCAGAGACGACCTCCACTTCCTCAGCCTGAATTTCCTTCAGCGATGTACCGCATTGTGAGCAGAATTTCGCTTTTTCGTTATTCCGGTAACCGCAAGCCGTGCATACTTTCAGCAACATATTTTTTCCTCCGCTGTTCAAATCACACAGCCATTTAAAATGTTACCGCTGCGGCGTATTTGTCGCCCTGGAACAGCTTTGCAAAGAAAGCAATGAATTTATCAAAGAAGCCGTGAGGAACGGTTATCGTTCCGGTTTCGCTGTCAATCTCCTGATTTCCGTAAAGCACCTTTAATGTGAATGTTTTATCGGCGGTAAGTCTGCCTAATGATTTATAGACAAGCGTGTTATTGATAATTGTGACATCTTCTCCGTCAATCGTAACTCTGCAGCCTGACGGAAGACCGGCAAGGTTAACATTCAGAGTAATCGCCTGATTATATTTAACTCCGCCCTTTGTGCCGAGCGTTTTGATGTTGTACACCGGAGCTTCGCCGCCGGGAATATCCTGACCGCTGCCGGAGCCGTCCTTTACCGTAACGGTAAATGTTGCCTTTTTTCCGAGATAATCAACGGTAACCGTTTTGGTTCCGGCAGTTGATGAGCTAAATCCCGTTATTGTTAATTCGCTCGTTTTCAGCTCAACTGTTTTATTGCCGGAATATCGTGCGGCA
>JAZRYD010000018.1:0-150643 GCA_045600535.1 Acutalibacteraceae bacterium | reverse complement strand
CCATAAAATCGCGGACTTTTAGTGCAATTCACTTTAAAACCGTCAATTTGAATAAACATAAATATGTTTTTTCGTTTAAAGCTTACAAAATTATTTTCCGCCTGCTTCGGATTTTTCGTCCTTGCCGCTCCAAAGATGTATAATGCCCTCGGCATTGAGCGCCTTGATAAGCACAAATGTAACGGGAAGAATGATAATTCCGATTGCGCCGAAAAGCTGAAGTCCGAGATACATTCCGGCAAGGGTAACAAGAGGAGGAACGCCTACATTCATCGCAACGAGTCTCGGCTCCATTATCTGACGGATAACGGTTATCATAATATAGAGTATCAACAAGCCGATACCCATTCCCGCGTTTCCTTTGATAAATTCAATCGCCATCCACGGCAAAACAACCGCACCCGTTCCGAAAACGGGGAGAATGTCAAGTATAGCAGTTCCGATTGAGATTACAAGAATATATCCGCCTTTATAGACGCCTGCCATTTTCATAATGTTAAGACCGATTGAAAGCTCGCAGAATGTTATAAACATTATTGTAATGTAAGATTTAAGCATTTTTCCGATTATATCGGTAAGCAGGCTTTTGGTTTTTGAAAGAGTCTGAACATGAGCGGGAGTAAGCATACCCTTAAGCTTTGAGACATATCCGTCATAATCGCAGGTGATGAAGAAGCAGGCGATAATTCCGATAAGGGTTGCAACAAGCACCGACGGAATCTGCTTTGCGGTTGACCATATTCCACCCAGAGGCGTTGCAAGGAACGAAAAGTCAACCGAATTTGTGATTGCACTTCCCATGCCCGAAACAGAACCCTCGTTCTGAGCCGCAAGCAGCAGCTTATCGGAAAATTCGGTTATTGCTTCTGTTGCGGTTTTTTCAAGCCCGTCCGGCAGGAATTTTATTCTGTTCAATATCCAGCTTTCAGCCGAAACGATTGAATTGGGCAGGTCGCTGAACTTGTGAACGATAAATTCTCCGAAGCCGCGAAATTCGGAGCCTATTCGGTAACCGACAAAAACAAGCACGCTGAGAATGAGTGCGATTATCAGCAGAACCGCAACCGCTCCGAGTATGCTCTTTTTTATCTTGGTTTTCTTTGAGATAAATCTTATCGGTCTCTGGAGCGCCATAGCAATAATAATAGCGATTACAAACGGTGCAAGAGTCCAGAAAGCATATTTTATGGACAGATAATATATTGCGGCTATGACAACAAAATATATACAGTTAATAAGAGTATTCCGTCTTTTTTCGGCAATGTTCAAAATATACACCTCCGTTTAATACTGATATTGTACTCCTATTCTGAAAAAAACGCAACGAAAGTCAAAAAAATATAAAAAAATTTAATATTTTTTTCAAATACTCTTTATTATTTCCGAAATATGTGATAATATATTACAATATACTGCAAATAAAGGAACGATAAAAATGTATGTTGCGATAATGGGCTACGGAGTGGTAGGCTCAGGCGTTGCGGCGCTTCTTGAAAAAAATCATAAAAAAATAGTAAAAAACAGTATGCAGGACGAGCTTGAGCTCAAATATATTCTTGACCTGCGTACTTTCCCCGGCGACCCGTTTGAACATCTTGTTATTTCGGATTTCCGGAAAATACTCGATGATGACGGTGTTAAGATAGTTGTTGAAACCATGGGCGGAGTTCACCCCGCTTATGATTTCGTTCTCGCCTGCCTCAAAAAAGGCAAGAGCGTTGTTACTTCAAATAAAGAGCTTGTTGCGGTCAAGGGCTTTGAGCTTCTGAAAACCGCCGAAGAAAATAATGTCAACTTCCTGTTTGAAGCAAGCGTCGGCGGCGGTATTCCCATAATCAGACCTATCAGCCAATGCCTTGCCGCAAATGAAATAACAGAGGTTGCAGGCATTCTCAACGGAACAACAAACTTCATTCTGACTAAAATGATAAATGAGGGTATGACCTTTGAGGAAGCTCTCCTCCTTGCTCAGCAGAACGGTTATGCGGAGCGTGACCCGTCCGCCGATGTTGACGGGATTGATGCTTGCAGAAAAATCTGCATTCTTGCCGCTCTCAGCTTCGGAAAGCATGTTTATCCCGATGCGGTTTACACCGAGGGAATCAGAAAAATTACGCTTGCCGATGTTGAATATGCCCGTTCATGGGGCGGAGTTATCAAGCTTGTGGGCAGAACAAAAATGCTTGACAGCGGAAAAGTTTCGGTTATGGTTTCACCCGTTTTCATTCGTAACGGCAGTCAGCTTGCTTCGGTTGACGATGTTTTCAATGCGGTACTCGTCAGAGGAAACGCCGTCGGAGATGTTGTATTTTACGGCAGAGGCGCCGGAAAGCTGCCCACGGCAAGTGCCGTTGTTGCCGATGTTATCGACTGCGCTCAGCACGCGGAGCAGAGAAAGCTCTTCGGCTGGGAGGACGGAGAAGCGGATTATGTTGCGGATTATCTTGAAAACACTTCCGCATTTTATGTAAGATTCACCGCCGATAATGCCGAAAAGGCGGCATCGGAAATTAAAGAAGCTTTCGGAGAGATTGAGGTTCTCAGCCGCTCCGATGCACCGGACGGAGAAATCGCAATAACAACGCCGGTTATCTCCGAAAAAGAGCTTAAAGAAAAGCTTGAAGCTCTGAGCGCGGTGCAGGCAGCTTCTGTTATCAGAATTACGGATTATTGATTCCTATCGGGAGGTTATTATGGCACTTATAGTACAGAAATTCGGCGGCAGCTCTGTTGCCAATGCCGAAAGGGTTATGAACGTTGCGAAAATCGTTACGGACACCTACAAAGAGGGCAACGATGTTGTGGTTGTGGTTTCCGCCCAGGGTGACACAACGGACGACCTTATCGAAAAAGCACAGGAAATAAATTCCAAGGCTTCAAAAAGAGAAATGGATATGCTTCTTTCCGCAGGAGAGCAGATTTCAATAGCTCTGCTTGCAATGGGAATTGAAAAGCTCGGCTATCCCGTATGTTCTCTTCTCGGCTGGCAGGCGGGATTTGCAACAAATTCGGCTTACGGCAGCGCAAGAATCAAAAAGGTTACCGCAGAGAGAATCAAAGAAGAAATTTCAAAGAAGAATATCGTTATTGTTGCGGGCTTCCAGGGCCTGAACAAATACGGCGATATAACAACTCTCGGCAGAGGCGGTTCGGACACCAGCGCCGTTGCCATAGCCGCTTCGATGCACGCTGACCGCTGTCAGATTTTCACCGATGTTGAGGGCGTTTACACCGCAGACCCGCGCAAGGTCAAGAGTGCAAAGAAGCTCAGCGAGATAACATATGATGAAATGCTTGAGCTTGCAACTCTCGGCGCACAGGTTCTCAACAACCGTTCGGTTGAAATGGCTAAAAAATATAATGTTACCGTTGAAGTGCTTTCAAGCCTTGTAAGGGCTCCGGGCACAATCGTTAAGGAGGTTACTACCATGGAAAAAATGCTCATAAGAGGCGTAACAAAGGATTCCGATGTTGCAAGAATTTCGATTATCGGTGTTCCCAATGTTCCCGGGATTGCTTATAAAATATTCGGTAAGCTTGCCGCAAAGAATATAAATGTTGATATCATTCTCCAGTCCGTCGGCAGAGGGGATACAAAGGATATAGCGTTCACAACATCAAAATCCAATGCGGATAACGCCATTGAGGTTCTCAAATCTCTTGACCTGCTTTCGGGTCTTGAAATAGTATGCGATACCGCGGTTTCAAAAATTTCCGTTGTCGGTGCAGGCATGGAGTCTCACCCGGGAGTTGCGGCAAAGATGTTTGAAGCACTCTTTGAAAACGATATAAATATTCAGATGATTTCCACCAGCGAAATCAAGATTTCCGTTCTCATTGATATTGCCGATGCGGATAAGGCAGTTGCGGCAGTTCACAATGTATTTATTCCCGAGATTAATGACTGATTAAAAACGGCTTGTGATTTTTTCACAAGCCGTTTTCAAATTCGGAATTTTATATGATTGCATACATACTGTACATATGATTATAAAGTCCGTCTTTTTGCATAAGCTCGCCGTGTGAGCCGCGCTCGGCGATTCCGTCACGGGTCAGAACGATGATTTCATCGGCGTTCTTTATCGTCGTCAGACGGTGAGCAATCGTGAGAGTGGTTCTGCCCTTTGCAAGGCGTTCAAGAGATTCCTGAACAAGCTTTTCGCTTTCGTTATCAAGTGCCGAGGTTGCTTCGTCAAGCAGAAGCACCGACGGATTCTTAAGGAATACACGGGCAATTGAAATTCTCTGCTTCTGACCGCCCGAGAGTTTGACTCCTCTTTCGCCGACATAGGTATCATACCCGTTTTCAAGCTCGGTGATAAATTCATGCGCACCCGCCTGCTTTGCGGCTTCGATAACCTCGTCCATTGTTGCATCGGGCTTGCCGTAAATGATATTCTCAAAAACAGTACCCGAGAAAAGATAAACGTCCTGAGCAACAACGCCGATATTGCGGCGCAGGGATTTAAGGGTTATATCCTTTATATTCATTCCGTCAAGCAGGATTTCACCGCTGAGCGGCTCATAGAATCTCGGAATCAGATTGCAGAGCGTCGTTTTGCCGCCGCCGCTCGGGCCGACAAGTGCTATATTCTCACCCTTATTGATTTTAAGGCTGATATTATCAAGAATGGTTCTGCCTTCTTCGGAATATTTGAATGTTACATTTTTAAGCTCGATAATTCCGTCAACCTTGCCGACCTCAACGGCATTTTCGCTGTCCCTGATTTCGGGCACTTCGTCCATAATTCCGGCAAAACGCTCAATTCCTGTTATTCCTCTGCTGAACTGCTCGCTGAAATCAACGATTGAACGAACGGAGCTGAGCAGGGTTGAAACAAGAAGCAGGCTCGCCGCAAAGTCACCCGGGGAGGTTCTGCCCTCGGACATAAAGTAAGCGCCGACGGCAACCATAACGATATACATTATACCGTCAATGAGGGTTACGGTTGAATGGAACGAAGCCATATATTTATAGCTGAGCTTTTTTATGTCAACATATTCACGGCAGCCGTCAATGAATTTTCTTTTTTCGGTATTTTCATTGGTGAATGAACGCACAACCTTGACACCTAAAAGCGAATCCTCAAGCTTTGCATTGATTTCACCGACCTGATGGCGGCTCTTTCTGAATGTATCGCGCATTTTGGTTCTGCTGGTTTTGGTGAATATTACCATAAACGGCATCATTATCAGCACGCTGACGGCAATTCGCCAGTCCATAGTTGTGAATATCCAGAAGCTTGCAATGAATTTAACCACCGTGCTGAATATCATTTCGGGGAAATGGTGTGCCCACTCGGCAACATCGAATAAGTCGGAAGTCATACGGCTCATAAGCTGACCGACCTTGGTGTTATCGAAAAACGAAAATGAGAGTGTCTGCAAATGGTCAAACATATCCTCACGCATTTTGTTTTCAATCTTAACGCCCATTGCGTGACCGTAATATGCCTTGCTGTATTCGGCAATGCTGTTTATTCCGCGCAGAATAATATAGAAAATGCAGATTGAAAAAATTCTGGAAAGCGTGAGCGCTTTTATATCCGAGGTCGCTGTATCCGTTATTTCACGCACTATCAGCGGCAGAGCTATGTCTATTGCCGCAGAAGCCGCCGTGCAGAGCAGAACCATAAGCAGAGTCGGAATATGTTTTTTCAGATAAGGAAAAAACCTCTTCATCAGAACAGAGCTTTCCTTGAGAGAAAGCTTTTTCTTTTCCTCAAATGCCGGAGCAGGAGCTCCGTTTCCTCTCGCCATATTATCACTTCCTAACCAAATTTATAACTTAAACGGGCTTGTGACTGTTTTATCACAAGCCCTTATGTTTTTATGCTTTTGAAGAATTTTTAACTTCGTCAAATACTTTTTCAACCTCGGCGTCGGGCTTCTTGGTAAGAAGCGAAACAACAACCATTACAACAAGTCCGAGAATGAATGCGGGAAGAAGCTCATAGAAGTCAAGAACCGTACCTGCGTACCATACTCTTACGCCGAACTTCCAGAAGAATATCATTGCCGCGCCCGAAATCATTCCTGCAAGCGCACCCCATTTTGTTGAACGCTTCCAGAAGAGTCCGAGAAGAACAACGGGGCCGAATGCTGCGCCGAAGCCTGCCCATGCAAATGAAACGATACGGAAAACAGATGAATCCGAGTCAAGAGCAAGAACAACGCCGATGATTGAAATAACGATAACGGAAATTCTTGCGATGAGCATAAGCTTTTTATCGGAAATCTTTGCATGGAAGAAGTTTGCGATTATATCCTTCGTAACCGATGAAGAAGCAGCGATAAGCTGAGAATCGGCGGTGGACATCGTTGAAGCAAGGATACCCGAAAGGAATATACCTGCCGCAAATGCGGGGATATAGCCCATTTTTGAAATATAAGCGCTGATATCAACGATTATTGTTTCGGCAGCGGTTGCAGATTCATAAGGTCCTACGATGCCGGCTTTCATAACGCTGTAGCCTACAAGACCGATGAGAACGGCAACAGCCATTGAGATAACAACCCAAATTGAAGCAACTCTTCTTGAGGTTTTGAGCTTCTCGGGGCTTTCAATCGCCATAAAGCGGAGAAGAATATGAGGCATTCCGAAATAGCCGAGGCCCCATGCCATTGTTGAAGCAACGGGAAGTGCGCCGTAAGAACCGGTTTTGCCCGCGGCAACATCAAAGCCCTTAAAGAGATTGAGGAAACCGTCCATGCCTGCGGCATTGTTGAGAGCGGTATCAAATCCGCCTGCAAAGCCGGAGCTGAGCCAGAGAACAACAACAAGCGAAACAGTCATAACGATTGACTGAATAAAGTCGGTTGTTGAAGCGGCAAGGAAACCGCCGAGTGTGCAGTAAATAACGATAACAGCCGCAGAAATTATCATAGCGGTAACATAATCAAGTCCCGGGAAAATGGAGGAGAAAAGCTTTCCGCAGGCAGCAAAGCCGGAAGCGGTATAAGGAACGAAAAAGATGATGATTATGATTGCGGCAATAAGCGAAAGAACATTGCCTTTATCACCGAATCTCTTTGAGAAAAATTCGGGAACTGTTACCGCACCGAGCTTTTCGGAATAAAGACGAAGCTTTTTCGCAACAATAAGCCAGTTGATATATGTACCCACCGCAAGACCGATTGCAGTCCAGGAAGCCTCTGCAAGACCGCCCATAAGGCAAACGCCGGGAAGGCCCATAAGAAGCCAGCCGCTCATATCCGAAGCTTCGGCACTCATGGCCGTAACAAGCGGGCCGAGCTTTCTGCCGCCGAGATAGAAATCATCGGTGGTCTTGTTCTTCTTTGATGTGGCGAAGCCCACATAAAGCATCATTCCGAGATAAAGTACAATTGCCAGACAAAGTGCTATATTCATATTTTAACCTCCGTAATTTGATGGTTATTTTTTTAATTATATCATAATATGCCGAGGTGTTCAAGTAAAATTTTCAAACCTATCAGAATAAGTATCGCGCCGCCCGCAAATTCGGCTTTCGATTTGAATTTCGTTCCGAATATATTTCCGATTTTAATTCCGCAGGCGGAAAAAGCAAATGTTATAACGCCGATAAGTGAAACGGCGGCGGCTATATTGACATCGGGAAGCAGAGCAAAGGTTACGCCGACGGCAAGAGCATCAATGCTTGTGGCAATTGCCATAAGAAGCATTTCCTTAAAGCCCATGGTTGAGCCCTGCGGTTCGTCCTCGTCCTTTGAGAATGCTTCTCTTATCATATTCGCTCCGATAATTCCGAGCAGACCGAACGCCACCCAATGGTCGATATTCACTATATATTTTTCAAATGATGTTCCGAGCAGATAGCCGACAGTCGGCATAAGTGCCTGAAATCCGCCGAACCAAAGTCCCGCACACACCATTTCCTTTATGCCGGCTTTTTTTACGGCGAGTCCCTTGCAGATTGAAACCGCAAAGGCGTCCATGGAAAGCCCCGCCGCAAGAATAACCAATTCAATTATACTCATATTATTATACCTTTAATTATTTAAAGCGGTACATTCTGACATAATCAACTACAAAATCGGTCAGCTCGTCCGAATGCTTTTCGATTGACTCTCCTGCCCAGCTGTCATCGGGAACACCGTTTTCTCCGCCGACCTCAACGGAAAGTATCGGCCATTCGGGGAAATGCGAAACGCCGAACTCGGTTCTTCCCGTTTCAACACCGTTTATATAGAAAATGTATTCATTCTGATTCCATTCAAGTCCGTAGGTGTTGAACTCTTCATACGGGTTATTTGCGGTGATTGCAAAATTACCCATACCTTTCATCTTGTGGTTTTCACCGTAGCCGTCAATATGAATATTGCTTGAAACGGAATTTCTCTCAAACTTCGTTTTCTTGTGATAGTTTGCGGACTCGAAAATATCTATCTCCGCACCCATAGCACCGTTCATATCGAAATATTCGGAATTGCCCATATTATTTGACATAAGCCAGAATGCAGCCCACTGACCCTCGCCCTTCGGAAGAATGCAGCGGCATTCAAAATATCCGTTTGACTGCATAACGCAGCGGCTTGTATCTATTCCGCAGGTGTACCAGCCGGGCTTACCGTTTCCGTTAAGTCCGTCCGGATAATATTTCGTTGCAATGTGAAGGCAGCCGTCGGTGCCCTCATCTTTTTGTACCGTTGCAAGGTCGGTATTCCAATAGCTGCCGCGGCGCATTATAGTTTGACCGTGCTGAAAATAGTGACCGTCCCACTTATCGAAATTAAGCGAATTCCCGTCAAATTCATCAGACCAGGTAAGCTCAAGCTTTGTCATATCAAGCTCCTTGCCGTGCGGTATGGCAGTATCAACGAACAGAGATGTAAAAAGCGAAGCAATGCAGAGGAAGATTGAAGTGAGACACTTCACACATTTTAAACTGCTGAGAATGTTCATATTTATTTTCTCCCGTAATTTTTGTTATTTAGTTTTTAAGGCTCTGCATGGGAGCGGGTATTCTGCCGCCCCTTGAAATGAATTTTGCGGGTGAATAGGTTGAAACCGGCATAACCGGACCGCTGCCGAGAAGTCCGCCGAAGCTCAGCTCATCGCCGACCTTTTTGCCGATTGCGGGAATAACTCTTACCGCCGTAGTCTTTGAATTAACCATACCGATTGCGGCTTCATCTGCGATAATCGCGGAAATCACCTCTGCGGGAGTATCCCCGGGAATGTTTATCATATCAAGGCCTACAGAGCAGACGGCGGTCATCGCTTCAAGCTTGGTTATGCTCAGCGCACCGCATCTTGCGGCATCTATCATACCTGCGTCCTCGGTGACGGGAATGAATGCGCCCGAAAGTCCTCCGACATGAGACGATGCCATAACTCCGCCTTTTTTAACCGCATCGTTGAGCAGGGCGAGAGCGGCGGTAGTGCCGTGACAGCCGCAGCATTCGAGTCCCATTTCTTCAAGGATATGCGCAACCGAGTCACCGATTGCCGGAGTGGGAGCAAGTGAAAGGTCAACTATTCCGAACGGAACATTCAGCCTGCTTGATGCCTCACTTGCAACAAGCTGACCCATACGGGTTATCTTGAACGCGGTTTTCTTTATCAAATCCGCAACGGCGGTCAAATCGCAGTCCCCTGCCTTTGCAAGAGCCGCACGGACAACGCCCGGGCCGGAAACACCGACATTGATAACGCTGTCGGGTTCTCCCGCTCCGTGGAATGCGCCCGCCATAAACGGGTTATCCTCGGGAGCATTGCAGAAAACGACCAGCTTTGCAGGGCCTATGCAGTCTCTGTCTGCGGTAAGCTCCGCACTTCTGCGAACCGCCTTGCCCATCAGCGCAACGGCGTCCATATTTATTCCGGTTTTGGTTGAACCTATGTTTACCGATGAACATATGTGGTCGGTTACGCTCAGAGCCTCGGGAATAGCCTCGATAAGCTCTCTGTCCCCGGGACCGAAGCCCTTCTGAACAAGAGCCGAAAATCCGCCGAGGAAATTGACTCCGCAGGTGCAGGCTGCTTTTTCAAGCGTTTTTGCAAGCTTCACGGCATCTTTATTATCGCAGGAAGCAAGTATCATCGCCGCGGGAGTTACGGAAATTCTTTTGTTTATAATCGGAATACCGTATTCCTTTTCTATCTGCTCACCTGTTTTAACAAGGTCTTTTGCATAGCGCGTGATTTTATCGTAAACCTTGCCGCACATCGTATCAATATTGCTGTGGCAGCAGTCAAGAAGTGAAATTCCCATGGTTATGGTACGCACATCAAGATGTTCGTCCTGAATCATGGTTATGGTTTCAAGAATATCTTTTGAATTAAGCATAATAAATACCTCAGATTGTGTGCATGGCGTTGAAAATATCCTCGTGCATGGCGTGGATTGAAAGGTTCATATCCCTGCCGATTTTGTTGAGCATATCAGCAAATTCGGTAAATTCAATATCGCTTTTTGAAATATCAACCATCATTATCATTGCAAACATATCCTGAAGAATGGACTGAGTTACCTCAAGCACATTGATATTGTGCTCTGCGCATTCTGCCGATACCTTTGCAAGTATGCCGACCATATCTTTTCCTATAACCGTTATAACCGCTCTCATATTATATCTCCTTTATCTCGCCGATATTGTGAACCACAAAGTCGGCGGCTGTATCAATATTCTGTTTTATCGTAAAAAGGCAGCCGTAAACTCCGGCGTTTTTGCCGGAAAGAACGTCAATTTCTCTGTCACCTATCATTACCGTTTCCGATTTATCCAGCCCGTATTCGGCGCATATCCATTCAACTGCGTCGGGAGCCGGCTTGAGCGGAAATTTCATTGAGGAATCAACAAAGCCGTCAAAATATTTGTATATTCCGTATTTTTTCAGATAATACTGCGATGTTTCGTTTCCTCTGTGAGTATAGAGAAAATGTCTGCACCCGCGCTCATAAAGCGCTTTTATCGTTTCAGCCGTGTTCGGAAACGGAACAACTTTCGGCTCAAGCTCATAATCGTGTTCATATTCACTATGCTTTTTTCTTTCCTCTTCGCCCGCGCCGTAAAAATTATAGGCATGAGAATAGGTTATCTCAAAAAGCGCCTTGGCTTCGGCATAATCAACCTCTCTGCCGCGCTCTCTCATCATTTTACAAAATGCGGCGGTGATATGAGGATAACTGTCAAAAAGCATACCGTCAAAATCCCAAATATAATTCTTCATATCAAAATCCGTTCGGGTTCTGCGACTGCCAGCGCCAGCTGTCCTCGCACATTTCGTCAAGTCCTCTTTTGGCTTCCCAGTTAAGCTCGGACTTTGCCTTTGAGGGGTCGGAATAACAAACCGCAATGTCTCCGGCTCTGCGCGGAGCGATAACATATTTTATCTCTCTGCCGCTTGCCTTTTCAAACGCTTTAACAACATCAAGAACGCTGTATCCCTTGCCTGTTCCGAGATTGTATGTATCGCAGCCCGTACCCTTAAGCACCTTTTCAACCGCTTTAATGTGACCGAGTGCAAGGTCAACAACATGGATATAGTCACGCACTCCCGTTCCGTCCGGCGTGGGATAATCGTTTCCGCAAACATTCAGATGCTCAAGCTTGCCCACCGCAACCTGAGCAACATAGGGTACAAGGTTATTCGGTATGCCCCTCGGGTCCTCACCTATTCTTCCGCTCTTGTGTGCACCGATGGGATTGAAGTATCTGAGCAGGCATATGCTCCATCTGTTATCGGAAGCATATAAATCCCTGAGTATTTTTTCAATATATAGTTTCGTTGTGCCGTAAGGATTTGTTGTTTTGCCCTCGGGCATATCCTCTCTGAGCGGAGAAGTATTCTCGCTTCCGTAAACGGTTGCCGATGAGCTGAAAACCATTTTTCTGCACCCTGCCGCCTCCATTGCTTCGCAGAGAGTAACCGTTCCGCCGATATTATTGTCGTAATATTCAAGCGGCTTTTCCGTACTTTCGGAAACACTTTTAAGACCGGCAAAATGAATAACGGCTTCAATACTGTTTTCGGCAAAAATTTTATCGAGTCCGCCGCGGTTTCTTATATCGCAGTTATAAAATTTTATATCCTTACCCGTAATTTCTTTTACACGATTTATGCTTTCGCTCTTGCTGTTGCAGAGATTATCGAGTATAATGGTATCATATCCGGCGTTAAGAAGCTCAACGCAGGTATGAGAGCCGATAAAGCCCGCACCGCCTGTTACGAGAATTGACATGGCATACCCTCCGAGGTTACATAATATTCTAATGTATATTATAAGGATATTTCGGCAAAAATCAACCGATTTGTTAACAATATTTTAATATTAAAACAACATTTTTTTGTATCTTTTGAAAAAAACGGAAAGGAACGGACAAAATGCTCAATCTTACCGATATTTCAACCGTGGAAAAAATTCTTTCAAAGCACGGCTTTAAATTTTCAAAGGCTCTGGGACAGAATTTTATAATAAATCCCGGAATCTGTCCGCGCATGGCTGATGAAAGCGGAATTGACGAAAACAGCGGAGTTATCGAAATCGGTGCAGGCATAGGCGTGCTGACAGCCGAGCTTGCAAAAAGAGCCAAAAAAGTTGTCTGCATTGAGCTTGATACGAAGCTTCTGCCGATACTTGCCGAAACTCTTGCCGATTTTGACAATATCGAAATAATAAATCAGGACGTTATGAAAACCGACCTTAAAGCGCTGATTGCGGAAAAGTTTCCCGATATGCCCGTTTATGTCTGCGCCAATCTGCCCTATTATATAACATCTCCCGTTATAATGACGCTGCTTGAAAGCAATCTGCCGCTTGAAGCGATAACAGTTATGGTTCAAAAGGAAGCAGGTCAGCGCCTCTGCGCCGAGGTGGGAAGCAGACTTGCCGGAGCGGTGACGGCTGCGGTTGACTATTATTCAAAGGCAAAAAAGCTCTTCGATGTTTCGGCAGGCTCATTTATGCCGTCGCCCAAGGTTGACAGTTGTGTTATCAGAATGGATATCCGCAAAGCTCCTCCGGTTAAGGTTGACGATGAAAAGCTGTTTTTCAGAATAATCAATGCCGCATTCGGTCAGAGAAGAAAAACCGCTTCAAATTCAATCAGCGCAGGAACGGGAATATCCAAGGAAACCGTTTGCGCCGCACTCACGGAATGCGGATTTTCGGAAAACGTGAGAGCCGAAAGCTTTACAATGGAGGATTTTGAAAAATTAAGCAACTGCATAAGCAAAAAACTGTCTTAATTTTCATTAAAAGGCTTTTCAAAACAAAAATAAAGGTGTATAATGGATAAAATTATAATATAAGGAGTTGTTCCTATGCTTAAAAATATATCTCCGATAATCTCACCCGAGCTTCTCAAAATCCTTATGGAAATGGGTCACGGCGATGAAATAGTTATCGGTGACGGCAATTTCCCCGCCGCTTCAATCGCTCAGAGACTTGTTCGTCTTGACGGTCACGGAGTGAACGAAATTCTTGATGCCGTTCTCAAGCTTATGCCGCTCGACACCTATGTTGACGCTCCCGTTGCTCTTATGGATAACAACGGTGACGGCGGCCGTCCCGCCATCTGGGCTGACTATGAAGAAACCGTTAAGGCTAACGAGGGCGATAAGAAATTCGAGCTTGTTGAGCGTTTCGCATTTTATGAAAGAGCGAAAAAGGCTTACTGCGTTGTCGCAACAGGTGAAACCGCCGTTTATGCAAATGTAATTCTTAAAAAGGGTGTTGTAAAATAATGACAAAACGAGTTCTTGCCATTGACTTCGGCGCTTCAAGCGGCAGAGCCATTCTCGGAGAATTTGACGGCAAAAAAATTTCTCTGAAAGAGGTTCACCGTTTTTCAAACGACCCCGTTAAGGTAAACGGTACTGTTTATTGGGATGTTCTGCGTCTTTTCCACGAAATAAAGCAGGGCATTATCAAGGCAAACGCCGAGGGCGGATTTGACAGCATCGGAATTGACACCTGGGGCGTTGACTTCGGTCTGCTTGACAGCGAAGGAAAACTGCTTGAAAATCCGATTCACTACCGTGATTTGAGAACAAAGGGACTGATTGAAGATTCATTTAATCTTATCCCGAAAGAAAAATTCTACGGACTCACGGGTATTCAGTTTATGGAGCTGAACACCGTTTTTCAGCTTTATTCGCTCAAAAAATACCGTCCGCATATTCTTGAAAAAGCGGAAAGTCTGCTGTTTATGCCAGACCTTTTCGGCTATATGCTCACGGGCAAAAAGGCAACCGAATATTCAATTGCAACCACCTCTCAGCTTGTTGACATAAAGACAGGCGATTGGTGCAATGAGGTATTCGATTCTCTCGGCATACCGCAGAGAATAATGGGCGAAATTTCTCAGCCCGGAAGCGTTATCCGCAAGCTCAGCAATGAAATCCGTGAGGAATGCGGACTTTCCGGAAAAGAGGTTCTGATAAGTGTTTGCGGTCACGATACTCAGTCTGCAATCACCGCCGTTCCGAGCGAGGAAAACAATTTTGTTTTCCTCAGCAGCGGAACCTGGTCACTTTTCGGCACGGAGCTTGACGAGCCTATTATAAATGAAAATTCGCTTGAAATGAACATAACCAACGAGGGCGGCTGTGAGGGAAAAACAGGCTTCCTCAAAAACATCATCGGCTTATGGCTCATTCAGGAAAGCCGCCGTCATTGGAACAGAAGCGGCAATGATTATTCATATGCCGACCTTGAAAAGCTTGCGCTTGCAGCAGAGCCGTTCAAGTGCTTCATTGACCCCGATGCTCCCGAATTTGTTCCGATGGGCAACATTCCGGAAAGAGTTCGTGAATACTGCCGCAAAACAAATCAGTATGTTCCCGAAACCGTCGGCGAAATCATGCGCTGCATCTATGAGAGCCTTGCAATGAAATACCGCTTCACATTTGATAATCTTAGGGAATGTACGGGCAAAGATTATAACTGCATTCATGTTATCGGCGGCGGAGTTAAAGACGGTCTGCTCTGCGGAATGACCGCCTCCTCCTGCAATGTTCCCGTTAAAGCCGGCCCGATTGAAGCCACCGTTCTCGGAAATATTGCGGTTCAGCTTCTCGCTCAGGGCTGTGTAAATTCGGTTGCCGAGGCAAGAAAGGTTATTGCGGAAAGCGAAAATATCAAAGAATACACTCCCGCAAACGCCGAAGAATGGGCAAAAGCTTATCAGCGTTTCAAAGCAGTCATAAACAGTTAACAGAACGGGTAAACCGTTTAATTTATAAGCATTTCAGAAAGGATGATTTAATATGGCAGCAAACAGATATCTGGGCGAATACCCCGTAATCGGTATCCGTCCCATCATTGATGCAAGAAGAGGACCTCTTAAGGTAAGAGAATCCCTCGAAGACCAGACAATGGGTATGGCAAAGGCGGCAAAGAAACTCTTTGAGGAAAACCTTTGCTATTCAAACGGCGAACCCGTTAAGGTTGTTATTTCAAACACCTCAATCGGCAGAGTTGCAGAAGCAGCAGCCTGCGCCGAACAGTTCAAGAAAGAGGGCGTTGCCATTACTCTTTCCGTTACTCCCTGCTGGTGCTACGGTTCGGAAACAATGGATATGGACCCCATGACAATTAAGGGTGTTTGGGGCTTCAATGCAACCGAAAGACCCGGTGCTGTTTATCTCGCTTCCGTTCTTGCCGCTCATGCACAGAAGGGTCTGCCCGCATTCGGCATTTACGGCAGAGAGGTTCAGGAAGCCGATGACTCCGAAAACATCACCGATGATGTTAAGGAAAAGCTTCTCCGTTTTGCCCGTGCCGCAGTTGCAGCCGCAACAATGAAAGGCAAATCATATCTTCAGATCGGTTCAATCTGCATGGGTATTGCAGGTTCATCAATCATTCCCGATTTCATGGAAGAATATCTCGGTCTTCGTGTTGAATCCGTTGACGAGGTTGAAGTTCTTCGCCGCATGGAAGAGGGCATCTATGATGAAGAAGAGTTCAAGAGAGCTCTTAAGTGGACTAAAGAAAACTGCCCCGAGGGCTTTGATAAGAACCCCGAGTTCGTAAGAAAGTCAGATGAAGAAAAGGAAAAAGATTGGGAGTTTACGGTTAAGATGATGTGCATCATCAAAGACCTGATGAACGGCAACAAGAATCTCCCTGTAGGCAGAGAAGAAGAGATGGCAGGTCACAACGCAATTGCCGCAGGCTTCCAGGGTCAGCGTCAGTGGACAGACCATTGGCCGAATGCAGACTTCGCAGAAGCTCTTCTCAACACTTCATTCGACTGGAACGGCATCAGAGAGCCTTACATTCTTGCAACGGAAAACGATGTTCTCAACGGTATTTCAATGCTCTTCCAGAACCTTCTCACCAATCAGCCGTCAATGTTCTGCGATGTTCGCACACACTGGAGCGCGGAATCCGTAAAGAGAGTTACCGGCTATGATATTGAAGGTCACGCCAAGGAAGCAGGCGGATTTATCCACCTTATCAACTCCGGCGCATCCTGCCTTGATGCCTGCGGCGAGCTCCGCAATGAAAAGGGCGAGCCCTGCATGAAGAAGTGGTTTGACGTTACTCCCGAGGATACCGAAAAGATGCTCAAGGCAACCACATGGAACACCTCCGATATGGGTTACTTCCGCGGCGGCGGATTCTCCTCACGCTTTGTTACCCGTGCCGAAATGCCCGCAACAATGATTCGTCTTAACTATGTTAAGGGTGTAGGCCCGACCATTCAGATTTGCGAAGGCTACTATGTAAATCTTCCCGATGATGTTACAGATGCTCTCTGGAAGAGAACAGACTACACATGGCCCTGCACATGGTTCACTCCCATCTGCAACGGCAAGGGCGCATTCAAGTCAGCTTATGACCTGATGAATAACTGGGGTGCAAACCACGGCGCATCAACCTACGGTCACATCGGTGCAGATGTTATCACTCTCTGCTCCATGCTCCGTATCCCCGTTTCTCTTCACAATGTTCCCGAAGAGAAAATCTTCCGTCCTGCAAACTGGAACTACTTCGGAATGGATAAAGAGGGTCAGGACTACCGTGCCTGTGCCGCTTACGGCCCGATGTATAAATAATCCGATAAAAAATTTCGGTGCAGCGAAAAACCGCTGCACCGTTTTTTTGCAGTATTCGGAATCACCTGCAATATTATGAGTATACTGTATTTATAATTATTTGTTGACAAGTTTCAAAATGTACGCTATAATGTACATATACGGAGGCGATTATTATGCTGAATACCAATGCAACAGCACTGAGACAGAATTTATTCGGTCTTCTCAGTAATACAATCAAATATAATGAAACTATCAATGTAACCACAAAAGACGGAAATGCCGTAATCATTTCCGAAGAAGAATACAACGGCATACTTGCCACTCTCGAATTATGTACCGACAGCGAATTAAAATCGAAAATACTTGCCGGCAAAGAAGAAAGCATTGATGACTGTATCGACATAGATGAGGTGAAATGGTAAATGTACCGCGTTGTCGTTTCAAAATCCGCACTTAAAGATTTCCCGAACCTTACCTCTGCCGGACTTGATAAAAAAACGAAAGCACTTATAGAGCTTCTCAGGGAAAATCCGTTTCAAAATCCGCCGTCATATGAAAAGCTTGTCGGAGATTTAGAGGGCTTATATTCAAGAAGAATTAACATTAAGCACCGCTTGGTATATCAGGTGTTTGAGGACAGTAAAACCGTAAAAATCATCAGTGCTTGGTCACATTATGAAAAAATATAATCCGATAAAAAATTTCGGCGCAGCGAAAAACCGCTGCGCCGTTTTGCATTTTACTGCTTTACATTGTCGATATATACGGGAAGTTTCTTGAATAATCCGCGGAAGAATGCGATGAACTTATCGAAAAATCCGTGCTTAACGGTTATGTTCAGCGTTTCGCTTGAACCGATTGCCGTTCCCGTGATTACGGCGCTGACCTTGAAGCTGTCAACCGCCTCGTCCACTCTGAATTCCGTTCCCGTACCTTTCTTCTCGGTCTTGCCGCCCTGCGTTACATACCAGGTTACGGTATAGCCCGCTTCGGCTTTTGCATTGGCATGGAAAACAAATGAGGATTTATAATCCGCCGTAAGATTCACTCCTGCGGTTTCGTTTACGATTTCGATATATGCGTTATCGGTTTTCTGACATTCCGAGCAGGTTCTCGTTTTCAGAACCCTGCTTCCCTCGTCGGCATATTTCCAGGCTGACCATATATGACCCTTTGCGGGAATTTCGGTATAGCTCAATGTATGCTGGCAGGTCTGACAATAAGTTTTGTCATATCCCGACTGCTCACATTTTGCATCGGCGTGTGCCGAAACGGGGGTGTGATTTGCAATGCAGTCAATATAAATGATAACATTGTCATCGGGCATCGTGAAATTATCGGAAATGTCTGCCGAAGCGTTGATTATATTGCTGTCATTCTTTCTGCCCTTATAAACCTTAATGCTGTTGAGGGTAAGGCAGTTGCTGTAAGTTCCGGCAAGGTCGAAAACATACGAAACGGTTGAGCCTTTATAAGCAGATTTTGCAGCGGTGAATGAATACTGATTTGCATCAACATTGCTTTCAACTTTGATTTCATATTCCTTATATGTGATATAAGAAAACTTTGAAGCCGATGTGCCGGTGAACGATGAACCGAGAGGAACGGTTATCTTACCGTTGGACGGGTCAACAAGCGAGCCGCCGTTTGAAACGAGCTTTGCACCCTTGCTGAGAATAATTGTTCCGTTGACTGTGGCGGGGCAGTTGATATCCATTTCGGTGTTCTCGTCAATCGTAAGAATGCTGCCCTTGCTGATTGTAAAGGTTGTGCCGCTGCCCGACATAACAAGCTTGCTCTTGATTACCGGTGAGCCGACAACGCGGTAAGCGCTGCCCTCTTTGACAACCGCCGTTGAAGCCGAGAATGTGCCGCTGTTTACAACGCAGTTATAAAAATTACCGTACTTTATCGTTCCTGCATTTATTACTTCGCCGTAAAAATCGGGATAATAAATATAAAGATAATATGTAATCGTTGCACCGTTTTCATTGGTAACGGTTCCGTTGAATGTGCCGCTGTTGATTGTTGCACCGGATTTATTCGTTACTGCCTTATTGAAAGTACCGCCCGAAATTGTACCGTTATTTGTAACGGTATTTTTGAATTCACCGCCGGAAATGGTTTTGATATTTGTAACCGTTCCCGAAAAAGTACCGCCGCTTATTGTGCCGTTATTCGTAACGGTGTTTTTGAATGTACCTCCGGTTATTCCGCTGTCAAGAAATTTTCCCGATGAATTATTGATAACGGCACCGTTGAATATACCGCCGCTGACTACCGCACCGTCTGCGATTGTGACATTACCGTTAAAGACCGTACCATCGGCAATGGCTGCACCGGATAAAATAGTGATGTCTTCACTGTATGTTCCCGAAAAGCTCTGAGCCGCAAATGCCGCAGCCGAGCAGGATGCAATCATAAGCACCGCAAGAAATAATGATAATATTTTTTTCATAAGTATCCCCCTTTATCTGAATACGCGATTATTATACATTATTATCCCGTAATTGTCACTATAAATTTTATAAATTGATACATTTCGGTAAAATTGTATAAATCAAAAAAAATCCGCCCCGTAACCGATACGGAGCGGATAAACCGAGTTGAAATTATTTCTGCGGGCCGTTGAAACCGTTGGCTTCCTGGAATGCCGCAATCTTGTCAATAACTCCGAGAAGAACATCGAAGCCCGTTCCGACCGTATCCTCGTCAAAACGGTCTGCGGTATCGCGGAAGGTGTGATAATAATATGTAAGAACGGGATTCTGAGCCGCAAATGTAACGGACTTAACGCCTGCCTTTGTGAGCGGAGTGCTGTCGCAGCCGCCGACGGGATTATGAATGCAGCCGCCCGTTTTGCTTTCGATTCCGAGCTCGTCGAATGTATCCTTGAACATCTTCTCAAGGTCGGTATCAAAACGGGTAAACTGCCAATCGTCTTTAATAACAACCTCAAAATAATCCTTATCGGCAACGGAATCTATATTGAGATTCCATGCGTTTTCAAGAATTGCTTCACCCTTGTGCTGACGCGTGAATGCTATTGAACCGCGAAGTCCCGCTTCCTCGGAACCGCAGTTAAAGTCAATTATGCGGCAGTTCTTCGGCATTTTTTCGGGATTTTCTTTGAAATATTTGATTACCTCATAGCTCAGAGCGCAGCCGCTTGAGTTATCCATTGCGCCTCTTGAAGCATTATCGGGGTCGGGGTCAGCCCACATAATAACGAAACAGCTTCCGATAGCGGTTATAATCGGAATAATGTGCATCGCAAGCAGGAATTTTGCAAATGAAGCGGAATAATAAACCGTTGTTGCCCAGGGAGCCTGATTATAAAGTCCCCAATAGAGAGCTGCCATAAAAATCGAAACACCCGCAAGGAAGAAGAAGCAGAGTGCGCCGAAACCGACTTTTCCGAAAGTGGCAATCATACCGAGAGCCGGCTTGTTTCTGTATTTGTATGCGTGCTCGGAATGCTTCCAGTTCCAGCTTGTATCGGTGTGACCGGAAAGAATGATTGTGTAATCATATTTACCGTCTTCGGGAAGAAGCTCACCGTAAACATTCTGAGAAATCTTCTGCTTAAAGAACATATCAAACCAGGTTTTATAAAGGAAAACGCTGAAAACGAGCCAGATTATAACGGCTATTGAGCCGAGAGCCATGCCGAACCATACCGATGAAATGCTGAGCGCAACATAAACAAGTGCGCTGAGAATAATTCCTGCCCAGCCAGCATAGGGAATGCCGCCGATTGAAGCTCTCGGAGAAACCGCAAATTCCTCTTTTTTCGGTTCAATGCCGATTTCACGGAGCTTATCGCCCATATAATCCGCATATTCCTTTTCTCCCTTTGAACCGGGGAGTCTGGAACCCACCACTTCGGAAGCGTGTTTGATGATTTCAAAAGCTTCCTTGGCATATTTTCTGTTTTCTTCTTTCAAAGCTTTCATCTCCTACATAAAGATAGACATATTATACCATTATAAATCGGATTTATTTTTCTTATTTGGAATAATAAACTAAAAACTTTATGTTATCATAAATAAATAACGGGGTGAATTTTTATGATAAAAGCCATACTTTGGGATGTTGACGGAACTCTGCTTGATTTTATTGCGGCTGAAAAGGAAGCTCTGAAAAGCTGCTTCGGAATTTTCGGAATAGGCGAAATAACCGATGAAATGATAGGCAGATATTCGGAAATAAATAAAAAATACTGGCGCAGGCTTGAAGCCGGAGAGATAGACAAATCAACGGTTCGCAGGGGCAGATTTATTGAATTTTTCGCTCGTGAGGGAATTGAATTTTCCGATATTGACGCGCTCAATGCGGAATATCAGATAAGGCTCGGAGACACGATTTGTTTTTTTGACAATTCCTATGAGATAGTAAAGAGTCTAAAAGGAAAAATCAGGCAGTACGCCGTTACCAACGGCACAACCGAGGCGCAGGCGATAAAGATGAAAAAATCGGGTCTCGGAGAGCTTTTTGACGGCATTTTCATTTCCGATGAAATAGGATTCGAGAAACCGACAAAGGAGTTCTTTGATAAAGTTTTCTCGAAAACAGAAGACTTCAAAAAGAATGAATTTCTCATAGTCGGAGATTCTCTCACAAGCGATATGAGGGGCGGCAACAATGCCGGCATTCTCTGCTGCTGGTATAACCGCGCAAACGCCCCCGTCCCCGATGACCCGAAAATAGATTTCAGCATTGATAATCTCGGAAAAATATATGGAATATTGGAAAACAGCCGTGATTCATAAACGGCTGTTTTTAGTTAGGAGATAGAAAAACTTAATTAAAAATTAAAAATTCAAGTGTTGACCTTTATATAATAAACTGATATAATATAATAATTAAAATGGAGAATTGTATCCCTCAATGAAAGGACGATATGAATGATTAAAATTTCTCCGTCGCTGCTTGCCTGCGATTTTTCCGCCATAGGAGCGGAAGCCGTCAGAATTGAAAAGGCGGGTGCGGAATATCTGCATCTTGATGTTATGGACGGCAGATTTGTATCTAACATTTCATTCGGTGCGCCCGTTATCAAGGCAATCAGAAACAAAACAGACCTCGTTTTCGATGTTCATCTTATGATTGATGAGCCTCTTAAATACATTGAAGATTTTGCAAAAGCCGGAGCGGATATAATAACATTCCATATTGAAAGCTCCTCACCCGTTGAAGAAACAATCGAAAAAATAATTTCCTGCGGCTGCAAGGCGGGACTGAGCATAAAGCCCTGCACTCCTGCCGAAGAAATTTTCCCGTATCTCGATAAGCTCTCAATGGCGCTCGTTATGACCGTTGAGCCGGGCTTCGGCGGTCAGTCCTTTATGGCAGATATGATGCCTAAAGTTAAAGCCCTGCGAAAGGAAATAAACCGCAGAGCTCTTGATACCGATATTCAGGTTGACGGCGGCATAAAAGCCGAAACCGTTTCGGAAGCCGCCCGCGCCGGAGCAAATGTTTTTGTTGCGGGAAGCGCAGTTTTCTCATCTGCCGATGCCGCATCAACAATCGCTTCTCTGCGCACTCTTGCTCAGGAAAATTTTGCAAGCGACTGAACAGCCGTATTTTCGCTTATCGGCTTCCAATGCTCACGGGTAAACTCATAATCCCGCTTTTCAAATGAGATTTCACGGCAGTATTCCTCAAAATGGCGGCGCATAACCGACGCTTCTTCACTGTATTTCATCAGAAGTCTGTATCTTCCGCCGCTTTCATAAAGACTGCTTTCCGGATACGACGAAACGGACGGAAACGCTTTGAAGCATTCCATAAGCTCCGCCGCAGAATCAAATCCGCAGATAAGATATTCGCTTTGCTTTTTAAGCACCGATGCGCCGAAACGGTAAACGCTTCTCTTTTCAAGCATCGTAAAGCTTAAAATGCAGCCTCCGCCCGATTCGGGCATTGCCTCAATCATCATTCTGCGCGTCAGGTCGAGTTCTCTGCCGAGCGCTCTGCCTGCGGCATCAAGCACACAGCGGATTACTCTGCGCGTTTCAAGCGCCGAATAATCCATTTCTTCATATGTAATATCAAGCTCCTGCATATCCTTTTCGGAAAGCTCAACAATAATTTTATCCTCTGCGGGAGATTCTATTTTCATCTCATTGCCTCCTTTTCTCGCCTTATTATATGATATGACTTTTCGGCTTGAGATGCAATGAATAAATATTGGAAGGAGTATGAACACCTTGGACGAAAGCTCCGTTAAAAACAGACCCGTCAAAAGCTCACGGATTTTCGGCGATTATCTTATAATGCTCGCCGCTCCGTTCATTCTGGCGGTTATATATTACGGCGTAAAAGCGGTTTATGTTACTGCCGTTTCCGTGCTGAGCGCGGTTATCTGCGATGCCGCGGCAAGCGCCGTTCTGAGAAAAAGATTCCGCTTTAAAGAATTAACCGCCGTTTTTACCGGCGGTGCAATCGCAATGATGATGCCCGCCGATATTCCTCTGTATATTCCGGCTATCGCCTCGGCGTTTGCCGTTCTTGTTATCAAAATTCCGTTCGGCGGCGGCTTGAGAGCACCTTTTGTGCCTGCGGCGGCGGGATTTGCGTTCGCCTGCGTTTGCTTTAAGGAGCAGGTTTTCACTTACGGCGCAGGTGCGGACGGAAAATTCCTCGGTTCTTCCTCCGTTGCCTCGCTTCTTGCGGAGGGCAGCTCCGTTCATCTGAACGCAAGCAACACCATTGATATATTATGCGGCAATGCCGCAGGCCCTATGGGAACAGGCTGTATTCTCGTTATGCTCGCCTGCTGTGCATATCTTTTTGTGAAAAGAAAAAAAGCTCTGCTCTCAACTCTCGGCTTTGTTGCGGTATGCGCTCTGTTCGCTTTTCTGTTTCCGAGGGTAAACGCATCAAGGCTCACAAGCGTTATTCTTGAGCTTTCCTCAGGCTCGCTGATGTTTGCAGGTGTATTTTTCCTGACCGACTTTGCCTCAATGCCGAAAAAGGACGGTTTCAAAGTAATATTCGGCGCACTATGCGGACTTATCTGTATGCTTATGAGACTTTCCGGCGCATACGAAGAACCCGTATGCTTTGCCGTTCTGCTTGCCGATGCTTTCGGTCAGCTTCTTGACTATATCCGCGCAGAGAAGAAGGGGGCTGCAATGAATGAGTGATAAAAACATCGGTGCAAAGGAAATTATCGTTAAGGGTTCGCTTATCCATAATCCCGTTCTTGTGCAATGCGCCGGACTCTGCCCGGTTATTGCGGCGGCAGCCAACCTCAAAAGTGCCTTAATGCTTGCCGCGGCGGTGAGCATTGTAACGATAATAACCTGCGTTATTGCAAGTGCAATTCTGAAAAAGCTCCCGCGCTGGCTGAGAATGCCGCTGTATCTCATTATCGGAATCGGCATCATCTGCCCCGTTCTTTGGTTCACGGAAACCAGGACACTTATCAACATTTCACTCAGCACCAAAATATATCTTCCGCTTGTTGCGGTAAACTCCGTTACCGCAGTTCATTGCGAACAGTTTTCCGTAAAAAACAAGATTTCTTCGGCGTTTTATGATGCCTGTGCCGTTGCGGTCGGCTCGTCCGCCGTGCTGCTTGTCTGCGGCGCTCTGCGTGAGCTTATAGGAAGCTCCTCAATCGGAGGCTACTCCGTTAAAATGCCGCTGACCTTCAAAAGCGCTCTCACTCCGTTCGGCGGACTTATAATTCTCGGATTTCTTGCCGCACTTCTCAAGGTTATAACGGCTTACAGGTATCCCGAATTTATCCCCGAGAGTGAAAGCATCGTCAGACGCAGACAGAAGCCCGATGAAGAAACCGTTGAGGTTGATGTTTTTGATGAATTCTGGAATGAACCCAAGGAATCGGATATCCGCCTTGACGAATATGACGAGCTTTTTGATTCACTTGATAATATTTTCGATTTCGGCAGTGAGGAGGATAACAGATGAAAATTGCCTATGACCTCCTTATAACAGCACTTTATGCCGTATTCGTTCAGAATATGGTTATGAGCTTCGGTCTCGGAACAAGCGAAGCAATAAGAGCCTCTTCAAAACCCGGAACATTTGCAAAGCTTGCCGTGATGATTTCGGGCTTTTCGGTGGCAACAAGCGTTTTATGCAAGCTCACCGATATGTTCACTTCATCGGCTCAGATAACCTTTGCCGCAAGAGCGGCAATATACGGAGCTGTGCTTGCAGGCGTATATATAATCGCCGCGCTGGCTGCTCTGACGGTTTTCAGGGCTTCAAAGAAAACAATGGGAACTCTCGGCATAGCCGCGCTGAATACTCTTGTTTATGCCGTACCGTTCATCAACAATACCGCCGCCTATTCATTTGCCGACAGCATCGGCCCCGGCATCGGCTCGGGTATAGCATTCGTGCTTGCCGCGGCGCTTATTAACCGCGGTGCACGCCGTCTTGCGGAAAACAGCGAAATTCCCGCCGTTTTCAAAGGCACACCCGTTATGTTCATCTATGTCGGCATTCTTTCACTTGCATTTTCGGGCTTTACGGATACAACTCTTTTTGCGTGAGGTAAGCATATGTTTAAAGACGGAAAAATCGAAAAAACTCTCAAGCCGTCGGAGCGAAAGAGCATAACCGAATTTTCATCAAGATTCGGCACGGGTCCGACCTATGAGGAAAAATCACGGAATAAGCGTATCATTTCCGCAATACTTATAACTGTCGGAATTATTCTGCTGATTTGCATCGGATATTTCGTAACCGATGTGCTTATCAATATAACCGAGCTGCCCTATACGGCTGCACAAATCATACCCGACGGAGCGATAAAATGGATTTCATTCCTTACAATTCAAGGTTAATATATCATAAAAGCCCGTTCGGCGCCGTAAAAGAGGGCGAAGAGGTAACGGTCAGGATTGTTATGCCCCGCAGCTTTGAATGCAGCGGAGCAAGGCTGATTCTCTCGTATGACGGCGAAAGCTACGAGGAATATCCGATGCTTTGGGAGCGTATGGAGGGTGACAGCGAGGAATGGTGGAAGATAACATTTACCGCCGGAAAAGCAGGACTTTATTTCTACCGTTTTTTTGCCGATAACCCTTACGGCGGAAGCTTCATCACCGATGCGGAAAATTCAACCGGAAGATTTTCCGACAAAGGCAAGGATTTTCAGCTTACCGTTTATTCGGCGAATTTCTCAACTCCCGACTGGATAAAAGGTTCGGTTATCTATCAAATATTCCCCGACAGATTCCGTTTTTCGGGCAGAGAAAAGAAAAACATTCCTCCCGAAAGAATAATCCGCTTCGATTGGGGCGGCGAACCGCTCTGGAATCCCGATTCCGACGGAAAAATCACTGAATACGATTATTTCCGCGGCGATTTTGACGGCATAGCCGAAAAGCTTGACTATTTGCAGGGTCTCGGCGTTGGCTGTATCTACCTGAATCCGATTTTTTTGGCTCACTCTAACCACCGCTATGATACTGCGGACTACGAAAAAACAGATGCACTTCTCGGCACGCAGGAGGATTTTTCAAGACTCTGCGCCGAGGCAAAAAAGAAAAATATCCGCATCGTTCTTGACGGCGTTTTCAGTCATACGGGTGCGGACAGCGTTTATTTCAATAAAGAAAAAAGATACGGTGATTCTGGTGCATATAATGATAAAAATTCACCGTATTACCAATGGTATAAATTCAAGAAATATCCCGATGAATATGAATGCTGGTGGGGCGTTGACATTCTTCCCGAGGTTGACGAAGAAAATGACGGCTACATCGAATATATCGGCGGTATTCTGAAAAAATGGCTCGAAGCGGGAGCATCGGGCTGGAGACTCGATGTTGCCGATGAGCTTCCCGATAAATTTCTCGATTCACTCCGTGAGACGGTAAAAGGCAATAAAAAAGATGCCTATATTCTCGGAGAAGTCTGGGAGGACGCTTCAAATAAAATCAGCTACGGTCAAAGGCGCAGATACCTCGGCGGCAGGCAGCTTGATTCGGTTATGAATTATCCGTTTGCGGATGCCCTGATAAATTTTGCGATAACCGGCATAGCAGAGGGCTTCAACGATAAAATCAATGAGATTTGCGAAAATTATCCGAAGCCTGCGGTTGACTGCCTTATGAACCATATCGGAACTCACGATACCTGCCGTGTTATCAGCAGACTCGGAACACTCGGCAATTATCATTCGGATTATACCGAGCGTTACAAAGGCGAGCTGAGCAGCGAAGAATATGCAAGAGGAAAACGGCTTCTGAAGCTCATATCCGCAATGCAGTTTACCCTGCCCGGAGTGCCCTGCATATATTACGGCGACGAAGCCGGAGCGGGCGGCGGAGAAGACCCGTTCAACCGCGGCTGTTATCCCTGGGGAAAAGAAGATAAAGAGCTTATTGCTCACTATGAATTTCTCGGAAAAATAAGAAAAGAACACGCCGTTTTTAAGGACGGCGGATTCAAGCCCGTTTCGGCGGCACTCAGCTGCATTGCTTATGAAAGAACGGGAAAAGAAAGAATAATGACCGTTGCCAACCGCAATCCGCACCCGATAGTCTATTCCCTGCCCGAAAACGGCTGGAAAGCCCTGACGGGTCAGACGGTTAACGGAAATGAGCTTTTCCTTGATGCGGAAAGTACGGCAATACTGATTTTGGAGTGAATTTATTCAGATGAGAGGAATAAAAAAAGTAAGCTTTAAAACCGAAAAGCAAAGTGCAAGCGACAGAACGAAAAAATTCGTTATCATTCTTGCCGCCTGCGTTGTGCTCGTGCTTTCGCTTTCGCTTATTCTGATACTCAGCAAAAACGATTTTAATTTTCGCTCGGCTCTCGGCGGCGATATGCCCGAGGAAACCACCGCCGCCGTGCAGGAGGAAACTCATAAAAATGTTTCCGAAGCCGATGATATATTTCTTCTCTGGTGTGCCTCAAAGGACAGAAGCCGTATGCGCTTTATATGGCTTATCAGAGCGCAGATGCCCGAACGCAGAATTTCAATCTGTGCCGTTGACCCTCTTGCGGTGGTGACCATGAACGGCAAGGGAGTAAACTTTGAGGAGATATATTCAAAATCCGGCGAAAAGGAATTTGTTTCCGCAGTCGAAGCTTATTCAGGCTTCAAAACAGACCGTTATTTTGGCGCAACCGAAGAAAACTTCAAGGCATTTATAAATTACCTCGGCGGCGTCAGCATTGATGTTCCCGAACAGATTGAATATAAAAGCGAAGAATTTAATGTTATCCTCGTTAAAGGCGTTCAGAATATGAAGGGTGATACGCTTTTCAAATATTTCCGCTATCTCGGCGCAAGTGAAGCCAACGGACGCAGAGCACAGTCGGAAGCTCTGGGCGAGGTGCTGAAAAATATTTTTGTTCCGGAAAGAGCCTCAAAGAGAAGCAATATTTTTTCAAGGATAACAAACTCGATGAAAACCAACGCCACAATAGTCGATTTTTCGGGCTGTGACGGCAACATTCTTGACCTTATGGAAAACGGTATAGCCGAAATCGACATTGTTTCCGTACCGTCGGAGCTCACAAAGTAACTCCCGAAAGGAAGAAATTATGAAGAAAAAAATTTCGTTTCTTCTGTTCCTCTGCATATTCCTCTTTGCGTTTTTCTATGCAAAGGAGCTTCATATAATCGGCGGCAAATCCGAAAACGGAAGTCCGTATAAGTTTTATTACGAACAGCTTTCCGAACCCGAAAAGCGTGCGTATGACTGCATACTTGACCGCATTTACGATTTGCCGGAAAAAATTATGGTTCCGTATATAGACGGTGACGGGCTCAACGATATTTTTGAAGCTTTGCTTGCCGATAACCCCGATTTATTCTTCATCGGCAGAAAATGTTCGCTGAATCCGGGCTTTATGACCGATTATTTCACCGTTGATTACACAATGGAAAAGGACGAATATTCAAGAAAAGTCAAAGAGCTTGAAAAGGTTAAAAAGGATTTTATGAAAACCCTTTCCGACCCCGATGATGAATGGCAGACCGAGCTTGAAATTCACGATTTCATAATCAATAAATGCAAATATGACAACAGCGATACGGATTATTCCCGTTCTTCATCTTACGGCGCACTCGTTGACGGAAAAGCCGCCTGCGAGGGCTACTCAAAAGCGGCAAAGCTTCTGCTTGACGAAGCAGGCATAGAAAACGGAATAGTTTTCGGAACGGCATCAAGCGAAAAAAGCAAGGCAACCGCTCATATGTGGAACGCCGTTAAAATCAACGATAAATTCTATAATCTTGACTGCACATGGGACGACCCCGTTAATGACGGCGGAAAATCAATGCGTATGTATTCATATTTCAATGTCAGCGATGAGATGATAAGCGTAAGCCACAGCGATTTTTCGTATAAATATCACTGCTTCTCTGACGATGATAACTATTTTGTCAGAACAGGTAAGTTTTTCAGCAGCTTCGGCGCAAAAGAGAAAAAGACGGTTGAAAAGCTTATGATTGAAGATGTAAAAAACGGCAAAACCGATTTTCAGATAAGATTTGCGGACAGAACGGCTTACAGCTCGGCTTATTCAAAGCTGATTAAAAACGGTGAAATGGGTGAAATAATCGCCTCGGTCAATAAAGAAACCGGAAGGAATATTTCCACGAAGAAAATAAAATATTCCGAAAACGAAAAGCAATGCGTTATAATGTTTGTCTTAAATTGAAAGGAAGAATAAAATGGATAAAGAACGAATTGAAGCGGCGGTGAGGGAAATTCTTATCGCCGTGGGTGAAGACCCCGACAGAGCGGGACTTGTTGAAACTCCGGCAAGAGTTGCGAGAATGTATGAGGAGATTTTTTCGGGACTTGACGATAATCCCGAAAGACATCTTAAGCTTTTTGACGAGGGCAGCGGAGAAATGGTTATCGTCAGGGATATTCCGCTCTATTCGATGTGTGAGCATCATCTGCTTCCGTTTATCGGCAAGGCACATATCGTCTATATACCGTCCGACGGCAGAGTTATAGGGCTTTCAAAGCTTGCGAGAATAGTTGACTGCTATGCTAAACGCCCTCAGCTTCAGGAAAGACTGACGGCGCAGATAGCCGATTTTCTCAATGACAGTCTGCACCCGCTCGGCGTTGCGGTAATCATCGAAGCGGAGCATCTCTGCATGACAATGAGAGGTGCAAGAGCCTCGGGCGCTCAAACAAGAACCTCGGCGCTCAGAGGAGTTATTCAGACAAATGCCAAAACCAGAGCGGAGGCGCTTTCACTTCTCACGGGAGGCAGACAGTAATGTTCAGAGCAGGCGAATACCGTATGCCGCTCGGTGAAAAGACTTATATAATGGGTATTCTCAATTATACCCCCGATTCTTTTTCCGACGGCGGTATGTATAACACGCCCGAAAAAGCACTTGCCCATGCTCTTGAAATGCAGGCGCTCGGTGCGGATATAATCGACCTGGGTGCAAACTCAACAAGGCCGAATGCCCGGGTGCTTTCCGCAGATGATGAAAAGGAAAGGCTCATTCCCGCTCTTGAAGCGCTCAGCGGTAAGCTTTCCGTTCCCGTTTCGGTTGACACATTCTATCCCGAATGTGCATTGACCGCGCTTGAATACGGAGCTTCGGCAATAAACGATGTGAGCGGAAAATTCAATACCGGAATTGCGGAAAACGCCAAAAAATACGGTGCCGGATATATCGTAACTCATAACCCCTGCGGGCCTGAGCAGACCGCCGAATATAAGGACGGAGTTGTGCAGGCTGTGAGAAGCTTTTTTCTTTTCTGCATAAATCTTGCCGCCGAATGCGGTTTGCCGCTTGAACAGCTTTGCCTTGACGTCGGGCTGGGCTTCGGCAAAAGCAGAGAGAACGATATTGAGCTTCTCTCCGAGCTTGAGTGGCTGAAATTCAGGGATATTGCCCTGCTTGTCGGGGGTTCAAGAAAAAGATTCATCGGCGTTTACGGCAAAGAGAAAACCGCTTCAAGGCGCGATTTCGGAACGGTTGCGGCTCACACGGCGGCAATTGCGGGCGGCGCCGATATAATCAGAGTTCACGATGTTTATTCCGCCGTTCAGGGAGCCGGCGTTGCCGATGCAATTTACAGAAGGTGAAACAATGGATAAAATTCTTATCAGGGATTTAAAAATATTCGCATATCACGGCGTAAACGAGGAAGAAAAGATAAACGGTCAGAATTTTGTTTTTGACATAGATGCTTATGTTGATATTTCCGTGCCGTGCAGAACGGATAATGTTGACGATACGGTGAGCTATGCAAAAATCATAAAGGAAACCGTTAAAATTTTCACCGCGCAGAAAGATGACCTGCTTGAAAAAGCGGCTCAGAGAACTGCGGACGGACTTTTTGAAAGATTTGAAAAAATTCAGGCTCTGAGAATTGTTCTCAAAAAGCCCGAAGCTCCGATAAAAGCCGATTTCGGCTATGTGGGAGTTGAAATTTTCAGAGAGAGGGGAAATTAAAATGAGTGAAGCCGTTATTGCGCTCGGCTCAAATATGGGCAACAGAATCGAAAACCTGAATGCGGCAGTCAGAGCGCTTGCAAAGCTTGACGGACTTAAAATACTTAAAGCCTCAAAGGTTTACGAAACAGACCCCGTGGGCAAAACCGACCAGGCAAGATTTTACAATGCGGCTCTGCTTGTTGATGCCCGGGTTTCGCCCCATGTTCTGCTCGGCGAATGCCTCGGCATTGAAGCTGCCATGGGCAGAATAAGAGAAGAAAAAAACGGGCCGAGAATAATCGACCTTGATGTTATACTTTATGAGGGCTTCAAAAGTGAAAGCTTTGAGCTGACCCTCCCCCACCCCCGTGCGCTTGAACGCGCATTTGTTATGGTTCCTCTGCTTGACCTCTATCCGTCCGGCAGAGCGCCGGGGCTGTTCTTCGCTCCGCATCTGAGAGATGCCGGAACAGACGGGGTTGACAAAACGGAAAAGGAAATTATCATTCCCATTTATTAAGAGGGTGTTATTATGGCAGGCGTTGATAACTGCGAAAACTGCGCTTATTATGATTACGACGAAGAATATGAATGCTATGTATGCAGGGTCAATCTCGACGAGGACGAGCTTTACAGATTTTTGCAGGGTGAGTCCTTTGAATGCCCGTATTATGAGCCTTACGATGAATATAAGGTTGTAAGAAAGCAGAACTGAACGGAGGAAAAGCCTTGAAAAATCAAAAAAAGGTTGCCGAAAAGAAAAATAAAAAGTCTGCGGGAATTATTATAGCCGTTATATCAATTGTTGCCGCTGCGGCAATAATACTGCTTGCGGTTTTCGTTATAAAGCCGGCAATCGAAAAGAGAAAGAATAACGAAAATCCCGATACAACATCGGTTTCACGCTCACTCCCCGCTGCAGACGAAAAAATGTCCGAATATAAAGGCTGCCGAATGCCCGCATATCTTGCTGATATTCTTAACGGTGCGGAGCTCGACAGCGAAAATGCCTGTCAAAAATACGGCACGGCAATGAAGCTCGGTGATTATAAAATGTCCCGCCCCGAATTTGAATTTCTCTATTATCATAAAGCCGCAAACAAGCTTTCGGAGGTATTTTCCGTAATTCAGCAGCAGGGCAGCAATATCACGGGCTTTGACCCCGCCGCTGCTCCGTCCGACCAGCTCAACCGTTCCTTAAAGAAAAACTGGAACGAAAAATTTACCGATGATATTATTGACGAATATCAGCGTTCGCTGTATCTTTTCAATTCGGCAATAGCCGAGGGATATATTCCCGACGAGGATTCGCTTTCGTATCTTAAAGAAGGATACGCTTATTATACCGACATCACCAAAGGCAGCTCAAGTCCCGATGAATTTATGAGTTTAAATTACGGTGAGGGCTTTACCTTTAATATGTTTATGAGGAATGAAATAGTAAGAATATATTCCGATTCCTACGAAAAATATCTTAAAGAAAAAACCATGGCTTCATACGAAAAGAAAGAAATTGATGCCGTATTCAACAAGTCACCGAACACATATAAAAATGTCACGGTTCTGATTTATCCGCTGTCAAATCCGAATTATGCCGCCGAAGCGGAAAAGGTTTCCGATATGCAGTCATTCCTCGCACTTGTCAAAAAGGATTTCGGTTCGGAGGAAATAAGCGCAGATAACATTCGCTTCAATCAGGTGCTTTATACCGATATTTCGTCCTATTTCGGCGATTCCGTTGCGGATTGGATATTCTCGGATAAAAGAAAATCCGGCGAATTCGGCACCGTTCAGGGGTATATATATAACTGCATGGTTTATATGGAGGAGCTTCCGAAATTCACCAACAGCACCGATATACTGATATGGGGATACTCGGAAAATGAAATGATGAGCGCCGAGGACGCTTATGTGAATGTAAACAATTCCTATGAAGAGCTGAAAAAGCAGGGAATAACCGAAGAAAACTTTATAAAAAAGTTTTCAGATGATACCTACGACTGCAAAAACACGGTCTACGCCGGAGAATTTGAATATGAGCTTGATAAGTGGATACATTCGTCCGAAAGAAAATACGGCGATAATATCTGCTATAAGGGCAAGGAAGCCTCATATATTGTTTTCTATCTTAAGGATAATCCCGACGATACCATGGCGGCAAAAAAGATAAAATATGATTTATCCGAAACGGAAATCAGCGAGCTTCTGACCGAGGGCAAAAGCAAGTATCAGCCAAAGCTCTATGATGATGTTATCTCAAAGGGCACAAAATCCGCAGATGAACGCTATCTTAACTACTATAAGAAAGTATCCGAGTCACAGACGCAAACACAATAAGAGTTTTCGGTTGACTTTTAATTAACAATTTGTTCAGTATATAAAGGAAAAAATTTAAAATTACTCTTTTATTTTATAATTGTCGGTGGTATAATACCGTTGATTATATATTCGGATATTATGCCGGAATTTTCATAATAAAACTGGAGGATAAAATGTCTGAAATCATTTCGGTAAATAATCTTACCAAATCATACGGCAGCCATACCGTGCTGTCAAATGTTTCGTTCAGCCTTGAGGGCGGTCAGATAATCGGTCTGCTCGGTCCCAACGGCAGCGGTAAAACCTCACTTATCAAAATTCTCACGGGTCTTATCAACGATTACAGCGGAGACGTTATAATCGCCGGCAATCACCCGGGACCGGTAAGCAAATCAATGGTTGCTTATCTGCCCGAGAAAACATACCTTGCAAACTGGATGACCGCCGATGATGCGGTTAACTATATTGCGGATTTCTATGACGATTTCGATAAAGAAAAAGCCATGGGAATGCTTGACCTTTTCCAGCTTCCGCACAAGCAGAAGGCAAAAACGATGTCAAAGGGTCAGCAGGAAAAGCTCCAGCTTATCCTCGTTATGTGCCGCAATGCGCAAATTTATATTCTCGATGAACCCATGGGCGGCGTTGACCCCGCAGCAAGAGATTTTATTCTTGATGCAATTCTCAAGAACCGTCCCGAGGGCTCAACAATCCTGATGTCAACTCACCTGATTCATGATATTGAGGGCGTTCTCGATTCGATAATAATGATAGGCAGTGGTCAGCTTCTTATGCAGGACACCGTTGCCAATCTCACCGAAAACGGCAAAACCGTCAACGAAATTTTCAAGGAGGTGTTTATGAGTGACTGGCAATTCTAAGGTTAAGGGCAAAATGTCCAAGCTCCTCAAAAATGATTTTCTTGCAAGTGCAAGAGTGATTCCGCTTTTTTATATCATTGAAGCGGTTGCGGTGCTCGTGTTCTTCATCGGCGACAAAACGCAGAAGGAACTGCCGCTCGCTCTCGGAATTACATTTACTCTCCTTGTGGCTTTTCTTCTTATTTTCATCAGTCTTTTCTTTGTGGTTTATGATTTCAACAAATCACTTTTCGGTCAGCAGGGCTATCTGAGCTTCTCGCTCCCCGTAAGCAGCAGTCAGCTTCTCGGCTCAAAGACCATAGTTTACGGCGGCTGGATGCTTTTAAGCTATTTTGTTTTCATCATCGTGTTTGCATTCACCGGCTCATATGTCAGCGTTGATGTTGTCGGAGCGGAAAATATGAGTATGGCTGAAACATTTCTTTATATGTTTATGCCCACTCTTCCCCCGAAATCACAGCTCCTCGTTTACCTTATCTATTATGTTGTAAACTTCTTTATTGCGGTGCTTCTTTCAATCTCGATGATTTATTTTGCACTTTCCGCTTCGCATATGAGACGGTTCCAGAAGCACAATATAATCTGGGCGGTAATTATCTTCGTTGCCGTTGCGGCAATATTCGTTTTATTCCTTAATCTGCTCAATAAATATCTCAGATTTGATGTTGCGCTCTATAATGACGGCTCTTACGGTCTTGCAATCGGCGGCGATGATTACGACGGCAGATTCGTTGCACTCATTCCGTTTGCCGGCTACATCATTTACGGTATCGGGCTGTTCTTTGCAACGTCCTATATTATGCACAAGAAGATAAATATCAAGTGATGAAAAAAACAGGCATATTCGGCGGAACATTCAATCCGCCTCACCTCGGTCATGTGAGACTTGCGGAAATTGCCGCGGACAGTCTTTCGCTTGACAGAGTGATAATAATTCCCGACTGCATACCTCCGCATAAGGAAGCCGTTTCGCTTGCAAGCCCCGAAAAAAGGCTTGAAATGTGCAAAGCCGCTTTCACCGATCCGAGATTTGAAATTTCCTCAATGGAGATAGAACGCGGCAGCCAAAGCTATACGGTGGAAACTCTGCGTGAGCTTAAAAAGCAGTTTCTCGAAGACGAATTTTATCTGATAATCGGTTCGGATATGCTCTCAAGCTTCACGGCATGGTATTGCTGGGAGGAAATACTCTCCATTGCAAAAATAATCGCCGCCTCACGAGAAAACGGCTTTATTCCCGCGCTTGACGGATTTTCCGAAGCGCAGAAAAACAGGATAATATTTCTCGAAGCCGAGCCGTTTGAAATAAGCTCAAGCGAAATAAGAAACGGCATATGGAAAAGCGGCGGCTTTGATAACGCTTTAAGTGAAGGTGTTTCAGAGATTATCCGCAATAACGGTCTTTACGCCGAGAACGACGAAAGATATGAATACCTGCTGAATAAAATGCTTGACGAAAAGCGCATTCATCACAGCAAGTGCGTGAGCGAAAGCGCGGTTTATCTTGCGAAGAAATACGGTGCCGATACGGAAAAAGCCCGCATTGCCGGACTTATGCACGATATAATGAAAAATGCAGCCGTTCTTGAGCATCTCAGATATACGGAAAATTTAACCGAGGTTGAATTTTCCAACCGAAAGGTATGGCATCAGTTTTCCGGTGCGGGCTTCCTGCGTGAAAACGGAATTATCACCGATGAAGAAATTCTCGGCGCAATAAATTGGCATACCACGGGAAAAGCAGATATGACTCTGCTCGAAAAGGTTGTGTACATAGCGGATTTCATTTCCGCCGACAGAGATTACGAAGATGTTGACGAGGTGCGCCGGCTTGCGGATATCAGCCTTGAACACGCAATACTCTATACAAGCAAATATACCGTTAACAAGCTTGTTTCATCGGGTATGGTAATTCACCCCGCAACTCTTGACTGTTATAACGATACGGTTCTGCATTTTGCGGCACGGAAAGGACAGATATTATGATTGAATCAAAAGACCTTGTTAAAGAAATAGCAAAGGTTCTTAATGAGAAAAAAGCAATAGATATAAAAGCAATCGAAACAACCGAGGTTACAATCGTTTCGGATTATTTCGTTATTGCTTCGGGTACTTCAAATACTCATACCAAATCGCTTGCGGACGATGTGGAATATGAAATAAAACAGCGTCTGGGCATCGACCCCGAACACATTGAGGGCAGAGCCACGGGCTGGATTCTTCTTGATTACGGCTGGGTAATAGTTCACATTTTCGAGAAGGAAAGCAGAGAATACTATAATTTGGAAAGACTTTGGGCAGATGCAAATATCGTTGACCTGTCCGATGTCATTACCGAGGATTAAAACCGAGGAAGGGTGTAAAATAAAAATGGCGCAGTACGATTACAAAGCAATAGAAAAAAAGTGGCAGAAATATTGGGAGGAACACGAAACCTTTAAAACCGATGTATGGGATTTTTCAAAGCCCAAATTTTATGCTCTTGATATGTTCCCCTATCCGTCGGGAGTGGGTCTTCACGCAGGTCACCCCGAAGGATACACGGCAACCGACATCGTTTCCCGTATGAAGAGAATGCAGGGCTATAATGTTCTGCACCCGATGGGCTACGATTCATTCGGTCTGCCCGCCGAGCAGTATGCCGTTCAGACGGGTCACAATCCCAACGGCTTCACTCAGGATAATATCCGTACATTCTCAAATCAGCTTAAAGAACTCGGCTTTGATTATGACTGGTCAAAGATGGTTGCAACCTCCGACCCGTCATACTATAAATGGACTCAATGGATATTCAAGCAGCTCTATTTAAAGGGTTACGCAAAGCTTGTTGATATTCCCGTTAACTGGTGCGAAGAGCTCGGAACGGTTCTTGCAAACGATGAGGTTATCGACGGCAAGAGTGAAAGAGGCGGTTATCCCGTTATCCGCAAGAATATGAAGCAGTGGGTTATCGACCAGGCGGCTTTTGCGGAAAAGCTTCTTGAAGGGCTTAATGAAATCGACTGGCCGGAATCAACCAAGGATATGCAGCGCCATTGGATAGGCAAGAGCACCGGCGTTGAGGTCGATTTTAAAGTAGTGGGCGGCGGAAGCTTCTCAATATACACAACCTGTATCGAAACGATTTACGGTATCACATTTATGGTACTTGCTCCGGACGGAAGCCTTGTTAAGGAGCTTATGCCGAGAATCGAAAACAAAGACGAAGTAAACGCTTACATAGAAGAAACAATCAAAAAGACCGATATGGACCGTACCGAGCTTAACAAAACAAAATCGGGCTGTCCTCTTAAGGGTGTTTATGCCGTTAACCCCGTAAACGGTAAGGAAGTTCCCGTTTATATCGGCGATTTCGTGCTTGCAAATTACGGCACGGGTGCCGTTATGGCAGTTCCGAGCCATGACCAGCGTGACTTTGAATATGCAACCGTTCACGGCATTCCGATGATTCAGGTTGTTGACGGTGCGGACGTTTCCGAATGTGCCTTTGAAAAGGGTGATTATCTCGGAAAGGGCTGCCGTCTTATCAACTCCGAGGAGTTCACCGGTCTTACCGTTGAGGAAGCAAAAGAAGCAATCACTCAGAAGCTTGAAAAAACGGGTGTTGCAAGAAGAAAGGTAAATTATCATTTCCGTGAGTGGATATTCGCCCGTCAGCGTTACTGGGGTGAACCCGTCCCCGTTTTCTACACCGAGGACGGAGAAATCCATGTTCTTGCCGATGAAGAGCTTCCCCTTGTTCTGCCCGAGCTTGAAGATTATAAGGGCAAAAACGGTCAGGCTCCGCTTGAAAATGCAGAGAAATGGAAATATTACGAAAAAGACGGCATAAAGGGCAAGAGAGAAACCTCAACAATGCCCGGTTCGGCAGGTTCAAGCTGGTATTTTATGAGATACATTGACCCGAAGAACGAAAACGCCATCGGCGACCCCGAGCTGCTCAGACACTGGCTTCCCGTTGACCTTTATATAGGCGGACCGGAGCACGCGGTAGGTCATCTTATCTATTCGAGAATATGGAACAGATTCCTTTATGATGAGGGTATTTCACCCGTTAAAGAACCGTTTATGAAGCTTGTTCACCAGGGAATGATTCTCGGTGCAAACGGCATCAAGATGGGTAAGAGATTCCCCGAATTTGTTGTCAATCCCTCGGATATAGTCCGTGATTACGGCGCAGATACCCTGAGACTTTACGAAATGTTTATGGGTCCCATTGAGGCTTCAAAGCCGTGGAGCAATCAGGGCGTTGAGGGCGCAAAGAGATTCATCACAAGAGTATGGAATTTCTTCACCGAGGAAAAGAATATCGGCAAAGAGAAGAGAAGCGAGCTTGAAAAGATTTACAATGTAACCGTGAGAAAGGTAAGCTCCGACTTTGAAGCTCTTGCATTCAACACTGCAATCAGCCAGATGATGATTTTCGTTAATGCCGTATATAAGGCTGGCTCTTGCCCGAAGGAATTTGCAGAGGGTCTTATTAAGCTGCTCAGCCCCGTATGTCCTCACATCTGCGAGGAAATCTGGCAGATATTCGGTCACGATGACACAATTGCTTTTGAAAGCTGGCCGACCTATGACGAAGCAAAATGCGTTGATGACAGCGTTGAGATAGCCGTTCAGATAAACGGAAAGGTCAGAGAAAAGCTCGTAGTCAGCGCCGATGCAGGTCAGAACGAGGTTCTTGCCGCGGCTAAGGCTCTTGAAAAAATTGCCGAAGCAATTGACGGTAAACAAATAGTCAAAGAGCTTTATGTTAAGGGCAGACTTGTAAATATAGTGGTAAGATAACAATATTTTTCGTTATTCACAAAAATTTAATTAAAATTGGTGTTGACAATTGCACCCCGACTATTGTATAATACCATTTAAGCTATGAAATATTAGTCCCTGTATTAAAATGAGGGGAGGGAATAAATTGAGTCAGGTAAAAGTTAAGGAAGGCGAGTCCCTTGAAAACGCTCTCAAAAGATTCAAGAGACAGACATCGAGAGACGGTGTTATTCAGGAGGTTCGTAAAAGAGAACATTACGAGAAGCCCTCTGTAAAGAGAAAGAAGAAATCCGAAGCTGCTCGTAAGCGCAAGTATAAATAATTATACTTAATCAACCGAAAACGGCTTGTGACGAATCGTCACAAGCCGTTTTTAATTGAGAGCGGAAATACGGTGTACTTCGTGCTGAATTTATCAGAAGTTTTTAATTCGGAATTCCTAATTTATAAAATTCACCTCATCCACCGCAAGCGGTCCCCCTTCCCCTCAAGGGGAAGGCGAATATAAAATTCGGCACGAAGTGCCCCTTAATTCCGAATTCCGAATTCCAAATTCCGAATTTTATAAAACAGCGGTCTTGTCAGCTTTTTATCGTGAGAATAAATTATAACCTTATCCCCTGCCGCATAGTCTTTAAGTGAACTGTTATTCAGAAAATGCTCAAACGATGAAGCGTTTATCTCTTTTCCGTCAACCTTAACAACCGCCGATTTTTTCTTTATTTCGGTTATTTCTCCTTCGGCGCAGAGAAAAGGCTTTCCGACTGCATTTATTATGAATATAACCGGAACGCAAATGCAGAGCGCTCCTGCGGCAATGCACAGTATTCCGTACACTCCCGAGCCGATATATTTTGCCGAGGCAAGCAGAATAAGTCCGATTACGGCAAACGCCGCCGCACCGATAACGCAGTAAAGCCTGAACAGCTTATAAAATCTGCTTTTTGCGAATTTTTTATAAATTTCCTCATTAAACATAAAATCACTTCCCCTATATATTATATCACTTGCCGCATTTCACTTCAACAAAAATTTAAAAACGGTTGAATGAATGAAAATAATGTGGTAATATAGTAAAAAAGAGGTGAAAAGCGTGAACATGACGGAAACGGAAAAATCAAAGATATATGAAGATTACAGTAAAAAAGTGCTTGGCTATATGTTCGGTCAGGTAAACGATACATATATTGCAGAGGATTTATGCTCTGAAGTGTTCCTTAAGGTATATCAGAAGCTTGACACCTTTGACGAAACCAAATCGTCAATTTCAACCTGGATATTCAGCATTGCCCGCAACACCTTAACGGATTATTACCGCACAAGACGCGTAATGAGTGAGATTCCCGAAGCCTACACGGACGAAAACGCTGTTGAAGACGATGTTTGCAGCAATGAAACGCTCGAAACTCTTTCCGATGCTCTTGAAGCTCTTGACACCAAAGAAAGAGATATTATTATATATCATTATTATAACGGCATGAAGCTCAATGAGATTGCCGAGAAAATCGGATTATCCTATTCCTATGTGAAAGCCATGCATAAAACCGCTCTTTCAAAAATGAAAAAATTCTTTTAGTTCCCGAATGTGTATTTCGCATCCGGGAATTTTTAACGGAGGACAGATATATGAAAAAAGCTTTATCTCTGCTGATGGTTTTAATTATGATTTTTTCCTGCCCCTTTGCTGCGGCTTATGCCGATAACAGCGTTATGCTCAGCGGCAATTATACTCCTGCCGAATTTGCAAAAATAATCGGACAAAATTCTTCTGGAACAACCTTTGTTTCCGACGGCACTGCGGTGGTCAGAGGTGATTATGCCGTTGAGGGCTGGAGCGAAACAACGCTGAACGGAATCACCGTATTTTCCGCTCCCGCAAACGGCAGCAGAATTTCCGCTCTGTTTAAAGAAAGCCGAAAGCTGCACGCCGCTTCAATTCCGTACGAAGGATATTTAACCGTCACCGAAGAATGCTATGACGACGCGGAATGGACAACCGAAAATACCGCATGGTCCGAAACTGTCGGTCAGCATTCGTTCATGGTTGATAAGGAAGCCGTAAAGGCACTTGCAGGCAGAACGGATTATTCCGATATTACCGTCAGAGTTATTCATAAGTGGCACGACGAAGTGAGTCCGATGAAGGCATTCAATGCCGAAAACGGCAGAATTACGATGAAAAAAGCCTCCACGATGTTCATTAAGAACGGGAATCGCGTGCGCCTTGAAAATGTTGTTGAAGCCCTCGGAAATCCGGGTGACTGGTGTTATGACAGCACAAATGACAGAATTTTATATGTTCCGGAAAGCGGCGAAACAACGGCAAATATCAGGCTGACCGCCTCCTGCTCGGCAGAGCTTCTCACGCTTGCAAACGCCGAAAATCTTACATTTAAAAACATAGTATTTGAAAATTCGGGTTGGGATTATGCAGGAACGGACGCACCCAAGGTTGCGCCTCAGAATATGTTTCCCGATGATGTTGATATTGACCTGCCGCAGGCGGCGGTTGATGTCAATGCGGCGGTTGATGTTTCGGACGGCAAAAATATTGTTTTTCAGAACTGCGAATTTAAAAATATCGGCGTTCACGCTCTTTCGGTTAACGGCAAATGCGAAAATGTCAGAGTTGACTCCTGTCTTTTCCGCAATATCGGAGCAAGTGCGGTAATCTGCGGCGGAATCAACGCCGATGGTAAATGCCCGAAAAATACGGTTATCACCAACTGTGATATAAGCGAATACGGCGAGAATTTCAACAGCGCCTGCGGAATACTTTATACCTTCTGCGACAGCGGCGAAATTTCAAATAACGAAATTCATGACGGCTTTTATACGGGCATTTCCTGCGGCTGGGTATGGCTCTACGGAGAACACATCACAAATAATATCAAAATTCGCGATAACCTTATATATAATATCGGTAAGGGCCTGATGTCCGACCTCGGCGGAATATATCTTTTGGGCCGTCAGAGAGGCTCTGAGGTATGCGGCAATGTTATTCACGATATAGTTTGTGACACAAGCGCAGACGGCTATGCGGGAAGCGGTATTTACACCGACGCAGGCTCTTCGAGAATGGAGATATACAATAATCTTATTTTCGACTGCTCCAGCTACGCATTCAACGCAACGCTCGGAACCTGCAGCAAATGGTATAACAATATTGCGGCATTCAGCGGTCAGTCGTGCGTGAATATTCCGCAGTCGGCGCTCGGCTTTTACAGCGGCGGAACATATTATAACAACATTATTCTCACCGACAGCCATGTTCCCGCATTTATGTCATTCGGACAGAGCAGTTATTTCAATGAATATGATAATCTCATCTGGGATTTGACCAACGGAAAAGATGTATATTTTAAAGATACCTATTCGCTTTCGGGCAATGCCGTAACCCGCGAATCCGCCAACAGAAACGGTTATTTCAACGGGTCGGTATTCGCGAATCCCGAATTTAAAGATGCCCCGAACCGTGATTTCACACTCTCCGACAGCAGTCCGGCTTTTAAGCTCGGCTTTAAGGAATGGGATTATTCCGAAGCCGGAACGCTTCCCGATACCGTTATCGGTCTGAGCCTTTCGGGAGGCAAAACGCCTTATAACGGCGGCACAAATACAGTTACGGTTCAGCAGCATGAGCTTAGCTCCGAAACCAAGCTTAAGGATTGGTTTTTTAATATGATTGAAAAAATAAAAGCACTTTTCGGATTAAACATTGAATTTTCGGAAAATACCGCATCAGCAGGCAAGCCCTCCGATTTTGTTTCGGACGGTGCAAATCAAAACACCGATGAGCTTACAAGTCTTTTTGATGAGGTTAAAAAATTCAATCCGTCATTTGAAACGGTGCAGTCCAAAAAGCCCTATGCCGACCGTGATGATATTGAGGCAATTTATTTTACCGATATGAACTCAAACAAGGTCTTTGCGTATATCGGTTTCCCGAAAAACGCCGCACCGAATAAAAAAGTGCCCGCAATGGTGCTTGTTCACGGCGGAAACGGTCACGCATTCGCGGAATGGGTCAAATATTGGGTGGATAACGGCTATGCCGCAATTGCGATTGACGGCTTCGGTCAGCACCCTGCCGACGGTTATTATAAAGACAAATTCTCGAATGACGGCTGGTCGGTAAATCCCGAATCGCACATACCTTATGACGAATTTTCTTCGGCGGGAAAGCCCTACGATGAACAATGGTTCACATATTTTATTTCGGATATAATTCTCGCAAACAATATTATGCGTGCCGACGGCAGAGTGAACAAAGACCAAATCGGCATAACCGGAATATCCTGGGGCGGCTACGCAACAAGTGTTGTCATAGGCTATGATAACAGATTTGAATTTGCCGTTCCCGTTTACGGCTGCGGATTTCTCGATAAGGGCAGTGCGCTGTTCTCGGGGAAAAATATGATAAACCGTGACGGCATTAAGGATTCTTGGGAAGCCTCCATGCTCTTTGATAGAGTTGATATGCCCGTGCTGTTCATCAACGGCGACAGCGATATATTCTTCTCCGCAGATGCCACAACCGCATCTGCCGCCGCCTGCAAAAACGGCGAATGTATGATTATTCCGAATCTTGCCCACGGTCATGCGGTGGATTTTGACGGCAGAATACTGAATTATGCCAATGCTCAAAACGGTCTTAACGGAAATATTCTCACCGTTTCAAAGGTTCAGCTTGCAAACGGCGAAATAACCGTTTCGTTTGCTCCGGCTCAAACCGCAGATGGTATTACCGCAAGACTCTATTACCGCACCGAACCGCTTGAATATCAGGAAAATTCCCCGTTTGAGCTTAAGAGCAAATGGAAAAGCGTTAAATGCAAAACCGACGGCAATCTCGCAAAAGCAAAAATACCGTCGGAGGCAAAATATATTTATGTTTATGCCGAAAACAAATCGGGACTTTTCGGAAATAAGCTCATCGCAAGCGCTTCAACCGGAGTTTATAAATTGAAATAATTTCATTAAAAAAAGCAAGTCTTTCGACTTGCTTTTTTTAATGGAGCGGATGACGAGGCTCGAACTCGCTACCTCCACCTTGGCAAGGTGGCGCTCTACCAGATGAGCTACATCCGCATTTGCAAATGGAATTATATCAAACCATTTGCCGATTGTCAAGAGAAAATTGAAATTATTTTATCAAATCGTTCTTTTTTATAAAATCAACAACCTCGTCAACCGTTGTAAATGCCAGCGCAACCGAGGTATCGGCGGCGCCGTAATAAATTGCGATTCTGCCCGTTTCGCTGTCTGCAAGAGCGGCGCACGGGAAAACAACATTCGGCACATCACCGCAGCACTCATATAATTCATGCGGTGCAAGCAAAAAGCTGTCCGCACGGTGAAGTACCTTCCACGGCTCATTCTTATCGAGAATCGCCGCACCCATACTGTAAGTGAAGCCGTTGCAGCTTGTGATAACTCCGTGATAGAAAAGCAGCCAGCCCTCATCGGTTTCAATCGGAGTCGGGCCTGCGCCGACCTTGGTCATCTCCCAGTTTTTAACGGGTGACATAACGAATCTGTTTTTGCCCCAATATTCCAAATCTTTGCTGCGGATAATATAAATATCTCCGTAAGGCGTGTGACCCTTATCGCACGGGCGGATAAGCAGCATATATTCATCGCCTATTTTTCTCGGAAACAGCACGCCGTTTCTCGCTACGGGATAACAGGCGTCCTCAAGCTGAACCCAGCTTTTGAAATTCTCGGTATAAGCAAGCCCGATGGTTGTTCCGTGCGGAGTGTGATTTACCCATGAGAGATAATATTTTCCGTCAATCAGGCAAAGACGGGGGTCATAGCCCTCAAAAATCACCTTTTCTTCAAGCTCCCAATGAATTGCATCTTTGCTGAAGCCGGTCACAAGTCTCTGGTCTCTCGACATATAATCAGCTCTGAAAACACCGGCAAAGCCGTCGCCGTAAGGCACAACGGCGGAATTGAATATGCTGTTTGTCATAAAGAGATTATCTCTTGTGATTATGGGATTTTCCGTGTATCTCCACACGGGGTATCTGTATCCCTTCGGCTTATCCTGCCAGGGGATATTTTTTATTTTTTCACCGATTATTTTTGCCATAATATCCTCCGTTATTCTTCGGGAACGGTTTCACTTTCCGAAACGGGTTCTTCCGGAGCGGCAGCAGGCTCAACGGGCTGAACGGTTTCGGTTTCGGCAGGCGTTTCCGTTTCCTGCGTTTCGGGTACGGTGGTCTGAACGGTATAAACGCTCAGATATACCTTTGTTCCCCTTGCATAATTCTGATTTGCCATGGGAGCCATATGGATAACCTCGCCGTCGGCATGAGTTCCCTCATCGGTATCAATTCTTTCAACGGTAAATCCGAGGTCAGTAAGGCTCTTTTCCGCAATCAGAATATTCTGACCCGTAACATCGGGCAGACTGATTATTTCTTTTCCCTTGCTGACATAGAGCTTTATCAATGTATTCTGAGCAACCGTTGTTTCTGCGGCGATGCTCTGGTCTATAACATAGCCCTCGGCAACCTCGTCGCTGAAAACCTCCTCCTGCTCAAATCTGAAATTTTTTGTGAAAACGGGGTTTGAGCTTATATCAACAAAGCTTCTGCCCTTGAAATCGGGAACGGGAACGGGTTCACCCTCAACAACCGATGAAATTCCGCTTTCCGAATCTTTTCCGAAACGGAACGAATCCTTTAAAACGGTGAATGCAAGAACCGTAAATATCGCAAGACCTACTGCCACGCAAGCAGCGGCGGTGGCAATGATGATGCGCTTACCGCTCTGCTTTGTGTCTTTCGGAGAAGATGCGGGATTTTTCTTCGGCTTCGGCTGATGCTCCGCACTTGCTGCCGTTGCGGCAGGCGATGCCGAAAGCTCCGCACGAAGCTGTTCAACGGTTCTGGTTCTGTCTTCAGGCAGAATCTGCAAACCGTTTATAAGACCGTTTATTACATAGGCGGGAAGCGCTTCCGCAAATTTCCCGGGAACCATAAGACGGTCATTTGTCATTCTTTCCTTTGCAGATACCGGGTCACTGCCGATAAGAGTGCGGTAAAGCACCGCCGTGAACGCATACACATCGGTCCATGTTCCCTGCTGGCCCTCAAATCCGTACTGCTCAATGGCGGCATATCCGTCAAAAAGGCGGCTGTTTAAATCGCTTCTGGCGGTTCTTGCCGCTCCGATGCAGAAGCCCGTTATTCTTACCTTGCCGTCTCTGTCCACCATAAGCGTTGACGGAGAAATTCCTCTGTGGATTATTCCCGCCGAATGAAGAGTTCCGAGAGTTGAAAGAAGCGGCATGAGGAGCTGCCTTGCCTTTTCCCACGAAAGATAACCCGTTTTGCTTCTGAGAAGCAAATCTCTGAGCGATACCTCCTCAAAGTGGTCATATATTGCATACGATGTTCCGTAATCCTCAACCACTTCGTTTACGCTTATGAGTGCCGAAAGCCCCTTGAGCCTTGCAAGCTTTGTCCACAGCTCCTCAAAGCTCTGGCGAAGCTCCGCAAATATGCTCTCGCTTCCGACCATAACCTGCAAATTAAGGTCGGACGAAGTTCTGATTGTAAATGAATCCGGAATAAATTCTCTTATTTTTATCGGTTTTCTCTCATGCAAATCCCAACCGATATAGGTTGCACCCTCGCCGTTATATTCAAGAATTTTGCCCACAAGATAACGGTTGGCAATAACGGTGCGCACAGGAAGATAAGGCGAAATCTGCGCCGAATCTGTGTGATAACCGCAATGCGGACACTTTTTGGCATCGCCTATCTCGCGCATACAGCTCATACATAAATTATCCGTACTAATCATATTATCGGAGCTCCTTGCCGTCAGATATAAAAATTCATTTTAAAATATATCAAGTTTATAACTTTTTGTCAATATCGGTGACAACTTTGTAACTTTTATCGTCAAATTGCATAAATAAGATTTTGTTAATAAATTCACGGTCTTTTACTTGAAAAGACTATTATATATTGTTATAATAATAGTAATTAGACTCACATAGTGTTGCCATATCAAAGGAGGTGCTCCCGAAATGGCAAAAAAAGAAAACAATCTTCCCCTTTATCTTTTTCACGAGGGTACAAACGCAAAGGCATATGAATATCTCGGCGCTCACCCCGACGGTGAAAACAGAGTAACATTCAGGGTATGGGCTCCGAACGTTAAAAAAGCGGGAGTTGCCGGAGACTTTAACGAATGGAATGCCGAAAAAGCGCTGATGAAAAAAATCAGCGGCGGTGTCTGGGAATGCACGGTTGAGGGCGTTGAAAAATTTGATGCTTATAAATTCTGCTTTACCCTTGCCGACGGCAAAAAATATATGAAATGCGACCCGTTCGCCTTTCACGCGGAAACAAGGCCCGGAACAGCTTCAAAATACTACGGAACACTTGATTTTGAATGGAACGATAAGGGCTGGCTTCGCAAGAGAAAAAATAAAGTCATATATGATTCTCCCGTAAATATATATGAAGTGCACGCAGGCTCATGGCAGCTTTACGGTGACGGCAATCCCCTTTCATACAGGGAGCTTGCCGACAGGCTTGTGCCTTATGTTTCCGAAATGGGATATACTCATATTGAGCTTCTGCCGATTATGGAGCATCCGTTTGACGGCTCGTGGGGCTATCAGGTAACCGGTTATTTTGCTCCGACCTCACGCTTCGGCACACCCGATGATTTCGCATATTTTGTGGATAAGGCTCATCAGGCGGGAATAGGCGTTATTCTTGACTGGGTTCCCGCTCACTTCCCGAAAGATGCTTTCGGGCTTTACGAATTTGACGGCGGCGCCTGCTATGAATATGCCGACCCGAAAAAGGGTGAGCATTATCAATGGGGCACAAGAGTTTTTGACTACGGCAAACTCGAGGTTCAAAGCTTCCTGATTTCAAGTGCAATGCTCTGGATTGATAAATATCACATTGACGGTCTGCGCGTTGACGCGGTTGCCTCAATGCTCTATCTCGATTACGGCAGAGAAAACGGAAGCTGGATTCCGAATTCTGCGGGCGGCAGAGAAAATCTCGAAGCGGTGGCGTTTTTGAGAAAGCTTAACGAATCAATTTTCAGAGAGCACGGCGATGTTATGATGATTGCCGAAGAAAGCACCGCATGGCCGATGGTTTCAAAGCCGACCTATATGGGCGGTCTGGGCTTCAACTTCAAATGGAATATGGGCTGGATGAATGACTGCCTGAAATATTTTTCGCTTGACGGTTATTTCAGAAAGTTCAACCACGATTGCCTCACATTCTCTTTCTTCTATGCGTTCTCCGAAAATTTCGTGCTGCCGATTTCTCACGATGAGGTTGTTCACGGGAAATGCTCGCTTATAAACAAAATGCCGGGCGGCTACACCGAAAAATTTGCGGGTATGCGCTCATTCCTCGGATATATGATGTCGCACCCGGGCAAAAAGCTTCTGTTTATGGGCAGCGAATTCGGTCAGTTTATCGAATGGAATTATAAACAGCAGCTTGACTGGCTTCTGCTTGATTATGAAGCACACCGTCAGCTTAAAAAATATGTTGCCGACCTCAATAAATTCTATCTTAAAAATCCCGCTTTCTGGGAAATAGATTACGGTTGGGACGGCTTCTCCTGGATAATCAGCGATGACAGCTCCAATTCCGTTGTTTCCTATATCAGACGGGATAAGGCGGGAAACGAAATAATAGCCCTTTGCAATTTTACAAATGTAACAAGAGAAAAATACCGCATCGGCGTTCCCAAAGCCGGAACATACAGAGTTATATTCAGCTCCTCAGACCCCGTTTACGGCGGCAGAGGAGAAAGCACGGCAGGCTCGGTTAAGGCAAAAAAGATGCCGATGCACGGATTTGAATACAGCATTGAGTTTGATATTGAGGGCTTAAGCTGTATGTACATAAAAAACACTTCAAGAAAACAGGTTTCTGATATAAAAGGAGGAAATTAAAAATGGCAGTCAAACCCGAATGTATAGCAATGCTTCTTGCAGGCGGTCAGGGAAGCCGTCTCGGCATTCTCACAAAGAAAATAGCAAAGCCCGCCGTTCCCTACGGCGGAAAATACCGTATAATTGATTTCCCGCTCTCAAACTGCGTAAACTCCGGAATTTACACAGTCGGCGTGCTTACTCAGTATCAGCCGCTTGAGCTGAATGATTATATCGGCAACGGACAGCCCTGGGATTTGGACAGAGCCAACGGCGGCGTGCATATTCTTTCACCCTATCAGCAGATAAAGGGTACGGAATGGTACAAGGGCACGGCAAACGCAATATATCAGAATATCAATTTCATTGAAAGATATGACCCCGAATATGTTCTCATTCTCTCCGGCGACCATATTTACAAAATGGATTACGCCAAGATGATTGATTACCATAAGCAGAAGAATGCGGACTGCACAATCGCAATGCTTGAAGTTCCCTGGGAGGAGGCAAGCCGTTTCGGACTTATGATAGTCAATGATGACGGTTCTATCGCCGAATTTGAGGAAAAGCCGAAAAATCCGAGAAGCAACAAGGCTTCAATGGGCGTTTATGTTTTCAACTGGAAAAAGCTCAGAAAATATCTCATTGAAGATGAAGCCAACGAAAATTCGGGCAACGATTTCGGCCACGATGTAATTCCCGCAATGCACTCAAACGGAGAAAGAATGTTTGCTTATCAGTTTGACGGCTACTGGAAGGATGTCGGAACAATCAACAGCCTGTGGGATGCAAACCTTGACCTGCTCAATCCGAAGGTTGACCTCAATCTTGATGATGACAGCTGGAAAATCTATTCAAAATCTCCCGTTGCACCGCCTCACTACATCGGCAAAACCGCAAAGGTTGAAAACTCGATGATAACAGAGGGCTGCGAGATAAACGGTGATATAGATTTCTCGGTTCTCTTTGCAAACGTAACCGTAGAAGAGGGCGCAGAGGTAAGATATTCAATCGTTATGCCCGGAACGGTGATTAAGAAAGGCGCTGTTGTTCAGTATTCGATAGTTGCCGAAAACGCCGTTATCGAAGAAAATGCGGTTGTGGGCGAAAGACCCGAAAATATGGAGAATATTGATGACTGGGGCGTTGCCGTTATCGGCAGCGGAGTCAATATCGGCAAGGGCGCAAAGGTAATGCCCAAGGAAATGGTTGACAGCGATATAGGAGGTGCGAAATAATGTCTGCAAATAATGTTCTCGGAATAATTTTCTCAAATGCTTATGATGAAGTTCTTCCCGAAATGACCTCGTTCAGAACTATGGGTTCCGTTCCGTTTGCGGGCAGATACCGCCTTATAGACTTCTCACTCTCCGATATGGTTAACGCCGGAATTTCTCAGGTAGGCATAATCACAAAGAGCAATTACCGTTCACTTATGGACCATGTCGGCAACGGCAAGGAGTGGGACCTTTCAAGGAAAAGAGACGGTATGACCATTCTGCCGCCCTATAACACTGCCGAAACCGGTATGTCCGCCGGAAAGCTTGATGCCCTCTGCGGAAGCATTGATTATATCACCACATCGGGCAAGGATTATGTTCTGCTTGCCGACTGCAATGTTATAACCGGTTTTGATTTTGACAAAATGCTTGCCGAGCATATTGCAAACAAGGCGGACGCCACCATCGCCTATGCTCACGGAGTTCCGCAGAAGATAAAGAACGCCACTCTGTTCGGATTTGATAAAGACGGAAAAATCGTTTCCGCCGTATCGTCCGAGGGCTGCGAAGAAGAAAAGGATTATTCACTCAAGGTTATGCTTATCAACAGAACCATGCTTGAAAGACTTCTCTTTGAAGCGCGTTCGCTGAGAATAGACGATTTTGAAACCCTTATTTCAAAGAACCTTAACAATATTGCCGTTTACGGCTATGAGCAGAAGGGCTTCGTAAGAGTTCTGGCATCGCTTCAGGATTATTATGATGTAAGCCTTGAGCTGCTTGAATATAAAAACAGAAAAGAGCTTTTCATCTCCGACAGACCTGTTTACACCAAAACAAGAGATGAAGTGCCCGCATTCTACGGCATCGGCGCAAAGGTTGAAAATTCACTTATTGCAGACGGCTGCCGCATTGAAGGCGAGGTTGAAAACTGCATTCTCTTCCGCGGCGTAACCATTGCCAAGGGAGCGAAAATCAAAAATTCAATTATTATGCAGGATTCCTATATCGGCGAAAACGCAAGTCTTGAATGCGTTATTATTGATAAATCCGCAGCGGTCAAGCCCGGCAAGACTCTCTGCGGTGCATCAAATTATCCCGTTTATGTAGGAAAAGGAATCGTTATCTGAGGAAGTGCTGTTTCTGATGTCATCCGAAAAAAAACCTTCAACTCAAAATATTCTCACCGCCGTTGTTGCCGGAGTTGCACTCGTTCTGGCTCTGGTTGTTATTCTGATAAAAACAGGCGTATTTGAGAAAAAAGATAAGGAGCCCGATACCGTTGTTGAAAGCTCCGTTGTGCTTGCCAGCCAGACTATGGAGAACGGCGAGGTGGTTTATTATACCATGGTGGATTACTATGTAAGACCCCGTGTCAGCTCGTTCTATGTCTATCCGACCACAACTCCGCCTCCGACCTCCGCTCCCGAATCAACCGTTAGCTATATTGAAGAAACCGAAGTGGTTGAGGTGACGGACGAAGACGGTTATCTGCTTGTTGATGAAAACGGAGTGCCGCTCACGCAGGTGGTTGTGCACACCATTCCCGTTACCGAAGCGCCGAGCGGAGAAATAACAACCGCTTATATTCCGCGCACGGAGGGTATGGCGGTAACGGATAAGCTTCACAGGGTCAAAAAGGATGAAAACGGAAACCCGATAACCGAAATCGTTACGCTTGACCCCTATCCGACAGAAGCTCCCGCCTCGGGAGAAGAAAGCACAACGGCTTCAAAAGACAAAAAGAAAAACGATGCTTCCAAGGAGGACGCACTCGCTTCGGGAATTATAACCCAGATAAATTCGAACCGCGAAGCCAACGGGCTTGAACGGCTTTCAACCTCAAGCGACCTTAAAGCGCTTGCAAGCACAAAATGTATGTCAATGATTTTCCCCGACCTTTACGGAAAAATCTCCCTGCCGTCAGCTTCATACACAATGACCACCGATTACGGCGGAAGCTCACTTTGCGACAGCGCCGCTTCTCAGGCAGAGGGCTCGGCTCTCTCCGACAGCGTTTCCGAGGTCGGAACGGCAGTTATAAGATATAAGGGAACTTATTATACGGCGGTATTATTTAAATGATTTTCAGTTTGAAGTAAAAACGCATTTTGAATTCGGAGTTCGGAATTCAGAATTAATGACGGGCTCTGCCCGTACCCGATTATATATAAAAACCACATTGTAGGGCGGGATGACCACATCCCGCCGGCATGGATTCGTCAATCAGAAGTCAGAAGTGAGCGGTTAGAAGTAAACTCTGAAAACCGAAAACTGAAAACTCGCATTATTAACTTAACCAAAAGTGAAAGGATAACAAAATGAAAGTTTTATATGTTGCAAGCGAAGCTCTCCCCTTTGCCGCAAGCGGCGGACTTGCCGATGTTGCGGGTTCACTTCCCAAGGCTCTCAGGAACCACAGAGTTGCCTGCCGCGTTGTTATGCCGCTTTACGGAACGGTCAGCGATGAACTGCGTTCCTCAATGAGATTCATAACCAACATTATGGTTCCCGTTTCGTGGCGTATGCAGTACTGCGGAATATTTGAGGCAAAGGCAAACGGGGTTATATATTATCTTATCGACAATGAATATTATTTCAAAAGAAACACTCTTTACGGTCACTATGATGACGGCGAAAGATTTGCGTTCTTTTCAAGAGCGGTGCTTGAAATTCTGCCCTATATCGACTTCAAGCCCGATATAATCCACTGCAACGACTGGCAGAGTGCGCTCGTTCCGGTTTACTATTCAACAATGTACGCAAACCGTGAGGGCTTCACGGGAATAAAGACCGTTTTCACAATTCACAATATCCAGTATCAGGGAATTTACGGAAAAGAAATCCTCGGTGATGTTTTCGGTCTCGGAGAAGAACACGCATCACTCGTTGAATTCGGTGACTGCATAAACCTTATGAAGGGCGGTATCGAATGCGCCAATAAGGTTACCACCGTAAGCAACACCTATGCGGGCGAAATTCTTGACCCGTGGTTCAGCCACGGACTTCACCCCATTCTCAAAGAGAGAAGCTATAAGCTCAGCGGCATACTCAACGGAATTGATACCGTCGGCTATGACCCCGAAACGGATAAGAGCATATTCGTAAACTTCTCGGCTTCCGACCCCTCGGGCAAGGCTGAAAACAAAGCCGCTCTTCAGGAGCTTCTGGGTCTGCCCGTAAAGGCAGAGACTCCCGTTATCGGAATAGTTTCAAGACTTGTTGCACACAAGGGCTTCGACCTTATAAAGAAAATTATGTGGGAGCTTCTTGAAACGAGCGATGTTCAGCTTGCCGTTCTCGGCTCGGGAGACTGGGAATATGAATCATTTTTCAGAGAGGCTGCCTCGGCGTTCCCCGAAAAAGTCGGTCTGCGCGTCGGCTTCATTCCCGACCTTGCAAGAAAGATTTATGCAGGCAGCGACCTGTTCTTAATGCCCTCCAAGAGTGAGCCCTGCGGACTTTCGCAGATGGTTGCCCTGCGCTACGGCACGGTTCCCATAGTAAGAGAAACAGGCGGACTCAAGGATACCATCACCGACAGCGGTGACGGAAAAGGCAACGGCTTCACCTTCAAGAGCTATGACGCTTATGATATGCTTGATGCAATCAGGCGCGCGCTTGCCGCTTATTATGATAAGGATAAGTGGAATGTTCTCGTTAAACGCGCCCTTGAATGTGATAACAGCTGGAGCCGCTCGGCAAAGGAATACATAAAGCTGTATAAAGAAATGTAACTTCTGACAATATTCAAAAACGGACTTGCGGTTTTTCACAAGTCCGTTTTCCGTATTCAGTTGGCGTTAATCATATAATTTGCGATATATCCCGTATAGGCGTTTCCGATTATATCTATCAGTCCGTCGGTAAGATGTGTGTTGTATCCGTTGAAAAATCCGTCGTTGGAAACCGATTTTCCGAGAGCCGCAATATCGTTGCTTCCGCACATCACGGCGCAGTCGGCGCTGTCCTCTCTCGAACCTCCCTGAATATAAATCGAAACGGTTGAACCGCCCGGAGTAAAGAAATCTATGAAGCCGTCCGAACCGCCGCAAATGTTTTTGCCGTTAAATTCGGCATCGGACGAGTTCGTTTTGCCCGTAACGGCGTAGCCTCCGTTGGTTTTTATTATATCGTAAATATAATCGTCTCCGAGACCCGAAACGGATTTAATCCATTTTCTCGTTCCGTTTGAATTGAGCCTGATAACGCAGGAATCAATTCCGCCGTGGTAATATAATCCGCTGAGAGTTCCGTCGGGGAGAACCGACCCTGCCTTGTCAAAATATCCCGCCACAAGGCAGCCGCCCTCATCGTCGGCGGCAACTGCCGCAAAATTATCCGCTCCGGTTGAGGCTATAACATAACTCCATTTACGGCTGCCGGAATTATCGTATTTTAACACAACCGTATCGGTATAATCGCCTTTCATTCCCTCAAGCTGTGCAAAATCGCCGTCGGTTGAGCGTGTGACACAGGCTGCAAAAATATTGCCGGATTTGTCTGACGAAATTCCGTCAATCGAAGCGCCGTTTTTGCCGTTGAGATACCTGCTCCAAAGAATATTTCCGTCAGCATCGAAATTCATTATCATTGCGCTTGAAATTCCCGAATCGGGCAGGAAAGCGAAATCACCGTCATGCGATGAAGAGCTTCCGCCGACTGCAAAGCCCGTTCCCGAAGCGCATATGCAGTTGAATTTATCGAAGCCGCTTCCGCCGAAGGGTTTTTTCCATATCAGCTCACCGTTTGGCGAAAGCTTGATAATAAATGCTTCAAATGTGCCCTTATATGCGTTATCCGAAGCATAGTCGGGAGCATCGGAATAGCCTGCGGCAACTATATTTCCGTCCGAAAGAATCACAACATCACGAACCTGAACGCCGCCGCCTTTGGCACAAAGGATATAATTCCATTGCTTCTGCATCTTAAGATTGAATTTTGCTATAAATGCGCCGTTTGCCGAATTTGAAGTGCCCGTGTTGCCGAGCATATCGCCGTCGGTTGAGGTGGTCACTCCGCAGGCATAAAAGCCGTTGTAATTTCCCTGCGCACCAGTGAAAACATCAATTCCTTTTCCGCCGAACATCGTCATTCCGTCGGGATTTACGGCTCTTATGAGCGTGCCCTTTTCGGCGGTGGTTTTAATATACGGGGCGGTGCGGAACTGCGTTGTGGTTTCCCTGACCGTTGTTGACGATGCAGTTGTCGGTTCGGTTGTTGAAAAATATTCCGTTGTATAAGGCAAGGTTGTCTGAACCGTTCCCGTTTCGGGCACCGTCGGGTCGGGCTTATTTATAAATCCGGGTATACCCCTGATAAAGTTTATTATAATAAGAAGCAGAGCAAGCATCAAAGCAATAAATCTGCTTATAAAATTAAACATCGCTTCATCCCCTTTTTATTTAATATATCATACCGCCGCTTTAAAATCAAGATATGAAAAAAAGCGTAACATTTTATTTACATAAAAATGTTGAGAAACGCGGAAATATATGTTAAAATTATAAAAAATCAGGAAAAAGGTGTTAATATGCTTTCAAAACCCGAATATCAGTCGGAAATTGATTCAACCCGTGACAAAAGAATGAAGTGGTGGCGTGAAGCCCGTTTCGGAATGTTTGTGCATTACGGTCTTTATTCTCAGATAGGCAGAAACGAATGGGCTCAGGTTTGCGAAAATATACCCGTTCCCGAATACGAAAAGCTTGCGGACACATTCGCACCGAAAGAGGGCTGCTGCCGTGAATGGGCGGCACTTGCCAAAAAAGCCGGTATGAAATATATGGTGCTCACCACAAGACACCATGAGGGCTTCAGCCTGTGGGATTCAAAGGTGAACCCGTTCAATTCCGTAAATTACGGCCCTCACAGAGACATCGTTCGTGAATTTGTTGATGCCTGCCGTGAATACGACCTGAAAATCGGATTTTATACATCACTTATGGACTGGCATCACCCCGACGGCGGTATATGCGCCTATGATGCCGAAGCGCGCAGACGCTTTACGAAATACATCCGCGACCTCAATGAAGAGCTTCTCACGAATTACGGCAAAATAGATATTCTCTGGTACGATATGCCGTACCCGATTGAAAGCGACGAGGGCTGGGATTCGCTTGAAAGAAACCAATTTCTGCGTTCTCTCCAGCCGGATATAATTATCAACGACAGAAGCCGTCTGCCCGAGGATTTCGGCACTCCCGAGGGCGAAATAAAGCCCGTTGAGCGTGACTGGGAAGCCTGCATGACCTTCAACGGCATAAGCTGGGGCTATGTTGACTCCGCTCAGGCCGCACCTTACAGCCATTCACCGCAGCAGATTGCCGCAATGCTCAACACCTGCTGCGAAAGAGGCGGAAACCTGCTTCTGAATATCGGCCCGATGCCCGACGGTTCAGTGCCCTCCGAGGCTGTTGAACCGCTTGAAAAAATCGGCAAATGGCTTGAAATAAACGGCGAAGCGGTTTACGGCAGTCTCAAAAAGACCGCCGGAAATACCAATCAGGGCAACGGCGTTTCACGCCCGACAACAAAGGGCAATACCGTTTATATGTGGAATAAAATCTGGGCTCCGAGAAACGGTGAAATGGCAATAGCCGGCTTCTTTGATGCTCCGAAATCCATTTCCCTTATGGACGGCACTCCGATTGAGTTTGAAAAGAAGGGTGACAGAATAATTCTCAGAAATGTTCCCGCCGAAAATCCCGACCCGATACTCAATCTTCCGCTTATAAAAATCGAATTTGACAAAGAGCCCGAATACCGTTTTGCATCGTATTTTCCGCAGCTCAACCGCGGAATGGAAAGAAAAATTTTCTGACGGACGAAAGGAATTATCTGAATGGAAAAGAAGAAAAATTATGACGGCCTGATAAAAGCATTGCAGATAGCCTCGGTTGTGTTCATGCTTGCAATGCTCGTAACCGCACTTGTGCTTATGAAAAAATATGATATTTCGGTTAAGAATGCCGCCGCGCTTGAGCAGTGGCTTTCCGGCAGCGTTTTCACCGTTGCGCTGATAATCATAGTTTTCACAATCGTCAAATCGTTTGCGCTCGTTATTACCCCGTCAATCGTTTTTGCGGTGTCCGGAATTGTTTTCGATAATCTCGGAGTTGCAATACTTGTTAATTTCATCGCAACCATATCAAGTATGCTCATTCCTTATTATCTCGGCAGATTCACGGGAAAGGGAATGTATGAGTCGCTCAAACGCAAGTTCCCCAAGGTGCGCAAATTCGATGATTTCACCGATGAAAACGAATTTCTCATCACTTTTCTCGTCAAGGCAACCGGAGTTATCCCGGGCGATGTGAGCAGTCTGCTCCTCGGTGCAATAGGCATAAGCTTTAAAAATTTCTTCATTGCCGCAAATCTCGGCACTCTGCCCCTCAATATTCTGTGGGCTCTTGCCGGAAACAAGGGAAATTTTTCCGACCCCAAAACATTTCTTTATGTTCTTCCCGTTATTTTCTTTGCTCTCGGTGCATCGCTTGTTATGAAGCGTTTCACAAGCAAACATTCAAAGCAAGCGGAAAACTCAGAAACGGAAGTTCCTGCCGATACGGCGGCAAAATGATTTTTCGCAAAGCAGGCGAATAATATGGAACAGAATAAAAAATATGACCGCCTGATAAAAGTTCTTCAGACGGCGTCCGCAGTGCTTATGGCGGCAATGCTCATTGCCGCTCTGATGCTGATGAAAAAATATAATATTTCGCTTCGGAATATTTCGGTTCTGGAGCAGTGGCTTTCGGGAAGCGTTCTGACCGTTGCGCTGATTATAATTGCTTTTTCCGTTGTAAAATCGTTTGCGCTGGTCATTTCGCCGTCGCTTATTTATGCCGTTTCGGGACTCGTATTTGACAATGTTTTTGTTGCCATAGGCGTAAATTTTATTGCAAATGTTCTCAGCGTGCTGATACCCTATTTTCTCGGCAGATTCACGGGTGCGGGAATGTATGATTCGCTCAGGCGCAAATATCCCAAGGTTAAAAAAATAGATGATTTCATCGGGGAAAACGAATTTCTCGTCACCTTCATTTTTAAATCAACCAATATGATTCCCGGGGATATAACAAATCTCGTTTTCGGCGCTATCGGAATAAGCTTTAAAAAATTCATTATTGCCGCAGCGTTCGGCGCTCTGCCGCTGAATATTCTGTGGTCAATAGCCGGAAACAAGGGCGATTTTTCCGACCCGAAAACAGCGCTTTATGTTTTGCCCGTTACCGCATTTTCCATTGTTCTTTCGATATTTATGAAATGGTATTCGGATAAACAGAAAAAGAAAAAAGGCAAAACAGAATAAAACTTTAACCGATAAAATCAGGGCTGCGGCAGTTTAAACTGTCACAACCCTGATTTTTATTATTTTATAAGACTCTGCATAAATGCCCAGGATTCTTCGGTTGAAGCAAACGGGTCACCGTTTTTCCAGTCGCAGTCCTGCTCATACATAATATAAGGTATACCGAGCTCGGCGGCTGCCTCATAGCACGCCTTGAGGTCAACAACGCCCTGACCGAGTGAAACGAATTTTCTGTAGCCCTCGTTATCAATGATATAATCCTTGAAGTGGAGAACCTTAACTCTGCCCTTCATACGGTGAAGCACTTCAACGGGGTCTGCGCCGCCGTAATCTATCCAAGCAACATCGGGAATGAAGTTGAAAAGCTCGGGGTCGGCTTCGTCAATGAGCAAATCCATCATACATTTTGCCATATCGTCAAGTCTGTGAAATTCAAAAGCGTGATTATGATAATTGAAGGTCTGACCGTTTGCCTTAAGCTTTCTGCCGATTTCTTCGGCTTCGGCGATGAATTTTCTGATTGAACGGGAATTTCCTCTTGATTCGGACGGTGCGCTTCCGATTCCGAGAGCATCGCATTCAATGATTTTATGCTCGTTTGAAAGATTATCAAGGTCATTCTGCATTCTTTCAAAGCTCTTGTGAGTTATGCAGACCTTCATATTATTCTTATCGAGAATTTCTTTCTGAACCTCGGCGGGAATATCGCCGATGCCGGAAATCTGAACATCGGTAACACCCATTGCGGAAAGTCTTGCAAGGGTTTTATCAAAATCCTCGGCGGTCTGAATGTGGTCTCTGAGAGTGTAAAGCTGGATGCCCATTACGGGTTTACTCATATTATTGCCTTCTTTCAAAGTTTATGTTATAGATTATACATCATTATTTTGTAAAAAACAACTGTTTTCAGCCGATATCCTGCTCATTATCGAGAATTGCGCAGGGAGTTTCAAATCCCTCGGTTTCAAGAATAACAATTTCGTTCTTTCCTTTTTTGAGGAACGGTGCGGGAAGATATGCCGAACGCTGAGGGCCGATGCTCCAATGTCTTGAAAGCACTCTGCCGTTGACGATGATAATTCCTTTTGTAAAGGTCGGAAGCTTTACAAAAGTATCGCAGCATTCATCAACCTCAAATTCGGCTTTAAGCAGAACGGGTTCGCCGTCAAAGGCTTCAACGCCCTCCCTGAAATCAACCTTTGAAATATCGTCAAACGGGAGCGGATAAGCCTGCCAATGATAGATAAAATTATTGCCGAAGCCGATTCCCTCGGTGATACCCTTGAAATCGCGGAGCTTTGCGCCGTAATTCACTCTGCCCATATTTTCAACCAGCACGGCAAGCTCGTTGCCGTCCTTATCAATTGAAAGCGAAACCTTGTTTTCGGTATCGTTTCTGTACTGAATGCCCTTTAATTTGCGGTCAAGATAGATATATCCTCTGTCGTGCACCTGCTGAAGTCTGACTGGCTGCTCACCGCGCGGGCCTCTCACGGTTGTTTTATAGAGAATATAACCGTAACCCTGACCGAGCTTTTCCATTGAAACGGGCATAACAAGCGAAACGGGTGAGGAAAGCTTATCGAGATTATCAAAGAGCTTTGCGGAACGGGTGAATTTTATTTCACCGTACCTCTTCTTTTTAACCTGAGGCAAAAGTTCAACCTCGGGAACGGGTGCATATTTTGAAATGACCTCTCTGAATCTGAAATATTTTTCCTTAAGCTCGCCGCTTTCGCCCACGGGTGCATCATCATCATAGCTTGAAACTGTCGGCTCATAGGCATCATAATCATTTGCGCCGTTCATAAAGCCGAAATTAGTGCCGCCGTGGAACATATAAGCCGAAACGCTCGCACCGAGCGAAAGAATTTCATCAAGATTTTTCGCCGCTTCTTCGGGCGTTCTGCTGTGATGCTCCTCCGACCAATGGTCAAACCAGCCGTTCCAGTATTCGGTACACATCAGAGGACCGTCCGGCTGATATTCTCTCAGGCGTGCAAACTGTTCTCCGGCGCGTGAACCGAAGTTTGCGGTTTTGTGAATTTCGGGAACGGTTCCGCCCGTCAGCATCTGATATTCCGCACCGTCTGAGGTGAAGAACGGAACATTGATACCCCTGTTTTTCATTCCGTCGGCGAGGTATCTTATATATTCGCTGTCATCGCCGTAGCTGCCGTATTCATTCTCAACCTGAACAAGAATAACATTTCCGCCCTCGGTTATCTGATGCTTTGCAAGGCGGGGAATGAAATCATCAAAGAAGCGGTCAACCGCACTTATGTAAGATTTATTCATACAGCGAAGCTGTATGCCGTCGTCTTTAAGAAGCCACCAGGGCAGACCGCCGAAATCCCATTCGGAGCAGATATACGGGCCCGGGCGCACAATGGCATAAAGTCCGAGCTCAGCGGCGGTATCGAGGAATTTTTCAATATCAAGCATATCCGAATAATCGAATTTTCCCTCGGTTTTCTCGTGCATATTCCACGCAATATAGGTTTCAACCGTGTTGAATCCGCAGGCTTTCAGCTTAAGAAGCCTGTCTTTCCAATATTCGGCGGGCACTCTGAAATAGTGAATCGCACCCGAAATGATTCTGAACGGAGCATCGTTCAGATAAAAACCGTCTTTTCTTATTTCAAATTTTCCCATTTATAACACCTCAGTCCGGCAGATTTTCTCTTTCATACGGAAATTCGCTGAACACCTCGAATTTTTTCGCCCTCATCCAAAGTGACGGATTTATTTTTATTGTAAATCCGCAGCCGTTCGGGGTTATCCATTCGTGCATGGGCAGCTCCGGCAGACCGTAAGCGGAAAGAATTGTCATAATAACACCGCCGTGAGTTACGATTGCGGCTTCCGTAACACCCGTTTTCATAAGTCCCTCGGCAACCTTCTCAAATGCTTCACACACTCTTTTTCCGAATGCCTCGTTGCTTTCGCCGAACGGAGGTTCAACTCCCTTTTCACCTGCAAGCCATTTCGGAAAAACGGGACTTTTTTCCAGCTCCTTGGCGGTTTTTCCCTCAAATTCTCCGAAATTGCACTCGATGAAGCCGTCAATCGTTATCGGCTTTGCATCGGGATAAAGTATCGCCGCCGTTTCGGTGCAGCGTTTGAGCGGACTTGTGAAAAGCGCATCAATATACGGAAAAACCATTTCGTTTTTCTCGTTGATAAGCTGTTCTTTACCGTCCTCACTCAGCGGAACATCGGTATGTCCGATATATCTGCCCTCAAGGTTTTCGGCGGTCTGACCGTGTCTGATAAGATAGATTGTGTATGATTTCATTGCTTCCTCCAAAATTTTTTCAAAAAGGACTATACAAATTGTATAATGTATGTTATAATGACGCGGTAAAAATTACAGACAGGTGATTTTATGAAAAAAAGCTTTCCTGTTATATTAAGTGAACTCCGCAAGGAAAAGGGCCTGAGCCAGAAAGAAGCCGCGGAACAGCTCGGAATTTCACAGGCTTTGCTTTCTCATTACGAAAAGGGAATAAGAGAATGCAGCCAGAGTTTTCTGCTTAAAACAGCCGATTTTTACGGCGTAACCTGTGATTATCTTCTCGGAAAATCCACAGACCGTCAGGGAATGGGCGATTTTAAATCGCTGCTTCTGAGTGAGGAAACCGATGCAGACCCTATTCGCAAAACGATAATCAAGGCAATATGTATTGTGGGTGAAACGCTTTCACGGAACGACGCAACCCACGGACTGCATATCAATGAATTTATTTCGGCTCAGCTTTATAAACTGGTGCTGCTTGAGGCAAAGGCGGGCAATCTGCCCAAAAGCTGGGCGGGAAAGCTTGCGAATAACGGAAACGTCAATCTATCGGAGCTTTATCTGAGCATAATTGACCGTGCGGCGGCAGCAAGCATAGTACCGAGTGAAAATAAGCTGAATCCGTGTGAAGATGAACCTATGCCGGAAGCACTCAAAACGGTTATGAGCATCACCGAAAAAGCCATACTTGAAAAAACGCTCGACAATATCCCGCCGATTTCGCTCGACTTGCTTAAATAAGTTTTTTTAATTATAGCATACCGGTTCGGAAAATGGAATATATTTTAATGCAAAAAGATATGTATTTAGTGCCGAAAAGTCTACTTTTCGGCACTTTCGTATTCTCTCAGTCTCCTGTAAAACGTGCTTTTGCTCATTCCCGAATTATCTATCGCGTCCTTCATCGGAATCTTATTTTCCTGTAAATCATATACTATCCGTTCAAAATCCTCAGGTGCTTTTATCTCGGGTCTGCCGAACTTTACTCCTCTGAGCTTTGCCGCCGCTATGCCCTCCGCCTGACGCTTTTTTATATTTTCTCTCTCACTCTGCGCCACAAACGAAAGTATCTGCAGCACCAAATCCGATATGAATGTTCCGAGTAAATCTTTATAGGTTCGCGTATCGAGTATCGGCATATCTATCACACATATATCCGCTCCTTTTTCTTTCGTTATGTGCTTCCATTGATTTTGTATTTCTTCATAATTCCGTCCGAGTCGGTCTATACTCAGTATATAAAGCAAATCCCCGGGCTTCAATTTTTTAATCATTCTTTTATATGCAGGTCTGTTGAAATCCTTGCCCGACTGCTTATCCTTATAAATATTTCCCTCCGGCACTCTCAGACTCTGCATTGCAAATATCTGCCTGTCTTCGTTCTGGTCCGTCGAAGATACTCTGATATAACCGTATGTCTCCATTATGTCCGGTCCTTTCATATTTCTTTTCATACATTATATCAGCTCTTTTAATAACAGCAGAAACTCCCTACGAAAACAAATTTTCAAAGGGAGCTTCTATACTGTATATTTATCTCATTGCAGCGAAGCGGCAGGCTCTTTTATAAGCTTCCGCAACATATTGCCCGGTGCTCATTGCATCGTAGCCATCGTTCTCGTGACGGTTCGGCTTTGAATGCTTAATCAGTTCAAAGGTCAGCGGACCGTCGAACCCGCATTTATTCAGCCTTTCGGCGGCAAGCTTCCAATCCCTTATACCGTCAAACGGAAGCAGATGCAAATCGTCCGTCCAGTATATTTTACCATCAAACCTGCTCACGCCGAGGTTATCGTTAAGGTGTGTGCAGAAAAGTCTGTCACCGTATCTTTCAAGCAAATCAACGCCGAAATTATAGCACATTTCGTGACCCGAGTCCCAGCAGAAGCCGACACTTTTATTTTCTTTGAATGCAGTCAGCAGTGTATCAAGAAATTCAAGTCCCTCGGTGTTTTCAAGTGCAAGCTTTACTCCGAGCTCTGCACATCTTTCGGCAACTCTGCCGTATCTTTCAACACCCGCCTGATTCGGCACAAGGTCGGAATCAAAACCGATAAAGGCATGAGTTACCATTATGGGAATTTCGATTTTTGCACACTTTTCGGCATATTCGATAAGCTCATTCATTGCAATATTGCCGAGCTCAACGTCGCTGTCCCACATATCATCGGAACGGTTGAACGGTGCATGGATTGACTGAACCTCCATTCCCGTTTCCCGCGTGAGTGCCGCAATCTTCGGAATATCAACCTTTCGTGCTGTATCGTCTATAAAAAGTGCCTCGAACCCCGTCTGACTGTATACTTTTATAAGCTCTTCAAGAGGCATTCCGAAATCGGACTCAAGTCCGAAGCATAATTTCTGCTTATACATTTTTACCGTTCCTTTCAAGAAATTCAACAACATCATCACGGGTCGGTATGGTTTCGGCAGCGCCGGATTTTGTTACCGCAATTGCCGAAGCTCCGCTTGCGAAGGTGAGCGCATATTCCGCACTTTTTCCGCCGAGCAGAGCGTTTAAAACATAACCCGTAAAGGTATCGCCCGCTCCGGTGGTATCAACGGCGTTAACCTTAAATGCAGGCACTTTTACGGTTTTCCTGCCGTCGGAATACATCGCACCGTCACCGCCGAGAGTCAATATAACGCTTCCGTTTCCGAGCATCGGACAAAGCTTTGAAATAACCTTATCCGTTTCGCTTTCGCCCGAAATGCTCTGTCCCTCAAACTCATTGAGAATGAGAAAATCAATCATATCATAGGGAAGTGCTTTCAGTTTTTCGGTATAGGGTGAGGGGTTCAGAGCAACCTTTAAGCCCTTATCATGCGCCTTTTTTATCATATATTCAACCTGAGAGGTTTCATACTGCATCAGAATAAGGTCGCCCGCCGAGAAGCTTTTCAGAATTTCATCGCAGTATTCCGCCGTGATTTTACGGTTTGCGCCCGGAAAAAGTATCATCTGATTCTGCCCGTCACGGTCAACCTCGATAACGGCGTGACCCGTAAAGCCGTCGGTTATTTTTATAAAATCGGTATTCACTCCGGCTTTTTCAAGATATTCCTTTAAGAAAATCCCGTCCGAACCGATTTGACCCGCCATATACACATTCATACCCGAATAGGCAAGTGAAAGCGACTGATTAAGCCCCTTACCGCCGACATGAATTTCATATTTTTCGCTTGTGAGCGTTTCTCCCTTTTCGGGCAAAGCGGCAAGAGTATAAACCTTATCAATATTGAGCGAACCGAAAACCAATGCTTTCATATTACACCTCGCAGTTTCTCAATTCCGTCACGCAGAGAAACGCCGTTTGCGAATACGCTTGATGTTCCCGCAACAAAAATATCCGCTCCGGCTTCTTTCATTTTAACGGCGTTTTCAAAGCTGACATTTCCGTCAACCTCAATTTCCTTTTCGCCTGTGAGTCTGCGCACCTGCCTGATTTTTTCAAGCGTTGACGGTATCATCTTCTGACCCGCGAATCCGGGATTGACCGCCATAACCGTAACGCCGTCAATATCGTCAAGCACATAATCGAGCGTGCAGAGCGGAGTTGACGGATTGAGCGCGGCAAAAGCCTTTGCTCCCCTGCTTTTAACGGCGGCAAGTGCCTTTTGCAGATGAACCGTGCTTTCGGCGTGAACCGAAACAATATCGCCCTCACCGAATTCAAACCAATCAAGCTTCTTTTCCGGCTCGGTTATCATCAGATGAATATCAAGCGGTATATCAGTTATCTTTTTAAGGCTGCGGCAGTAATCCGTTCCGAGAGTGAAATTCGGCACGAAAATTCCGTCCATTATATCAATATGCAGATATTCTATTCCGCATTTTTCAAATTCGTCAACCGTGCTTTTAAGCTCGCATATATCGGCACACATCATTGACGGAGATATTTTTCCCATCGTCTCACTTCCTTTTGTCAATTATCTCACCGTATCGGAATTTAGTCAAGAGAAAAACGGTTTTTATTGACTGCGTGTGACTTCTTCTTTTTATCTTATAGAGTTGTTAATTATTTATTATCCAAATTTCTGTTGAATTTTTTTTACAGCAGTGTTATAATTAACAAGGTAGAGGGGACGATTACATATGGAAGTCTTTCACGGAACAGATAATATCAGTATGGAAAATATTTTAAAAAACGGAATCATTCTTTCAAAATGTAACGACTCAACCGATAATTTCAAAGGATTTTATACAACTCCCGATTTTGAATTTGCGAAAAAACGTGCGGAACAAATTGTTTTAAAGCAAAAAATAAACAATCGAGGTATTAAACCGGTTGTTATTAAATTTGATTTCCTTGAAAATGAAATCGGCTCTGATATATCTGTTAAACGATTTGATGCTGTTTGTACTGAATGGAAATATTTTGTTGTAATTAACAGGATTGGAAAAACATCATTTATAAAAAACAGTGAAGCCTTTTCAGGATATAATCATAATCTGGATTTGACATATGATTTGGTTTATGATCCGACCGCCGATGCCGGTATTTCCAGTATAGTAAGTAATATCAAATTTTCAAAAAAACATTTTAATGCAGATGATGTGCTTCAAATGATAAACAGTGTAGATATAGGTTTTCAGCCTGTATGGGGAAATCAGATTTCTTTCCATTCTGACAAGGCATTTGAATTACTGAAAATAATTTCTGCTGAAGAAGTATAACCCGAACGTTATACCATATAATAGGAGGTGAAAGGAATGGGTGTTTTAATTATGGAAAATAATATTGTTGAACAATCTATGAAATGGATTAAACATCTTTTAATGAAAAACTACCATTTAAAAGCAGAAGAAGCTGATTTTGCCATTCAAAAAAGCGGAGTAAAAGATATCTATACGCAGGATATTGAAATGTCATCACACGATTCAATTGAGGAATGGGCAAGCGAAGTATACAAATTTTGGAAAAGCAATAAAGCCTGATTCATAAAAAATATCTTTAACTTTTAACTAAAAAGCCTGCCTAAGGGCACTGCTTCATAAAACGGTTTGTGGTTTTTGCGGCATATGTGCCGAATAACAGCATCAACCCCGAAAGGTCATACATCAAGTACAGACCTTTCGGGGTTTCCTTGTTTTTCAACAAATATTGTTCAGTTTATTTTTCCGTCATATGTGAGAGTGCCTTCAAGTGCCTTGCCCGATTTTCCGTAGGGGCTCATGGGCTTGATTGAATAGGTATATTCACCTGCGGGGAACTTTCTGCCGTCGGAGAGCATATCCGAGGTGTTGATATTCATAGTATCTTCACCTGCTCTGACATAGTTTGAAATGATTATATCCGAAGCGCTTTCCGCACCCTTAAGCTCAACATAATAGGTTTCCGTACCCCAGTAGCTTTCGGCATTCGGGAATGAAAGAATCATATTGCCGTCTCTGTCGGCACGAGCCTTAACATCTGCACCATCGGGGAATACGGGAGTTGTGTCAAGCGCCTTGAGGTTATTCCAGTTATAATAATGAGATGAACGGTTTGCAACACCGGGGAGATAATAATCGTTCTTCTCAAAGAATTTATGGCTTACTGCGTCATAGAGCTTGAGACGGACATTGCCGTTTGCATCGGCTTCAACAATCCAGTATGTTCCGGATTCGCCGGGAGCATCGCAGTCACCCTCAATATAGCCGACATTGACTATCGAGGCCGAAAGAGAACCTGTTCCGACTGCGGTGAAAGCACCCTGCCAGATAACTCTGGGGTCATTGGCGGCATAGTGTGAGTGGCCTGAAAAATCAATAACATTGGGGTAATTCATAAGCACGGTTTTGGTTGTTAAGTCGCTCCAGTTAACGCTGCCGTAAACGGTTGCAAACGGGTGCGGATGCTGAATAACGAAAACGGGCTTTGAAGCATCCTCTTTCTTTGCGGCGTCAAGCTGTTCCTTAAGCCAGCCCTGCTTGCCGTTAAAGGTCTTTGCATCGTCGGCATAGGATACGCCGATAATATGATAACCGTTGATATTGTTGTTTGTGTCAACTTCCTTGCCCATATACTCTTTATATTTTGTATATGCAACGGTGGAATCGGTATCTCTGTATTCGATAAACTCGTGATTGCCGAGAACGGTTATAAATTCCGTTCCTTCTTTGATATGGTCATTCTTTATTTTCAGGAATCTCTGATATTCGTGGTCTCTGCCGCCGTTGGTCATATCTCCGGCAACAACAAAGGCATCAACCTTTTTATAATTCGTACCCTCTGCATAAGCGTAGGTATCATCAAAGAAGGTCGCAAATTTAAGAGCGCTCGGCTGATTCTCTTCGCCGCTCAGATGAACATCGCTGCATACCGCAAAACGCAGTACGGGTGTGAAATCATCGGGAGCTTCGGGAAGCTTGCCGCCCATGGGACTGAAAATCGAAGTAATTGCCGTAACGAAGCTGAAAAAGCCCGTTATGACCTTGAATAAAACCGATGTTAAAAAGTTCATAACATATCTCCTGTCATTTTTTTATAGCTGAATTATATCACATTCTTCCGCCGCGGTCAATCAAAATTTGCATTTCATTGACAATAACCGTTACAGTATTGTATAATGTATCCAATATAAATAAGGAGTTCTGTTTTGGAAAATAAAGTAAGACTAACGGAATATATAAAGGGCAGCCGTGTGCAATGCGTGCTTGCGCCGCTTTTCAAGATGTCCGAGGCTTTGCTGGAGCTTTTCGTTCCGCTTGTTGTGGCCTCGATAATCGACAAAGGAATTGCAAACGGCGATAAAAGCTATATCGTTAATATGTGCGGCGTGCTTGTTCTTCTCGGCGCGGCGGGGCTTGCGTTTTCAATCACCGCGCAGTATTTTGCGGCTTCGGCTTCGGTGAATTTTGTCAAAAGACTTCGCCACGCTCTCTTTGAGCACATAACCCGATTTTCATTTGACAGCCTCGACAGCGCAGGCACTTCAACTCTGATTGCAAGAATGACAACCGATACCGACACCGTTCAGAGCGGTCTGAACCTCGCCCTCAGGCTGGTGCTTCGTTCTCCGTTCATCGTTATCGGTTCAATGATAATGGCTTTCACGGTGGACACAAAAGCCGCTCTGACATTTACGGTTGTTATTCCCGTTCTTTCGGTTATCGTTTTCGGAATAATGCTCACCTGCATTCCGCTCAACAAAAAGGTAAGAGCCGCCCTCGATAAGGTTCTCTGCACCGCCCGTGAAAGTCTGACGGGTGCAAGGGTTATCCGTGCTTTCGGAAAAGAGGAAGCGCAGACGGACGAATTTGAAAAACGCAATGACATTCTTACCGATATTCAGGAATACACGGGCAGAATATCCGCTCTGCTCAATCCCCTCACCTGCGTAATAATCAATATCGGAATTGCAGTTCTTATTTATATCGGCGCTCTGCGTGTAAGCTCGGGCAGCATAACTCAGGGCTCGGTTGTGGCGCTCTATAACTATATGGCACAAATTCTCGTTGAGCTTATAAAGCTTGCAAGTACGATTATTTCCATAACCAAATCTGCCGCCTGCGCTTCAAGAATAAAAGATGTGCTTTCGGTTGAACTTCCCGATGAGAAGCCTCTCGCGGTGCTCAGCGAAGAAGCCCCCGTTATCGAATTTGAAAACGTATCGTTTGCTTATCCCGATTCGTCCGAAAATTCGCTTGAAAATGTTTCGTTCAAGGCGTACAAGGGCGAAACAATAGGAATAATCGGTTCAACGGGAGCGGGAAAAACCACACTTATAAACCTGATACCCGCATTTTTTAAAGCAACAGGCGGAAGGGTTCTGTTTAAGGGCGCCGATGTTTCCGGATTTTCCGAAACGGAGCTCAGAAAGCATATTTCACTTGTGCCTCAGGAAACAATGCTCTTCGGCGGTACGGTAAGAAAAAATATGCTCTGGGGCAATCCCGAAGCAACAGACGAAGAAATAAACGAAGCGCTGAAAATCGCTCAGGCTTATGACTTCATTCTCGAAAAGGGCGGACTTGATGCTCCCGTTGAGCATAACGGCAGAAACTTCTCGGGCGGTCAGCGTCAAAGGCTCACCGTTGCAAGAGCCCTGCTCAAAAATTCGGATATAATCATTTTTGACGACAGCTCCAGCGCGCTCGATTATGCCACCGATGCCGCTATGAGAAAGGCAATTGCCGATGCCCGCCGCAGCAGCATTAAAATCATCGTTTCTCAGCGTACATCGTCAATTATGCACGCCGACAGAATCATCGTTCTCGACGACGGCATATCTCAGGTCGGCACTCATTCGGAGCTTATGGAATCAAGTGCGGTTTACCGTGAAATACACCTTTCACAGTTTGACGGGGAGGTGTCGGAATGAATAAAAAACCGAACGGCGAAACGATAAAAAAGGTTTTGCGTTATGTCGGAAAATATAAAATTCATCTTTTCGCCTCCGTATTATGCGCCGCCGTGAGCGTTGCTTTTTCACTGTATATCCCCGTTCTTGCGGGAAAAGCGATTGACTGCATAATCGGCACGGGCAAGGTCGATTTTGAAGCTCTTAAGCCCTGTCTTATCGGAATCGGCATTTTTGCCGTATCAACCGCCCTTGCGCAATGGATAATGAATACTCTGAATAACCGCATATCCTACGGCGTTGTGCGTGATGTGCGCAATGCGGCGATGAAAAAAATTCAGATTTTGCCGCTGAGCTACATTGACAGCCACCCGACAGGTGAAACGGTCAGCCGGATAATCTCCGATGCCGACCGGTTTGCCGACGGTCTGCTGATTGGCTTTACCCAGCTTTTCACGGGAGTTCTCACCATTCTCGGAACGCTCGGATTTATGCTCTCGGTGAATATGAAAATAACTCTCGTTGTGGTTATTCTCACTCCGCTTTCGCTCTTTGCCGCAAGATTTATCGCACGCAGAACATACAGTATGTTTAAGCTGCAATCCGAAACAAGGGGCAGGGAAACCGCCTGCGCCGAGGAAATGATAACGGGCAGAAAAGAGATAACCGCTTTTTCACGGGAAGAAAAATGTATTGAAGAATTTGACGAAATCAACGGCAAATATGCCGAATATTCTCTTAAAGCAATATTCTTTTCGTCCATAACGAACCCGTCAACAAGATTTGTAAACAGTATGGTCTATGCCGGAGTGGGTCTGACCGGTGCGCTGGCGGCGGTAAACGGTTCAATATCGGTCGGCGGTCTTTCCTGCTTCTTAAGCTATGCAAACCAATATACAAAGCCGTTCAACGAAATTTCCGGCGTTATCACCGAGCTTCAGGGCGCTCTTGCCTGCGCTGAAAGACTTTTTGAGTTGATTGAAGAAGAACCTCAGGTTCCCGACAAGCCCGATGCGGTGAATTTTGAAGAAGCCGAGGGGTATATCAGACTTGAAAATGTTGAATTTTCTTATGATAAATCAAAAGAGCTTATAAAGAATTTCAACCTCAATGCGGAAAAAGGAAACCGCATTGCCATAGTCGGCCCGACGGGCTGCGGAAAAACAACTGTGGTTAATCTGCTGATGCGGTTTTACGATACGGACAGCGGAAAGATTTCGGTTGACGGCATTGACATTCGGGATATAACCCGCAAAAGTCTGCGCAGAAATTACGGAATGGTGCTTCAGGATACCTGGCTCAAAACGGGAACGGTTGCGGAAAACATCGCTCTCGGCAAGCCCGATGCCGCCCGTGACGAAATCATCGAAGCGGCAAAGGCTTCCCACGCTCACGGATTCATAAAGCGTCTGCCGCAGGGCTATGATACGGTTATTTCCGATGAAGCCTCGGGACTTTCTCAGGGACAGAAACAGCTTCTCTGCATTGCCCAGGTTATGCTCTGCCTGCCGCCCGTTCTTATTCTTGATGAAGCAACCTCCTCAATCGACACGAGAACGGAAATCAAAATTCAGAAAGCATTCAGACAGATGATGCAGGGCAGAACGAGCTTCATCGTGGCGCACAGACTTTCAACCGTCAAAAATTCGGATATTATCCTTGTTATGAAAGACGGCAGAATAATCGAACAAGGCAAACACGATGAGCTGATGAATAAAAACGGTTTTTATGCCGCACTCTTCAACAGCAGAAATGAAAGGACTGTTTAAAATGAGCAAAGGCGATACTGCAAAAGAATTATTTGAAAACGGGTGCAACTGCGCCCAGGCGGTATTCTGTTCTTTCTGCGATGAAACGGGACTTGACCGTGAAACCGCAATCAGACTTGCGGCGGGCTTCGGCGGCGGAATGGGCAGAATGAGAGAGGTTTGCGGTGCGATAAGCGGTATGACGATGGTGCTTTCTTATCTGAACGCTTCAACCGACCCGAAAAATCACGATGAGAAAAAGGCGCTTTATGCATTGATACAGAATGCGGCGGAGAATTTTAAAGAGAAAAACGGTTCGATAATCTGCCGTGAGCTTCTGGGTCTCGATTCGGGCGCTTCATCGCCCGAACCCGAACACCGCACGGGAGAATACTATAAAAAACGTCCCTGCGCCGAAATATGCAGGTGCGCCGCGGATATTGCGGAAAAATATCTCAAATAGCTTGAAATAACGGTTAAACGCTGTTATAATTTAGAAAAAACCAAGGAGGAACAGCTATGAAATATGCCGTTCAGGTTTATTCGGTCAGAGAACATATAAAAGACAGCAAAACTCTGCTCAAGGCGCTTGAGGAAATCAAGAAAATAGGTTATAACGGAGTTGAATTTGCAGGATATTTCGATACCGATGCAAAAAAAATCAAAAAGAAGCTCGATGAACTCGGACTTGTCTGCGTAGGCGGCCATATCGGTCTTGATGATTTCAAAAAAGAAAATCTTGAAGAGACGATAGAGTTTCAGCATCAGCTCGGCGTTAAGGCAATCGGTGTGGGCGGCGCACCGCACAGCACTATGGTTGACTGCAAGCGCACCGGAAAAATTCTCGGCGATGCTCAGAAATACGCTATGGAAAAATACGGTATGAAGGTTTATTATCACAACCATACCGAGGAATTCAAGCCCCTTCGCAACAAGCTTTTGCCGATTGACGTTATCGGAAGCTATTGTTCTCTTGAAATAGATACATATTGGAGCTTCCACGCAGGTGAAAACAATACCGAGCTTATCAATGCTAAAAAGGACAATATCGTTCATCTTCATATCAAAGACGGCATTGACGGTCACCCCAAGGCACTCGGAGAGGGCAACTGCAACATTCCCGAGGTTATGAAAGCCGCAAAGAAAATCGGTCTGGAATGGGTAATCGTTGAAAACGATAATCCCGTACCCACCGGCTTTGAAGATATAGCAAGAAGTCTTAAATATCTTAAATCTATTGAGAAATAAGGAGAAATAACCATGAAACTCGGTGTATTCACAACTCTGCTTTCAAATCTTTCGCTTGAAGAATCGCTCAAATATTTCAAGTCGCTCGGCATTGAGATGATTGAAATCGGCTGCGGCGGCTATCCCGGAAATGCTCACGCAAATCCCGAGGAGCTTCTTGCCGACGAAAAGAAGCTTGAAGAATTTAAAGCGATAATCAAAAAATACGATATGGAAATCAGCGCTCTTTCCTGCCACGGAAACCCCGTTCACCCGAATAAGGAAATTGCAGCGGATTTTGATAAGACAATCAGAAACACCATTCTGCTTGCCGAAAAGCTCGGTCTTCATCAGATAAATACATTCTCGGGCTGCCCGGGTGACAGCGAAAACGCAAAATATCCCAACTGGGTTGTTTGCCCCTGGCCGAACGATTTTACCGATATTCTCAACTGGCAGTGGAATGAGGTTCTTATCCCCTATTGGAAAAACCTTGTTGAGTTTGCAAAGGCTCACGGCGTTAACAAAATCGCTCTTGAGCTTCACCCCGGCTTCTGCGTTTATAACACGGAATCACTTCTTAAGCTTCGTGAGGCGGTAGGCCCCGAAATCGGAGCAAACTTTGACCCCAGCCATCTTATCTGGCAGGGCATGGACCCCGTTGCCTGCATTCGCAAAATGGGAGATGCTATTTTCCATTTCCACGCAAAGGATACAAAGCTCGATAAATACAATACGGCTGTTAACGGCGTGCTTGACACCAAGCCCTATGCCGATGAAATCAACCGTTCATGGATATTCCGCAGCGTAGGCTACGGCAACGATTATTCATACTGGAAGGATATTATTTCAAATCTCCGTATGGTTGGCTATGACTACGCAATCAGCATCGAGCATGAGGATTCACTTATGAGTCAGAATGAGGGACTTTCCAAAGCGGTTACATTCCTCAAAGATGTTCTTGTTACCGAATCCACAGGCGAAATGTGGTGGGTATGATAACTCGGTTACCCGTTTAAAATAAAATATCAAAAAGCCGAAAACCTCACTCAATGTGAAGCTTTCGGCTTTTTTATTTCTGTTATATTACCAGATTTTCATTGATTCAATATCTTCAAGAGCGGTTTTTGCAAAATCGTCAACGGAGAATGAGCCTATATCGCCCTCGCCTCTTCTGCGGACGGAAACGCTGCCGTTTTCGGCTTCCTTATCACCCACAACAAGCATATAAGGAATCTTCTGAAGCTGAGCTTCGCGGAGCTTATAGCCGAGCTTTTCGCTTCTTTCGTCAACGGAAGCTCTGATTCCGAGAGCATCAAGCTTTGCGGCAACCTCTCTTGCATATTCCTGATGGCGGTCTGCAATCGGAAGAATCTTAACCTGCTCGGGAGCAAGCCAGAGCGGGAATGCACCTGCGAAATGCTCGGTAATAACGCCGATAAAGCGTTCAACCGAACCGAATACAACGCGGTGAATCATAACGGGGCACTGCTTCTCTCCGTCGGCACCGGTGTATTCAAGATTGAATCTGCTGGGAAGCTGATAGTCAAGCTGAATCGTGCCGCATTGCCATGTTCTGCCGAGGCTGTCCTTGATATGGAAGTCAAGCTTCGGGCCGTAGAATGCGCCGTCGCCCTCATTGATAATATAGGTTTTGCCTACGCCCGTAATCGCGTCTGCAAGAGCGTTTGTGGCAATTGCCCAGTCTTCCTCCGAACCGATATGGTCCTCGGGCATTGTGGAAAGCTCTATTTCATAGGGCAGACCGAAAAGGCTGTAAACCTCATCGAAAAGCTGAGCGATTCTGACAACCTCATCGGTTATCTGCTCGGGAGCAAGCAGGATATGAGCATCGTCCTGAGTGAAGCATCTTACGCGGAAAAGACCGTGGAGCGCACCCGAAAGCTCGTTTCTGTGTACTCTGCCGAGTTCGCCGTAACGGAGCGGAAGCTCTTTATATGAATGGGGTTCAAGGTCATAAACAAGGATACTGCCCGGGCAGTTCATCGGCTTTATCGCAAAATCCTCGTCCTCGATAACCGTTGTGAACATATCCTCGTGATAATGCTCCCAGTGACCCGAGGTCTCCCAGAGTGAACGCTTCATTATCTGCGGAGTGGAGATTTCATGCTAATCCCATTTTTTGTGAACCTTATGCCAATAATCAATAAGAGTATTGCGAAGAACCATTCCCTTGGGAAGGAAGAACGGCATTCCGGGGGCTTCGTCACGAAGAGCGAAAAGTCCGAGCTCTCTGCCGAGTTTTCTGTGGTCACGCTTCTTTGCTTCCTCAATAGCTTCAAGATATGCTTCCAAATCCTCTTTCTTTGCGAAAGCGGTGGCGTAAATTCTCTGGAGCATCTTGTTTTTCTCGTCGCCTCTCCAGTATGCGCCCGTGCAGGAGGTGAGCTTGAAAGCCTTTATTCTGCCGGTTGACGGAATATGAGGGCCTGCGCAAAGCTCGGTGAAATCGCCCTGCTTATAGAAGCTGATGTTTTCGCCCTTGCCGGCGTGTTCCTTAACAAGCTCAACCTTGTATATTTCTCCGAGGTCTTCATAATATTTTATTGCCTCATCGGGAGTCATTTCAAAATGCTCAAGAGTCAAATCCTCTTTTACGATTTTGCTCATTTCGGCTTCGATTTTTTCCAAATCCTCGGGAGTGAAAGGAGCGGGAACATCAAAATCATAATAGAATCCGTTTTCAATGGCGGGGCCTATTGCAAGCTTCGCTTCGGGATAAATTCTCTTTACCGCCTGAGCAAGAACGTGAGAAGCGGTATGACGGTAAGTGCGTTTTCCGTCGTCATCGTCAAAGGTGAGAATTTCAAGCTCACAGTCCGAATTTATCGGAGTGCGCAGGTCTTTGACCTCGCCGTTTATTTTGCATACGCAGGCGGCTTTAAAAAGACCCATACCGATGCTTTTGGTTATTTCCATTGCGGTTGTGCCGTTTTCGTATTCCTTAACAACGCCGCCTTTGAGAGTAACTTTAACCATAAATATCAAATCCTTTCAATAAAAAATAAAACTCCACCCTGAAAAACAGGATGAAGTACAGACTCCACGGTTCCACCCGTTATTCCGAAAAATTTTTCGGCACTCGGAGGCTTTAACGCAGCCAGACGGCTCACCTTATTTCGGAGAGCACTCGGCAGTGGTAGCGCCTTGCCTGCCGTGCACGCTCTTTCAGCCACGGAGCGGCTCTCTGGAACAGCTTTATGCAAAACGCCTTCTGCTTCAACGATTTGAACAATATTTTACTTAATATTATCACTATAAAACTGTATTGTCAATAGAAATATTTTAAAATATGATGTAAAAAACTTGACAAGCGCCGTTTAAAAGTTTAGTATATATATAATGGTTTTAGTATGCCGTTATGTATGCTTGATACCATATATTGATTTTTCAATTACATTTTACTTATGCGGAGCATTCCGCAAAAATCTGAAAAAGGAGGCAAAAAGAAAAGTATGACAGTTCCCGTTTGGTTAACAATTCTTATCGTAGTCATCGCCGCGGCAGTTGCAGCAGTAATTGCGTTTATTCTCGGCGGTTCACATAGGAAAAAAATCGCGGAATCGGCAATCGGCTCGGCTGAAAAAGAAGCTAACAGAATAATCAGCGATGCCATCGCCGGAGCGGAAGCCAAAAAGAAAGAAATCGTTCTTGAAGGAAAAGACGAAATCCACAAACAGCGCACGGAAACCGAAAAAGAGCTTCGTGAAAGGCGAAGCGAGGTTCAGAAGCTCGAAAGAAGACTTACTCAGAAAGAGGAAAATCTTGATAAGAAGAGCGACAACCTCGAAAAGAAAGAGGAGGTTCTCAACGATAAAATAAAGGTTGTTGATGACCGTCTCGAAGAGGTTGAAAGAATCAAAAAGAGCCAGCTTGAAATGCTTGAAAGAATATCGGGCTTTTCAAAGGAGCAGGCAAAGGAGTACATTATCAGTCTTCTTGATGAAGAGCTTAACCACGAAAAAGCGGTTAAGATTCAGGAGGTTGAACAGAGAACCAAGGACGAAGCCGATAACCTTGCAAGGCAGATAATCACAACCGCCATTCAGCGCTGTGCGGCAGACCACGCAGCAGAATCAACCGTTTCGGTTGTTGCGCTTCCCAATGACGAAATGAAGGGAAGAATCATCGGCAGAGAGGGCAGAAATGTCCGCGCCATCGAAATGACAACGGGTGTTGACCTTATCATTGACGATACTCCCGAAGCGATAACGGTTTCAAGCTTTGACCCCGTTCGCAGAGAGATTGCAAGGCTCACTCTCGAAAAGCTCATTGCCGACGGCAGAATCCACCCCGCAAAGATAGAGGAAACATACGATAAGGCAAAGAGAGAGGTTGAAGCCACAATCAAGCAGACCGGCGAGAGAGCCATGATTGATGCGGGCGTTAACGGCGTTCATCCCGAGATAGTAAAGCTTCTCGGCAAGCTCCGCTACCGCACAAGCTACGGTCAGAATGTTCTCAAGCATTCACTTGAGGTTTCGTATATCGCAGGTCTTATGGCTGCCGAGCTCGGTTCCGATGTAAGGCTTGCAAAAAGAGCGGGTCTTCTTCACGATATAGGCAAGGCGCTTGACCACGAAATGGAAGGCTCACATGTTGACCTCGGCGTTGAATTTGCAAAGAGATACAAGGAAAACGATAATGTTCTCCACGCCATAAAGGCTCATCACGGCGAGATAGAAGCCAAAACAATCACGGCAATACTTGTTCAGGCGGCTGATGCCGTTTCGGCGGCAAGACCCGGTGCAAGACGCGAAGACGTTCAGAGCTATATCAAGCGTCTTGAAAAGCTTGAAGAAATCGCGACCGGCTTTGACGGAGTTGAGCGCTCATTCGCCATTCAGGCGGGCAGAGAAGTCAGAATTATGGTTAAGCCCGACGAAGTCAACGATGATAAAATGGTTCTTCTTGCAAGAGATATTGCCAAAAAGATTGAAGAAAGTATGGAATATCCCGGTCAGATTAAGGTTAATCTCATAAGGGAGAGCAGAGCCACGGATTTCGCAAAATAATCAAAATCAGGGGGAACTGCCGAGGCGGTTCCCCTTTTGCATTGAGGAAAATATATGAATATTCTCGTTATCGGAGATGTTGTTTCGGCAGTCGGCTGTGAATTTCTGCGCAGCGTTCTGCCGACATTCAAAAAGGTCAAGGGAATTGATTTTTGCATTGCAAACGGCGAAAATTCGGCTGTCGGCAACGGAATAACGCCTGCTTCGGCAAATTATCTTTTTGACAGCGGCGTTGATTTTATCACAACGGGAAACCATGTTTACCGCCGCAAAGAGTTTTATGATATGCTCGATGAGCGTGAGGATATAATACGCCCCGCAAATTTTTATAAGGGCAACCCCGGCAGAGGCTGGTCGGTTGTAGATATGGGATTTGCCAAGGTCGGAATCATCAATCTTTCCGGTACGGTTTATATGGACAGATGCGATAATCCGTTCACCGTTGTTGATGAAATTCTGCCGAAGCTCTCGGACTGCAAAATAATCCTTGTTGATTTTCATGCCGAGGCAACCGCGGAAAAGCGTGCCATGGGATTTTATCTTGACGGCAGGGTTTCGGCGGTTTACGGAACTCACACCCACGTGCTTACGGCGGATGCAGGTATTCTTCCCAAGGGTACGGCATATATAACCGATATAGGAATGACGGGCGTTAAAAATTCTGCTCTCGGCGTAAAACCCGAAATTTCGGTCGAATGGCTCAGAACGGGTATGCCGGCGAGGTTTGACCCTGCCGAGGGTGCGTGCATGATGAACGGCTGTATTTTTGAGATTGAAAATAAAACGGGCAAGGTGCTCGGCGTTGAGCCCGTCAATATAGAATAATAAGGTATAAATATATGCAGAAGCTATTGAGCCATATGAGGGCGGCGTGTCAGCAGTATGATATGATACAGGACGGCGACAGAATTGCCGTCGGCGTTTCGGGCGGAAAGGATTCCGTCAGTCTGCTTGCCGCAATGGCAATGCTCAGAAAATTCTATCCCGCAAAATTCGAGCTTGTTGCGATAACGATTGACCCCCGCTTCGGCGGTGAGGACGGCGATTATTCGGGCATAGAAGAGCTTTGCGGAAAGCTTGAGGTTGAATATATAATCAAGCGCACTCAGCTTGCAGAGCTTATATTCGATATAAGAAAAGAAAGCAACCCGTGTTCGCTCTGTGCAAGAATGCGCCGCGGTGCGCTCCACGATGCCGCAAAGGAAGCGGGCTGCAATAAAATTGCACTCGGTCATCATCTTGACGATGTTGCGGAAACATTCATAATGAATCTTTTCAACGGCGGAACGCTTGACTGCTTTATGCCCGTAACTTATCTTTCAAGAAAAGATTTATATATGATAAGACCGATGATATTCGCAAGGGAAAGCGACTGTGCAAGAGCCGCAAGAAAAGAAAATCTGCCGGTAATCGAAAGCAGATGCCCTGCCGACGGAGCAACGGAGCGGCAGGAGGTCAAGGAATTTTTAAGCTCTATGGAGAAAAAATACGGCGATGTGCGCAGTAAAATTCTCGGGGCTATGCAGCGAAAAGAGATAAACGGATACTAATCAGGAGGAATATATAATGAAATATGCAGTTGTACTTTATGACGGAATGGCGGATTATCCCGTTCCGGCGCTGAACGGCAAAACTCCGATGGAGCTTGCAAAAAAGCCGCTCTTTGATTCACTCGGTCAGAGGGGCAGAGTTGGTCTTGTTAAAACCGTTGCCGACGGATTAAAGCCCGGCAGCGATGTTGCAAATCTCAGCGTTCTGGGCTATGACCCGTCAAAATGCTATACCGGCAGGTCTCCGCTTGAGGCGGTCAGCATCGGCGTTAAAATGGCTGATGACGATGTGGCGCTCAGATGCAATGTTGTAACTCTCAGCGATGAAGAAAATTATGAGGATAAAACAATGGTTGATTATTCCGCCGGCGATATTTCCACCGAGGAAGCGGCTGAAATAATCAAAACCGTTCAGGAGCATTTCGGTAATGACGAATTTGCATTTTACAGCGGAGTAAGCTACCGCCATTGCCTTATCTGCCGCCACGGCACAACTCAGCTCGGCAAAATGACTCCGCCTCACGATATTTCCGGCAGAGTTGTGGGAAGCTATCTTTCCGATTCTCCGAATGCCGAAAAGCTCATTGCGATGATGAAAGAAAGCTATGAGCTTCTGAAAGACCACCCCGTCAATAAAAAGCGTATTGCCGAGGGTAAGAGACCCGCAAATTCAATATGGCTCTGGGGTGAGGGAAGCAAGCCCGCCCTTGAAAGCTTTGAAAAGCTTTACGGCGTTAAGGGAAGCATAATTTCCGCCGTTGACCTGCTTAAGGGAATAGGCATCTGTGCGGGAATGAACACTCCCGAGGTTAAGGGTGCAACGGGCTATATTGATACCAACTTTGAGGGCAAGGCAAACGCCGCCGTTGATGAATGGAAAAACGGTGCGGACCTTGTTTATCTGCATTTTGAAGCTCCCGATGAATGCGGACACCGCAACGAACCCGAAAATAAGGTAAGAGCCATTGAGCTTATAGACGAAAAGGTTCTCCCGATAATTCTCGGCTATCTTGATAACTGCGGCGATGATTATAAGGTTATGATACTCCCCGACCACCCCACTCCGATAGTTACCAAGACCCACGCAGGCGACCCCGTACCGTTTATGATTTATCATAAGAACGGAGAAATTGAGAGCGGAGTTGATTCGGTTAACGAAAACAGCGCAAAGGCCACGGGTGATTTTGTCGGCTTCGGCCCCGGACTTATGAAGGAGTTCCTTGAAAAATAAAACACTTGCCAAAAAAGAAAAAAGTATGTTAAAATAATCTTACCAAACAGAACGGAGGAAGAATTATGGAAAACAGACTCGGCAAAAAAATGCCCAAGGGCTTTACGGCTTTGTGGGCGGCAATTACGGCAGCTTATGCCATATGGATGATATTCTTTATGAAAGATATTACCCTCGGCGTATATCTCAAAAATCCGTATATCGGACTCGGCGAACAGGCGTACACATATCCGTCGGATATAACGGGTATGGCGGGCAGAGAATGGCTCTATCCCGTGTGGGTTGCGGTTTCGGTAATCTGCCTTGCGCTTTTTGCGGTATATATCAAAAAAATGCTCTTCGATAAAGAACCCGGCAAGGGCGCGAAAATCTTCTGCCTCGTAAGCCTTATTCTCGGCTTTGTTTTCATCACCTGGTACGGAATTTTCGATGTTGACAAGAGAGTTGACGGCGAATTTGTTCCCGCTTCGTTTATGGATAAGGTTAAATACATAACGGCAAGTATGATAGGACTTGAATACCCCTGGCACTTCAAAATGTGGGGAATATTTGCATCGGAGTCCGTTTTCGTGAATACTCTCTATGTTTTCCGCAAGAATAATTATTACAGCCCCCTTTGCATAATACTCGGCTCTCTCGGAAGCGCCGCAATATTTATGACAATCAATCTTCCGTCAATGGGCGAGGGACTTTATCTTAATAGCGCCAGATGCCTGGGTCACTGGGGCGGAGCGCTTCTGTTTGCGTTCCTGTGCGCTGCACCGCTTGTTCTTTTCCTCTTCAAAAAGACAAGAGAAAAGGATAAAAAATATACCGCAACATTCTTTATCTTCTGTGCAATCCTTGCCGCAATGCTTGTTCTGCTTGTAACGGTAGGCAAGAGCGCAATGATAGAAAATCTCCCGATGTGGGCGGCATATGTTGTTTTGTTCCTTATCAACTTCACAAACATTTACGCTCCCGAGAAAAAAGAAGTTAAGGAAAAGGTCGCTGTTTAATTTCGGGATTCGGAACACCCTTGATTCCGCATTCCGAATTTATAAATCCACCTCATCCACCGCAAGCGGTCCCCCTTCCCCTCAAGGGGAAGGCAAATATAAAATCCGGCGCTTGCGCACCTTAATTCGGAATTCCGAATTCCGAATTAAAAACTTCTAACTGCTCATTTCTAACTTCTAACTAATAAAATTGTCCTTTAATTCCAAATGCTTAATTTCTAATTCCGACCCCGGCAAAGCCCGCTTTAATTCGGAATTAAAACGGGCTGTATATAATGGAAAAACCTTATGCCTGCGGCTGTTCACGGGTGCAGTCACCACCGCACGGCAGTTTCTCCTTGTTTTGCTCCCGTATTCAGTTTATGCAGATATAAAAATAACGGGAAAATAAATAAAAATTAAAAAAAGACTTTACAATGATTATTCTTTGTGATATAATCACTTTTGCATTGTGCCCGTTTCTCGGATAACGGAGTAATCCTCAAAGAGGAATTCACCTGCCGCTTTCTGTGGACGAGGCAAATAATTAAATGAGGTGAAAGAAAATGACACAGGCAGAAAAAACAGCAATCATGCAGGAATATGCAACTCACGAGGGCGACACAGGTTCACCCGAAGTTCAGATTGCAGTTCTTACCAAGAGAATCAATGACCTTAACGAGCATCTTAAGGTTCACAAGAAAGACCACCACTCAAGAAGAGGCCTTCTTATGATGGTCGGCCGCAGAAGAAACCTTCTTGCATACCTTCAGAAGGTTGACATTGAGCGTTACCGTTCAATCGTTGCAAGACTCGGACTTCGTAAATAATTCAAAACGGCAGGCGGGAGAATGTCTCCTGCCTGCTTGTTGCGTTTTCTAATTGCATCTTTCAGGCGGAGCAAACCGGTTTTAGCAGTGAATCGAGCTTCCGAAGGCTTCGGAGGCTGGATTTATTGCTAAACCGTTACCGCCTGTGGAAATAAAAATTTACAGAGAGGTAAAATTATGTTCTTCAAAGCTTTCAAAAAGTACGAAACAGAAATTGCCGGCAGACCGTTCGTTGTTGAGGTCGGCAAAATGGCACAGCTTGCAGGCGGTTCATGCCTTGTTCGCTACGGCGACACCAACGTTCTCTGCACGGCTACAATGGCTCCCAAGCCCCGTGAAGGCGTTGACTTCTTCCCCCTTTCCGTTGATTATGAGGAGAAGCTTTATTCAGTAGGCAGAATCCCCGGCTCATTCCAGCGCCGTGAGGGCAAGGCAACCGAAAAGGCCACCCTTGCTTCCAGAGTTATCGACAGACCCATTCGTCCTCTTTTCCCCAAGGATATGAGAAACGATGTAGGCGTTGTTGCAACCGTTATGTCGGTTGACCCCGACTGCGAGCCCGGTATCACCGCAATGCTCGGTGTTTCCGTTGCCATCTCCATTTCCGAAATTCCCTGGGACGGCCCGATTTCCGGCGTTGTTGTGGGACTTGTTGACGGTCAGTATGTTATCAACCCCACTCTCGAGCAGAGAGAAAAGAGCGATATGTATGTTACCGTTGCTTCAACCAGCGACCTTGTTGCAATGATTGAAGCAGGTGCAAACGAAGTATCCAATGAGGATATGTATGAAGGAATCATGTTCGCTCACAGAGAGAACCAGAAGATAGTTGAGTTCATCAATCAGATTAAAGCCGAGTGCGGCAAAGAGAAGGTTGACTTCCCGTCAAACGACCCCGACCCCGAAATGTATGAGGCTATCAAGGAGTTCTCAATTGAGGATATCCGTGCAGCTCTCGATACCGACGATAAGAGAATCCGTGACGAGCGCCTTAAGCCCGTTTACGATAAGGTTCACGAGAAATTCGATGAAATCTATCCCGAAATGGAAGTTAAGATTGAAGAATGTCTCTATAAGGTTCAGAAGTATGTTGTTCGCCGCTGGCTTCTTGATGACGGCAAGCGTGTTGACGGCAGAGGAATCAACGAGATAAGACCCCTTAACGCCGAAATCGACCTGCTTGACAGAGTTCACGGTTCGGGTATGTTCACCAGAGGTCAGACTCAGGTTCTTTCCGTTACAACTCTCGGACCCATGAGCGATGCTCAGCTTCTTGACGGACTTGACGAGGAAGAAAGCAAGCGCTATATGCACCACTATAACTTCCCCTCATATTCCGTTGGCGAAACCAAGCCCAGCAGAGGCCCCGGCAGACGCGAAATCGGTCACGGCGCACTTGCCGAGCGTTCACTCGTTCCCGTTCTTCCCTCAGTTGAAGAATTCCCCTACACAATCCGTGTTGTATCCGAGGTTCTTTCCTCAAACGGTTCAACCTCTCAGGGTTCGGTCTGCGGCTCAACTCTTTCTCTTATGGCTGCCGGCGTTCCCATCAAAGCTCCCGTTGCGGGTATCTCCTGCGGACTTATCACCGAGGGTGACCGCTTCATGACCATGGTTGATATTCAGGGTCTTGAGGATTTCTTCGGCGATATGGACTTCAAGGTTGCCGGAACAAAGAAAGGTATAACCTCAATTCAGATGGACCTCAAGGTTCACGGCCTTACCCCCGCAATCATCAAGGAAGCACTTGAAAAGACCTATAAGGCACGCTGCTATATCATAGATGAAATTATGACTCCCGTTATTGCCGAGCCGCGCAAGGAGCTTTCAAAGTGGGCTCCCAAGATGCTCACAACCAAGATTGACCCCGAGAAAATCGGTGATGTTATCGGCAAGCAGGGCAAGGTTATTCAGAAAATCTGTGCAGAGTGCAACTGCAAGATTGATGTTCAGGAGGACGGCAATATCTTCGTTTCGTCAACTGATATTGACGATGCAAAGAGAGCACTCTTCATCATCGAAACAATTGCCAACGACCCCGAAGAGGGCGCAATTTACAAGGGCGTTGTTACCCGCCTTATGAGCTTCGGCGCATTTGTTGAAATCGCTCCCGGCAAAGAGGGAATGGTTCACATCAGCCAGCTTGACGTTAAGAGAACCGAAAAGGTTGAAGATGTTGTCAATGTAGGCGACGAGGTTATCGTTAAGGTTCTTCCGAAGGACGACCAGGGCAGACTGAACTTCTCACGCCGCGAGGCTCTTATAGAGGTTGAGGGGCTTGTTCCCGAGAACACCGTTTCCGATGCTCCCAGAAAACCCGCAGGCAGAGGCTTCAGAGGCGACAGAGGCGGCAGAACCAGAAGACACGAAGACTGATAATAATAAAAAAGACGGTGCAAACCGTCTTTTTTTAATTTGCAGAATATTGACACAAAATAAGAATAGATTTATAATGTAATAGCAAAATATCATTAAAAGAGAGTACATTATGAAAAAATATTTCAGAAGAACGTGGACGGAAATAAGTCTCGATGCTCTAAGATATAATTATGATACAATAAAGGAAACTCTTTCCCCGGGAACGGATATGATTGCCGTTGTCAAGGCAGACGCATACGGTCACGGCGTTGAATATGTTGTGAAGGAATTTTCTGACTGCGGCTGTAACTGGTTCGCCGTTTCAAATCTTGAAGAGGCAATGCAGGTAAGAGCGGTAAATTCCGACTGTTCAATCCTCATTCTCGGATACACTCCGCCCGAATATGCCGAAACTCTTGCCGTAAATAATATTTCTCAGGCGGTTATCAATTACGATTACGCAAAAAAGCTTTCAAAAAAAGCGGTTGAAAGCGGTGTGCAGATAAGCATTCATATCAAGGTTGATACGGGAATGAGCAGACTCGGATTTGTTTATCACGACAGTATCCGCGATGTCGGTTCTATTGAAGAAATTGCGCAGGTATGCAGGCTTGACGGGCTTTATCCCGAGGGAATATTCACTCATTTTGCCTCTGCCGATGAAGAAAACGGAGAGCTTTTCACTCGTCTTCAGTATGAGCTTTTCAAAACCGTTATTGACTGTCTTGAATTTGAGGGGATAAAATTCCGTTTCCGTCATTGCTGCAATTCCGCCGCAACGATACTTTATCCCGAAATGCATCTTGACCTTGTGCGCCCGGGTGTAATTCTTTACGGCCTTATGCCGTCACAATTCATTAAAGGAAAAATAAATCTCAAACCCGCACTTAAAATGAAAACCGTTATTTCAATGGTAAAGGATATTCCCGAGGATACTCCCGTGAGCTACGGCAGAACCTACACAAGCGAAAAGAATTTGAAGCTTGCCACCGTTCCGATAGGTTATGCCGACGGCTTCCCGAGACTGCTCTCTGGCAAGGCAAAAATGCTCATCGGCGAAAAGCTTGTTCCCGTTGTGGGAAAAATCTGTATGGACCAATGTATGCTTGATGTTTCTCAGCTTGACAAGGTTCAGGAGGGAAAATCCGTAACCGTTTTTGACGATAACCCCGAAAGTCCGATTTCGGTTGATGCCATAGCCGCTTCAACGGGAACGATAAACTATGAAATAATCTGCGGAATAAACAAGAGAGTTCCGAGAGTTTACACCCGAAACCGTGAGGTTGAAGCAATAGCCGACTATATGAAATAATCAAGATAATGCGAGGACAGAATTTTGAAAACAGAAACAGTAGATATAAATAATGCTGCGGAGATTGACCGTTTTAACAGCGAAAAGCCTTACGGTCACTTTATGCAGACCTCATTATGGGGCAGAGTTAAAGACGATTGGAAATGGTTCGGAATAATCTGCCGAAACGATTCCGGAGAAATATGCGGAACGATGTCGGTTCTGCTTCGCAAAATCTCGGGTCTGCCTTATCATATGATGTATGCACCGAGAGGCCCCGTCTGCGACCCGTCGGACAGCGAAACCTTTCACGCCCTGATTGAAGCCGCAAAAAAAGAGGGCAAAAAATATAACGCCTATGTGCTGAAAATCGACAAGGATATTTCCGCCGATGATGAAGTATATAAGAGCATAGTTAAAAATGAGGGCTTCAATATCAAGCCTGCCGAAATCGGTTTTCACGATTTCCAATGCCGCTGGGCGGTCAGAATAAATATAGACGGCAGAAGCGAGGACGAGCTGTTCTCCGCATTCCAGTCAAAATGGCGCTATAATATCAGACTTGCAGGCAGAAAAGGTGTTGAAGTCAGGATATGCGAAAGCGATATGGCGAGTGAATTTTATGATATTATGAAAGTCACCTGCGAAAGAGACGGCTTTGCGCTCAGAGGAGCGGAATATTTCAAAAAAATTCTCGATGTTTTCGGAGAAGATGCAAGACTCTATATGGCATATTTTGAGGGCAAGCCGATTGCGGGAGCAATAGCCGTTTATTGGGGGGACAAGCTCTGGTATTTCTACGGTGCAAGCTCCAATGAGCACAGAAATGTTATGCCGAATTATCTTGTTCAATGGGAAATGATAAAGTGGGCAATTGAGAAAAACTGCCGCATTTATGATTTCCGCGGGTATTCGGGCGTTCAGGACGACAGCGACGGTCTTTACCGCTTCAAAATCGGTTTTGACGGTACTGCCGTTGAGTTTATGGGAGAAATGGATTTAACGCTTAAACCTGCTGCGGCGAAAATCGTTGCCGCTTCGCAGGAGATAATAAAAAAATTAAGATAAGGAGAAAGCACTATGATAAGAGTTACCGTTTGGAACGAGGGTCTTCACGAAAAAACAAGCAACGAGGTTGCAGCTGTTTATCCTGCCGGTATTCACGGCTGCATCAAGAATTTCCTTTCAAGCCAGGAGGATATTCAGGTTCGCACGGCAACACTTTCCCAGAGACATTGCGGTCTGCCCGATGAGGTGCTTGACAATACCGATGTTCTCATCTGGTGGGGCCATTGCGCTCACGATAAGGTTCCCGATAAGCTTGTTGAAAAGATACATAACCGCGTAATGTGCGGAATGGGTCTTATCGTGCTTCACTCGGGACATCATTCAAAGATATTCAAAAAGGTTATGGGCACAACCTGCCATCTTCAATGGCGTGAAAATGACCGTGAACGCCTTTGGACGGTCAATCCCTCACACCCGATTGCAAAGGGTATTCCTCAGTATATCAACATTCCCGCTGAAGAAATGTACGGCGAGCGCTTCGATATTCCCGAACCAGATGAGCTTGTTTTCCTCGGCTGGTTTGCCGGCGGAGAGGTATTCCGTTCGGGCTGCTGCTGGCAGAGAGGTCTCGGAAAGGTATTCTATTTCCAGCCCGGTCACGAGAGCAACCCGACTTACCACATCGAACCGGTTCAGCAGATAATCATCAACGCCGTTCGCTGGGCAAGCCCCGTTAACGGTATGGTTGATGCGGTTGAATGCCCCCACGCAAAGGTTATCCCCGAAGAAGAATATAAGGAGAGCTGTCTGAAATAATGGAGCTTAAAATAAAGAAACTGCGTGAGAATGCGAAAATTCCGTTTCGCGCAACCGACGGAAGCGCCGGAATGGATTTATATGCCTGCATTGATGAACCCGTAACGCTTTGCGGCGGCGAAAGCAGAATTATTCCCACGGGAGTTGCAATAGAGCTTGAAACAAACGAGCTTGCCGCATTCATTTTTGCAAGAAGCGGACTTGCCGTAAAGCACGGATTGGGACTTACAAACAGCGTTGGAGTAATTGACAGCGATTACAGAGGAGAATTATGCGTAAGTCTTATAAATCAGTTTAAAGAACCCTATACAATTCAGCCCGATGAGCGCATAGCACAGCTTGTGATTATGCCCGTTGTTCCCGTCAGTCCCGTCGAGGTGACGGAGCTCGGCGATACCTCAAGAGGTGCGGGCGGCTTCGGCTCAACCGGAAAGGGATAAATATGAAAAGAATAATAAGCGTATTTCTTGCACTTTTTATTTTCGTTTCGGCTTTTTCCGTTTTTTCGTCTGCCGCTTCCGCAATAAAGCCTTATGATGACAGCAGATTTTTTACATACGGCGATTATGACATACATTACAGAATAATCCCCGCAAACGGAGAACAAAAGGGCAGAATAATGATGCTTCACGGCTTCCTCTGTTCAACCTACGCCTGGAGAAATCTTGCCGCTTCGCTTTCGGACCGTGGTTATGAATGCGTGCTTGCGGATTTGCCGTCATTCGGTTTCAGCACCCGTGAGAGTGCGGAGGTTGAATTTGTTGAAAGAGAAAAGCTCATAACGGAGCTTATGAAAAGCATTGCGCCGATTGAAGAATGGATAATAGCAGGTCACTCAATGGGCGGCGGCGTGGCGATAAATATTGCCGAAGAACAGCCCGTTAAGGCGCTTCTGCTTTATTGCCCCGCACCGCAGTCGGAATTTCCCGAAAAGGCAAAGGGTATTCTTACCTCCAAGCCCGTCGAAAGCATAATGACGGCGTTTTTCAATATCGGAACAAGGTTCAGCCCGATAGTAAAGCTTGTTATCTATGCCGCAACCAACGATTGGAAATTTGCAATGAATTACGATGTTTCAGGCGTTACCGACCCCGTGCAGTATAACGGCTTCGGCGCCGGAATATGCGAAATGATGTACCGTGTGAGAGCTACCGACCTTGAAAATGCAGATAAAATTGCCTGCCCCGTTCTGCTGTGTCAGGCGGATAAGGATATTATTCTGAATGCCGCAATGAAAGACCCCGTGAATGAAGCGTTTGCAGATGCGGCGCATTATGAGGTTAAGGGCGGAGGACATCAATGTATCGAAAACAGATATGAGGAGCTTTGCTCCGTTACCTGCGATTTTCTTTCATCGGCAGAAAATTAAGAAAAGGTGAAATATATGAAAAAAGTAATTTCGGTTTTACTCTGCGCCCTGATGTGCTTCTCGGCACTCTGCGTTCCGACTTTTGCCTATAAAGATACATATACAATAAAAAATCCGTATGCAAATGTTGATTGGGAAAGCTGGCAGGGCTATAAAACTCAGCTTCATTGCCACACAACGGCGAGCGACGGTTATCAGCCCATCGGCGAAGCAATAGCCGATTATTATGCGCTTGATTATGATATTGTTGCAATTACCGACCACGGAACAACGAACCGCGGCTGGAATGTTGCTCCGCAGACTATCCCCATAGTCAGAGCAATAAAAAAAGAGCGCACCGGCGGAGCAAAAAATCCGATAGTACCTCTCACAATGGAAGAATACACAGGTTATACGGGCGGAACGGCTCAAAGTGAAGTATTTTCCTACATAAAAGACGGAGAAAAAGTTTATACGGACAGAACGAGAACGCATTTAAACGGTATGCTCGATGTTGAAAAGGGCAACGAGCTTAATATGGCAACCCCCGTCTGCGACTGCCACCTTACCGGCTATTGGAGCGATTACGGTCAGGGTTATGCAGGCGTTTACGGCGATTACGAAACCCCGTCGGCTCAGGTCAACAAAGACGGCGGCGTAACGATGCTTGCCCATATCGGAGAATATGTTTATCCCGATAAGGACTCGGCAGACCATGTTTCGCAGAAGGTTGACGAATATTATGTAAATAAATTTGCGAGAATATTCCTTGATAACCCGGGTTCAAGCGTAGGAATGGGAATAAACAGCGCAACCGATGCACACACCCGCTGCGACAGAATACTTTATGACCAGATACTTCAGAAAACCATTCCCAACGGCGTAACTCCGTGGGGCTTCAGCTTCTCGGATTCCCACAGTCAGACATCAATCAACGATGCTTACACGATTATGTATATGCCCGAGCTTTCCAACAAGGCTCTCAGAAGCTGTATGACAAACGGTGAGTTCTTTGCCGTTTCGCATTTCTCAAACGGTTTTGAGCTTAACGGTATGCAGGAGATGGAGGGCTATCTTGACGAAAACTTCGATAAGGTTGAATGGTGGAAGGATAACACCCCCAAGGTCACGAAAATCGAGGTTGACGAGGAAAACGATATTATAAAGGTTTGGGGCGAAAACTTCAATTATATCACCTGGGTATCGGCAGGAAATGTTCTTCTCCGTGACTATGACTGCAAGGGAGGCTATGCCGAGCTTGATTTGCACAGAACTGACCTGCTCAGCGAGCCTTATATGTATGTAAGATTCTATCTCTCGGGAGATAACGGCATCTGCTACGCTCAGCCGATGAAAATTCACAAGAACGGCGAGGTTTTTGAACCCGTTGCCGTTCCGAAAACTCACGATTTGCCGGCGTTCCTCAGAGGACTTGTTACCGTTCTTGATGTGGCAATATTCAAGTGGAACCCGATTATATGGATATTCAAATATTTTGCTCTCGGATATAATCCGCTGGGGCAGATGATTAAATTATATTAACGGGAGGAAATTATGAAAAAAATAATTTCGGTTCTGCTTGCCGCACTTATAATATGTTCCTGCGTCTGTGTTTTCGCAGGTGCAACAGTATCAAAAAAATACACCGTAATAAATCCATATGAAAATGTCAACTGGGAAAACTCGGAAACCTATAAAGCCTGTCTGCATTGCCACACCAACGCAAGCGACGGTGAATGCGACCTTTCAGAATGGCTCGGACTTTACTACGATGCGGGTTACGATATTCTTGCCATTACCGACCACGGTGTTATAAACAACGGCTGGAATAAGAAAAAGAAAACAAACGGCATATTCAACGGTTTTAAGAGCGTTTCTCCGATTTCCGATGAGGATTATATCCGCATAACCACGGGTTCGGACAGAAACGGCAGAGGAATGACCGATATAAAAGGCGGCATCGAATGCAATATGGCGGTTGTTTCAAAGACCCATGTAAACGGCTACTGGACAACCTACGGTCAGGGCGTATGGGGCACGGAAAACGATTATGAAACCGCACCCCGTGAGATTGAAAAATCAGGCGGTTACAGCGTTCTGAACCATGTCGGCGACTGGGTTAATTCAAACAACTATCCTGAACGCTCACACAATAATTTTTATATCAACTATTTTGCAAATATCTTAACAAAATATAAAACCTGCCTGGGTCTTGAAATAATCAACAACACCGATAACTGCACGAGAGCCGACAGAGAACTCTGGGACGAGCTTTTGCAGGTTGTTATCCCCAAGGGCAGAAGCATATGGGGCTTTGCCGACGATGATTCCGAATACAGAAGCGAGGTCGGCAGGTCATTTGAGCTTTTCCCGCTTACCGAAAACACCGAAGAAAATGTTAAGCAGGCGATGATTTCGGGTGCATTCTTTGCAGCGAGCAAGTATCAGAAAAATCCGTCAAGAGCAAATGAAATCGAGGGCGACGGCCTTGTTCCGATTGTTACGAATATCAGCATTGACGGCAATAAAATCACCGTTGAATGCGATAAAGCCAGAGGCTGCGACACAATCGAATGGGTTGCCGACGGCAAGGTGATTGCAAGCGATAATTCCGGCTCATGCAAATATACTCTTGACCTTAATGAACACGAAAATGAGCTCGGCTGTTATGTAAGATTTGTACTTAAGAGTGCATCTCACGGCGTTACCTATTCTCAGCCGTTTGAGCTTCGTTATGAGGGCAGAATTGATAAGGATATACCCGCTTCGCCCATTCCCGATAATTTTATCGGCAGAATTTTCTGGCTCTGGTATCAGAGACTGAGCGTAACTCTTATTGACCTTATCGGGGAAAAGCTTTTTGATGCGTTCGGAATTATTCCGAAAATCGCAGGATAGGAGAATTGATATGGTACTTTTCAGAAGCCTTGTGTGGGCAATATGGGCTTTTTGCGAGCTCATAAGAAATGCAATAATGTAAAACGGTAAAATCCCCCGATTTGGTTTAAAAATCAAATCGGGGGATTGCTTATAACATTTTATTAAAGATTTTCCGCAATAACCTTCATTGCATCAAAGCCCTCTTTGCTCAGAGGCAGGAACGGTCTGCGGCACGGACCGCAGTCTATTCCGAGATGTGTCATAATTGCTTTTTCGCAGGGCATAACGCCGTATTTTATGAGCTGAGCTATAATCGCATTTGCTTCATTCTGAAGCCTCTGCGCTTCTTCAATGTTTCCGTTTAAAAATTCATTGCGGAGCTTAACGAATTTACTGCCCATAAAATTATATGTGCTTCCGATTGCGCCGTCTGCACCCATCGCAAGACCACCCAGACACATTTCATCGAAGCCGTTGAAAACGGTTATCGGTCTTTTGATTTTCTGCTTGAACTGCTGGAGCGCAAAAAGGTCTGTTGAGGTGTGCTTAATTCCCATAAAGCGTTCGTCCTCAAACATCTCGGCGGCATAGTCGGCGGTGAATGTGAATCCGTTTCCTCCCGGGAAGTTATAAACCACCATCGGAATATTTACGCTCGAAACAATATCATCATAGTATTTTCTGATTGCAGGGTATGAGAAGCCGTAATAATACGGCGCAACTGCGGATATTGCATCATAGCCGAGAGCCTCTGCGGTTTTCGCCATATCAATGGCCCGGTCGGTTGAAACCGTTCCGCAGTGAGCGATAAGCGGAACTCTGTCGCCTGCGGCTTCTTTGACAATACGAAAAACCTCTTTCCGCTCATCGGCGCTCATTATCATACCTTCGCCGGTGCTTCCGCCCACATAAAAGCCGTTGATGCCTTTTTCAAGATTAAATTCAACAAGCTTATGAAGTGATGCTTCGTTTATTGTATAGTCATCGTGAAACGGGGTCAGCAGAGCGGTGAAAATACCTTCCATTTTCCGTTCTCCTTATTCGTAAATCGGATTTCTGCGGCAGATTTCGCAAACACTTTCTCTGATTTTATCGGCGCTGTTTTCAAAATCGGTAGCGCAGAGATAAATGAGCTCGGCAATCTTGTCCATATCGGCTTCGTTAAGTCCTCTTGAAGTAACGGCGGCAGTGCCGAGTCTTACTCCGCTTGTAACGAACGGCTTTTCGGGGTCATTCGGAACAGCGTTCTTGTTTGCGGTGATATAAACCTTGTCAAGTCTCTGCTCAAGCTCTTTGCCGGTTATGCCGAGAGAACGCAGGTCAACAAGGATAAGTTGATTGTCCGTTCCGCCTGAAACCATATTAACGCCTCTTGCGGAAAGACCCTTTGCGAGAGCGGCGCAGTTTGCAGCGATTCTCTTCTGATAATCTTTAAATTCGGATTTGAGTGCTTCGCCGAAGCAGACAGCCTTTGCGGCGATTATGTGCATAAGAGGGCCGCCCTGATTGCCGGGGAAAATAGCCTTATTAACAGCCGCACCGAGTTCCTCCTTGCAGAGAATGAGTCCGCCTCTGGGGCCTCTGAGAGTTTTGTGAGTTGTTGTGGTAACTATATCGGCATAGGGAACGGGTGACGGGTGAAGTCCTGCGGCAACAAGTCCGGCGATATGAGCCATATCAACCATAAAATATGCGCCGACCTTCTTTGCAGCCGAGCTGATACGTTCAAAATCAATTATTCTCGGATAAGCAGAAGCGCCTGCAACGATTAACTTCGGCTTAACCTCAAGAGCGGTTTTTTCGAGTGCATCATAATCAATAAATCCGTCATCTTTTACGCCGTAGGGAACAAAATTATAGAGCTTGCCGCTGGCGTTAACGGGTGAACCGTGGGTAAGGTGTCCGCCGTGAGCAAGGTTCATTCCCATAACGGTGTCGCCCGGGTTGATGATTGCCGAATAAGCCGCCATATTTGCCTGAGCGCCCGAATGAGGCTGAACATTGACAAATTCCGCGCCGAAAAGCTCTTTTGCTCTGTCGATTGCGATATTTTCAACAACATCAACGCATTCGCAGCCTCCGTAGTATCTCTTTCCGGGGTAGCCCTCTGCGTATTTGTTGGTGAGAACGCTTCCCATTGCCGCCATAACTGCGGGAGAAACGATATTTTCCGAAGCGATGAGCTCAAGGTTTCTTTTCTGCCTTGCAAGCTCGGCTGACATAGCCGAACCGACCTCGCTGTCATATTTTGAAACAAAAGCTATAGTGTCAAGATAATCCGAAAACATAATAATGCAACTCCTTCCTTTGTCGAATATAATAACATTTCGGGAGTATAAAAGTCAAGCCGAATATGAATAATAGCAATGTTTACAAAAAATACTTGTATTATAGGAAAAAATAATGTATACTGTTAATAATATGTTTTAAGGAGTTGGATAAATGGACCCCATTAAAGTTGATTTTTCAAAAAAAGGCGGAGCCTCGGGCAGCAGTGAAATAGTTATTCCTCCCGAAAGAGCGGCTCTTAAAATAGTTATCAGCCTTATTCTCACGGTTGTTTTCGCCGCAGTTGCTTTCTATTTTATGCTTCCCGCCGTTAACTTCAAGTCATATGATATTTATCTTTATATCGGACTTGTTGCGGCATCGTTTGTTGTATTCAACGCTCTGCTGAGCAAGGCGCTCACAAAGCCGGAATATGTGCCGTATGTTAAAAAACACGCAATAGTATCGGGCATAATAATTGCCGTTCTTGTTGCTGCGGTTGCAATAGGCTATGTTGTTTCGTGCGAATTTTTCAGAGCCAAGCAGTACAGCAAGATTATTCCCGTCAGAACAGACAGCAATTTCTCCGAAGAAATCAAGGAGCAGGATGCCGCTTCATTCAGCGCAATCCCCCGCCTCGACGAGGAGTCGGCAAGGCAGATTGCTTCCAGAGCGCTCGGTAAGCTCTCCGAAATGGGTGCTGTTTCGCAGTTCTCGGTTTACAGCGAAAATTCCCAGATAAACTATAAGGGCACTCCCGTAAGAGTTGTTCCGCTTCAGTATGAAAATATCATTAAATGGTTCTTCAACACCAAAAAAGGGTTCCCCGGATATGTTATAGTTGATATGGCAAACGAGAGCGCCGAATTTGTTGAGGTTGAAAATAATATCAAGATTTCACCCGCAGAGCATTTCAGCAAGCTTCTCAAGCGCCGTCTGCGCTTTACATTCCCGACCTATCTTTTCGCGGACGCAACATTTGAAATCGACGATAACGGCGTTCCCTATTGGATTTGCGCACGCCTTGATAAAACAATCGGCCTTTTCGGCGGTACGGATGTTATAGGTGCTGTTGTAGTGAGAGCCGACAGCGACGAATTTGAATATAACAGCTACACCATTGATGAAATCAAAAACGACCCCGCACTTCAATGGATTGACAGAATATATGATGCCGACCTTATCGTTGAACAGTACGATTATTACGGCAAATATCAGGACGGCTTCTGGAACTCAATTCTCGGTCAGAAGAATGTTATAAAGACCACTTCCGGTTATAACTACATTGCCAAGGACGATGATGTTTGGATGTATACGGGTATCACCTCCGTAACCTCCGACCAGTCAATCACCGGCTTTGCACTTGTTAACCAGAGAACCAAGGAAGCAATCTTCTACAGCGTAACCGGCGGTACGGAAAATTCCGCTCAGCTTGCCGCAGAGGGCAGAGTTAAAGACCTTGGCTATACCGCAACCTTCCCGCTTCTTCTCAATATCGGCGGCGAACCGACATATTTCCTTTCACTCAAGGATATAACCAACGGCAGCAACATCGTTCAGCAGTATGCACTTATCAATGTTGCACAGTATAATAACAACAAGATGGGTGCAAACGGAACAGACCTTGCGAAGTGCCTTGAAACCTATATTTCGGCGCTCAAGAGCAGCGGCATAGATGTTGATATTGACCCGAGCGAAATCGTTGTTCCCGATAAGAAAGATGAACCCGTTGAACCCGATGTTCAGCAGGAAAAGCTCACCGCAACCGGTGTTGTTGCCGACATCAGAACAGCGGTCAAGAGCGGAGAAAGCTACTATTATATCAAGCTTGACTCCAATGCGGCATATTTCGTTATTTCGGCGTCAAAGGACGAGAATGTTGTTATTCTCGATAAGGGCGCAAATGTAACCGTTTCTTACAGCGGAAGCGGCGCAATAATCAAAGCGGATTCAATCAAAATTAACTGATTTAACGGGGCTGTCGAAAGGCAGTCCCGTATATTTAAGAGGTATTATGGAATTATACGAAAACAAAATCGAACCCGAAAAAGCGGTGCTGGTTGCCGTTGATACGGGAGAATATGACTGCGAATCCTCGCTTGACGAGCTTGAAGAGCTTGCCGAAACGGCGGGAGCGGAAGTACTCGGCAGAGTGTGGCAAAAAAGAGATAAACCCGATTCCGCAACCTTTCTCGGCAGCGGCAGGCTTGAAGAGCTGGGCGAATTCTGCAAAAACTGCGAAGCCGATTTGGTTATCGTTGACAGCGAAATTTCTCCCGCTCAGCTTCGCAGCATAGAAAAAGCCACCGATGTAAGAGTTATTGACCGCACAACGCTTATTCTTGATATTTTTGCCGACAGGGCAAGAAGCAATGAGGGCAAATTGCAGGTTGAGCTTGCACAGCTTAAGTATTCTCTCCCCCGCCTTATGGGTCAGGGCACAAAGCTTTCAAGGCTCGGCGCCGGAATAGGCACAAGAGGTCCCGGTGAAACCAAGCTTGAAACCGACCGCCGCCATATCCGACGCAGGATAAAGGCGCTTGAGGACGAGCTTGAAGCACTTGAAAAAAGGCGTTCCCTTGCAAGGGCAAGAAGAGATAAGGACGGCGTTGAAACCGTTGTTATCGTCGGCTATACCAATGCCGGAAAATCAACCCTTATGAATACGCTCACCGAAGCCGGAGTGCTGGCTCAGGACAAGCTTTTTGCAACTCTTGACCCCACCTCAAGAGCGCTTATTCTGCCCGACGGCAGAAAGGTTATGCTGATTGATACCGTCGGATTTATCCGCCGCCTGCCTCATAATCTGGTTGAAGCGTTCAAATCCACCCTCGAAGAAGCGGTATGCGCCAAGGTTATACTTAATGTGTGCGACGCCTCAGACCCCAAATGCTCAGAGCATTTGCAGGTTACCGATGACCTGCTTGAAGAGCTTGGGTGCAGCGGCAAGCCCGTTATACCCGTTTTCAATAAATGTGACCTGCCCGAAGCGGATACCGATGTTATTCGCCGCCCGGGAGCGGTTATGATTTCGGCACTTGAAGGAAAAGGGCTTGATGAGCTTCTTGAAGCCGTTTCAAAGGCGCTTCCGCCCACGAGAGCAAAAGCAAAAATGCTCATTCCCTATTCAGACGGTGCGGCTGCGGCAGTGCTGAGAAAGGACAGCGTAATTTCTTTTGAAGAATATAAACCCGAGGGCTTGTATTTTGAGCTTACCGCCGATGTCGCCATGATTGACAGATATCAGAAATATTGCGTATAAAGCGATACAGTTTTGTCATACATTGTTTAAATTTTCCGTATTGACAATTAACCGATATTGTTATATAATAAGCACAGCCATCCGAAACAGAAAGCAAGAAAGGGGGACTTTCAAAATGGGAATCGAAACTCAGGGCTTACAGGACCTTATCATGACAATCCTTAACGGTATAGCAAACTTTGACCTTAAAACCATAAACTTTGATTTTATCGCAGAGCTGCTTACCAAGTTTGCTCCTATCTGGAATCCTATCTGGGTATTGGTAACAAAGTTCCTTGAAACCAGATTCGGCTTCTGATTTAAAAGCAGACAAAACCGAAATACCGCAAGTGAAATTTGCATAAAATAAAACCGCCGATTGAATCGGCGGTTTTATTTTATGCTTTTATGAGAGATATAACATCTATCGCGCCTACGGGGCATTGCTCGTGGCATTTGCCGCAGCCCGTGCATTTTTCAAAGTCAACCTTGGCGCAGAAACGGTCAATGCTGATTGCCTCGTTTTCGCAGGATTTAACGCATTTCATACAGCCGATACAGCCTGCCGTGCATTCCTTGCGGGTTGCCGCACCCTTATCGTGGTTCTTGCAGAGAACCGCCGCTCTTGTTTCTTCAAGCGGCATAAGCTCAATAAGCGCCTTCGGGCAGGTTTTTACGCACTTTTTGCAGGCCTTGCACTCATAGGGATTTATTCTCGCGATTCCGTTGCAGATATTTATTGCACCGTATTCGCAGGCTTCAACGCAGTCACCGAAGCCGAGGCAGCCGTAAATGCACTCTTTCGGGCCGCCGAATATCTGAGCCGCCATTTTACAGCTCTGAACGCCCTGATATTCAAGCTTTTGAACCGCATTATTATAATGACCCTGACACATAACCACAGCCGCCATGGGCTTAACATCGCCTGCGGCAAGACCGGTTACCTCGCCGATTGCCTTGGAAGCTTCGCTTCCGCCGGGGGCGCACAGGGCGGTATTTGTTGTTTCACCCTTTGAGAGAGCGGCGGCATAGCCGTCACAGCCCGAAAATCCGCACGCACCGCAGTTTGCACCGGGCAGACATTCTCTGATTTTTTCCGCCTTTTCATCAACTGGAACGGCAAAAACCTTTGAAGCCACGGTAAGACCTACTGCCGCTATGAAGCCAACAACGGCAAGAAGAATAACAGCTAAAAGAATAGGATTCATTTACCGCACCCCCTTACATTCCGAGCAAACCGTCAACAATGCCGGTGAAGCCCATAAACGAAACGGAAACAATGGAAGCCGCAATAAGAACTATCGGAAGTCCTCTGAGGAACTTGGGAATATCACAGCTTTCAAGTCTTGAACGAACACCCGAGAAGATAACCATGGCCAGCATAAAGCCGAGACCGCCGCCGATGCTGTTGAACATCGACTGACCGAATGTGTAGCCCTCGGTTATGTTAAGCAGAACAACGCCGAGAACAGCGCAGTTGGTTGTGATAAGCGGAAGATAAATTCCGAGAGCGTTATAGAGCGACGGAATGAACTTCTTGAGAATAATTTCAACAAGCTGAACAAGTGCCGCAATAACAAGAATGAAAACGATAGTCTGAAGATATTCCAAGTCATTTTTAACAAGCAGAGAATTTATGGGATATGTAACAGCCGTTGCAAGTGCCATAACAAACACAACCGCCGTTGACATTCCGACTGCCGTATTGAGCTTTTTGGAAACGCCGAGGAACGGGCATATACCGAGGAATTTGCAGAGAACAAAGTTACCCGTGAGGATAGCCGTTAAGAGTATATAGATATATCCTTTCATACTTCAGCCGCCTCCTTTTCTTCTTTTGAACCGCACTCTTCGCCCTTTGCAAGCAGAGCGCAGTTTTTAGCCATCGGGCAGGCTTCGCAGCCCTTAAGCTCAGCCTTGGGCTTTCCCTTGCTTTCGGCAATCTTATTGGCACACGCCATAAGTATTCCGAATGTGAAGAAGCCGCCGGGAGCCATAATGAGAATGGTCATGGGCTTAAGAAGTGAGCCTTCCTTAAAGAACGGAATCTGGAAGCCGTTGAAGCCGCCGAGAGTGTTTTCACCGAAGAGAACGAGAAGATTCTGAGCATCGGCAAGGAATGTGCCTGCGCCGAGAATTTCTCTGACGGTTGCCATACAGCAGAGTGCAGCGGTAAATCCGATGCCCATACCGAGACCGTCAACGGCGGAAGCGAGAACGGCGTTTTTGCTTGCAAAAGCTTCGGCTCTGCCGAGAATGATGCAGTTAACAACTATCAGAGGCAGGTAAACGCCGAGAGCCGCATCAAGGGCGGGAACAAACGCCTTAACAACCATCTGAACTATTGTAACGAATGAAGCAATAATAACAATGTATGCGGGTATTCTGACCTTTGAGGGAATGATTTTTCTCAGCGCCGAAATAACAATATTTGAGCAGATGAGAACTATCGTTGCGGAAAGTCCCATACCGATTGCGTTAACAACGCTTGTTGAAACTGCAAGAGTGGGGCAGGTTCCGAGAACAAGGCGCAGAACGGGATTTTCGATTACGATACCTTTGGTAAATTCCTTACCGAGTGATTTTTTCTTCTCAGCCATTGTTCACACCTCCCGCTGCTTCTATTGCGGCATTAACCGCTCTTGTGACCGCTCTTGATGTTACGGTTGCACCCGTAAGAGCGTCAATTGCATTTTCTCCCGCTTCGTCCTTTGAAACGGTTATACCCTTTATTTTTCCGATGAACTGTTCACGGAATGAGTCTCTCTTTGCGTTTGCGCCGAGTCCGGCGGTTTCGCTCATATCGAGAATGCTTACTCCCGTAACCTTACCTTCGGAATCAATTCCGGTCATAACGGAAATTTTTCCGCCGTAGCCCTTTTCATCGTATGAGGTTACAACATAACCGATAACGTTTCCGTCTTTATCAAGAGCCGGAGCAACGCTGTCAACGCAGGGAACATCGGATTTTATAACTTCTCCGAAGCTGTCAGCATCGGCAAAAACAACGGTTCTTGCCTTTGCTTCGTTTGCGGCGTTAACCTCGGCAATTGCCGGAGCGGTAACATCATTCGTAACCGCAAGCAGGAAAGCCGCAACAACGCAGATTAAGAAAAGCACTACCGTGGGAGCGGCGTATTCCTTGAATTTTTTCATGCTTTTGCCGCCTCCTTGCTCTTTTTCTCCTTAACCGTTCCGAAAGGCTTGGGAATGCTCGCCTTTTCAATATGAGGAACAAGAAGATTCATAATAAGTATTGCAAACGAAACGCCCTCTGCCATCGGAGCAAAAAGTCTGATGAGTGAGGTAATTATTCCGCAGCCGATACCGAAAATGATTTTGCCCTTTAAGTTTATCGGGCTTGTTGAATAATCCGTTGCCATAAATATTGCGCCGAGCAGCAGACCGCCGCTGAGAAGCTCATAAGCAAGGAAGGTTACATTTCCGTGACCCTTTATGAGCATAAATACGGCAACCGTACCGATATATGTAAGAGGAATTGCGGGGGAAATTACCTTTCTGGCAATAAGATATATTCCGCCGATGATAAGCGCAAGAGCGCAGGTTTCGCCGAGACAGCCTGCTCTTAAGCCGATGAGCATATCCCACATCGAGGGAAGTCCCTCAACCGAACCGGTCTTGAGTGTCGCAAGAGTTGTTGCGGTTGAAATTGCATCTGTTTTCCAGGAAAGCGGCGCAACCCAGTTTGTCATCTGAGCGCCGAATGAAAGCAGAAGCACGATTCTCGCAACAATGGCGGGATTTGCAAAATTCTGTCCTATTCCGCCGAAGAACTGCTTAACCACAACTATGGCAAGTATGCTGCCGAGAGCGGGCATCCAGAGCGGAATTGTTGACGGCATATTGTATGCAACAAGCATACCCGTTACAACGGCGCTCAAATCACCGATTGTAACGCTTCTTTTCATTATTTTGCGTGCGGCATATTCGGCAAGAATGGCGCAGGTTACGGAAACAGCCGTAACAAGCAGAACTCTCGGACCGAACGCAAAAACAGATGCGATGAGAGCGGGAATAAGTGCTATGATAACATCAAGCATGATTTTGGTTGTTGTTTTCACCGAGCGGATATGGGGCGATGCGCTGACGGTGAGCATTTTTCCGTTAACCATTCTTCTTTGCCTCCTCTCTGAGAATGGATTTTGCCATTCTCATATGCTGAACCAGGGGTTTGCCTGCGGGGCAGGCATAGGCGCAGCTTCCGCATTCCATGCAGACGTTAACGCCGTATTTATCAAGCAAAGCCGCGTCCTTTGTCTTAACGGCTCTGACTATGTTGGTGGGCATAAGGCTCATCGGGCAGGCGGCGGCGCACTTGCCGCAGCGTATGCAGTCCTTTTCGGGCTTGAGAACGGCATCGTCCTTTGCAAAGGCAAGAATTGCATTATTTTGCTTTAGAACGGGTATATCCGTTCCGACCACGGCAAGACCCATCATCGGGCCGCCCGTGATAATCTTGCAGGGCTCTTCCTTGAATCCGCCGCAAAAGTCGATTATATCACCCACATTCGTTCCTATGGGAACACGGACATTTTTCGGCTCGGCAATTGCAGAGCCGTCAACGGTGAGCGAACGGCTGACAAGCGGTTTGCCCGTTTTGAGGTATCTTGAAACAAATGCAACCGAAGCAACATTCATAACAACGCAGCCTACATCGGCGGGAAGCTTTCCGGGAGGAACTCTTCTGCCGGTTGCGGACTGAACCATCATTTTTTCCGCGCCCTGAGGATACTTGGATTTGAGGGTCATGAGCTTAACCTCGTCCTTTACGTCCAGCTTGTTATCGGCTATTCTCTTAAGAACCTTGAATGCCTCGGGCTTATTATCCTCAACGGCGATTATTACCTGCTTGAAGCCGAGAATTTCTTTAAGAGTATAAACTCCCGAAAGAATATCCCACGAATTTTCAATGCACTCACGGTAGTCAACGGTTATATACGGCTCACATTCCGCCGCATTTACAACAAGGGTATCTATGTTCTTTTCGGGCGGGAAATTCAGCTTTACATGAGTGGGGAAGCCTGCGCCGCCCAGACCCACAAGTCCGGAATTTCTGACCGCTTTTATCAAATCTTCTCTTGTTTCAACCTTAGGCGGCTCAATGCCCTCCCAAAGACGCATTTCACCGTCGGACTCAATCGTTACCGCCTTTGCCATTGTGCCGTTTGCCATTTTAACATCGCCAACGGCAACCACCTTTCCCGAAACGGAAGCGTGAATGGGGGCGCTTACGAATTTGTCGCTGTCACCGATAAGCTGACCTACCGCAACCTCGTCGCCTACCTTAACAACAGGCTCGCAGGGCGCACCGATATGCTGCTGCATCGGAATAACAACCTTTGAGGGCATCGGGATTCTGACAACTTCTGTTTCGGCGGTGTTCTTACGGTGCGGAACCTTTGCTCCGCCTCTGACCTTCCTTACAGCAGTCAGAACTCCGGCAGTTTTAGCCATAATAATTCCTCCTCAATTTTTATTTGAAAAAGTGTTTTTTCTGTTTTTCGAGCGCGGGCATAACGGCTTTGAATATTATACCCGTTGCCGCTCCCGTGACAATTCCGAAAATTATCAGCGCGGGAGCATAGTAAACAATGCTTGCCGTTCCCGTTATCAATGCCGCCGCCGCAAGCTGACCCGCATTGTGGCAGATGGCGCAGATAACCGAAATACCCATAAGTCCGAGCTTTTTTTCTGCATATTTCAAAAGAAAATACATTGCAAATGCGGAAAGAATTCCTCCCGAAAGGCTCATAAGAGACGCGGTAAAGCCTCTCGACGCAAAAGCAAAAGCGCCTTTTACCAGCGTTATTGTAAGCGCCCACGGAAGACCCAGACTGCCTGCCGCAAACATTGTTATTATGTTGGATAATCCGGGCTTTGCTCCCGGGGGAAGCCACGGCACGGGCGGAAGCAAACCTTCAATGAAGCTCAGCGCCAGCGCATAGGCACAAAGTATTGCCGCAAGGGCTATTTTAAAAATGTTGTTTTTCTTCATCTTTAATATGTTACGGCGTCAACCTCTGCACCGAGCAGCGTTATAACCGTTCTCGCCGGCAGACACACGGCGGTATCGCCTTTCTTTGTAAGCTTTCCGCTCATAACGCAGAGCTTATCGGGACATTCCGCCGAGTCAAACCATATCGCGGAACCGTTTGCCTTTATAACAACATCGGGGTCGGTTTCGATATCCAGCGTTATTTCTTCTTTCAGCTCCGAAAGCTCAATGCTCTTAACGAGCTCACCGTTTACGGTAACATTCGCCGCAAGCCTTTCTCCGCCTCCCGAACCGAGAAGCATAATAACCGCGGCAACTGCAAGTGCGGCGGCAATAACCGCAATATCGCCTTTTCTGAAAAGTTTTCCGTTCATATTTACTGAGCAAAGGAATAAGCGCTGTCCGTAACCGTTATCGCATTTCTTATTCCGTCGGTTGTGTAAATTTTATTTTCATCGGTAACGAAAACGGCTTCGCAGGAATATTCTTCGGCAAGTGCCGAGCCTTTTTCGATTCCGAGTGCAAAGCACGCCGTTGAAAGAGCATCGCTCATTATTCCGCTCTGCGAAATAACCGTCACGCTCACAAGTCCGTTATCAACGGGATAACCGCTGTCGGGGTCCAAAATATGATGATAGGTTTTTCCGTTTTCTTCAAAACACTGCTCATAGCTGCCCGATGTGGATATGCAGGCTTCACCGATTGAAACAGTCATAATATAACTGCCGGAATTTCCGTTCGGGTTTCTTATTCCGACGGTAAAATTCTTTTCTCCGTAACAGAGAATGCTGCCGCCCACGCTCACGCACGCACGCCTTATTTTCATTGTATCAAGCAGGGCTTTTGCTTCATCAAGTGCAATCCCCTTGCCTGCCGCACCGAAATCAATCAATGCGCCGTTTTTAACCGAAAGGGTATTTCCGCTTAAAGCTATTTTATCAACACCCGATACCGCAAGGGCCTGTTTGATTTCTTCGTCCGACGGCAGACGGGGCGCTTCACCGAAATTCCATAAATCGCTGACCGCACCGAGAACGGGGTCAAATTTTCCGCCCGATTTTACGGAAAGCTCAATGAGCGGCTCAAGATAAGCTTTCATCTTATCGCCAAGCGTTCCGCCGCTTCGGTTAAGCTTCGATATTTCGGAATTTTCAGCATGACGGGACAAAATATCCGTATCAAGCGAATTTATAAGAGTCTGAAGCTCCGGAATTGCTTTTTCTCCGTCTGCTCCCTCGGTTTTGACCGAAATATATGTATCCATGGCAAAAAATCCGGCTTCGGCTTTTTTGCCCGCAAATGCGTCAAAAATAATCGCTGCAATCAGTATGGCGGCAATCACACCGAACAGTATCAGGGGAATGTTTTTTCTGTTCAAGAATTTTCACCGCCTATTAAAGTATATATAGTAATTTTACTATATTTTATCCGCTTTTTCAACAATTTTTTTGAGAAATATGATATACGGAACATTTTTTCAGACGGTAAACTCATAATCGGGCATCAGTGAACGCAGATGCGAAAAATCATTCTGGAATGAAATCCTCTGCTTTCCGTCGGGGGTATATTTTATCTTTGTGACCGAGGTATGATTTATGCTGAGTATATAATTTCCCTTGCCCATTTCAACAGCGGCGGGTATGAAGTGATTGCCGAATGAGCCGTGAGCAAAAACGGCGATTTTTTTGCCGTAGCCGAACCGCTTCTTGAAATAATCTGTAATTATTCCCGCTCTCCAATCGTTCACATCGTCGTCCTCATCGTCATAAGCTTCGGTGATAAGCTTATCGGGGCACATTTTCATATCAGGATAAATCCCTCTCAAAAATTCGATGCTGTTGCCGACATATCCTCTGCAGCTGCCGTTTTCTATAAGCTCGGGCATTATCTCTATCGGCGGAGGATTATCAAGCCTTTCCGCAACAGCGGCGGCGGTTCTGACCGCTCTCACAAGCGGACTTGAAAAAATCGCATCGAACTGCTTTCCCGCAAACCGCTCCCCGAGCAGAGCTATCTGCTTATAACCCGTTTCGGAAAGGCATACATCGCAGGTTGATGCACTTTCAAGCCTCGGCGGGTCGGTATCGGCGTGGCGAATATAAAATATCTCAAATTTTTCTTCCATTATTCTTTCACCTTTTCATACATGGCGGCAATTTCATCAAGCCTGCCGTAATTTTCAGCCTGAGCAAGAGTTCTCACCGCATCAAGATAAGGCTTTGCAGCGCGGTGATAAACCGAATTTTCCGCAGAAGCTTTCTTTATTTCCTTTGCGACCTGAGCCTTTTCCTTTTTCAGCACCTGAGTTTTTTCTCTTATATCCGATATATCGTAAACGGCGTTGGTTTCCTTGGCGTTCTTCATTTCGGCGGCAAGCTCCGAAAGCTCCGCTCTGAGCTTATCCTCACGCTCAAACAGCGAAACAAGAATATTTTCGTCAAATTTCCTTACGCCGTCCGGATAATATTTCGCCGCCGTCTTTTTCGCAACGGCAAAATTTCTTATCTGCATTATTGTATCTCTTCTTATGCTCTTTTCGGCTTCGGTGGATTTCGGCATTGCCTTTGCTTCGGAAATATCGGGCAGACTACATTTAAGGAAGCCCTCAAGTCCGGCATCGGCAATAAGCCTTGCGTTTTCAAGCTCCGCATTGCCCTCGGAGGTTGAGAATCTGCCGAGCTCGTTCATTATGAATCCGGCAATTTCGATTTTTTCGTTTTCTTCTTTCTGCCGTTTAAGCTCCTCTTTTGCGGATTTATATGCCTGCTTATCGGTTCGCCTTATCTCCCTGAGCTTTTCTTTTGCTCCGCTTATATCGTTCGGAGCTTTGCCGTAAAATTCTCTTGCCTCGGCAATGATTTCTCCGCCCTCTTTGAGCGTTTTATCCGAAAGCGCCCCGTTTCCGAAGTCCTCAAACATCGCTCTCACTCTGAGAACCTTTATCATCGACTTCTGCTTCATTTCGCTCAAATCAAAGAAGAAGAACGGGATAACATTCAGCGCCGCACCCGCAACCGATGCAATTATCAAAACGGTGCAAATGCTTCTGAAATAATCGGGATTATAAAGAACATTATAAACATTCGAGCCGTCATAGCCGAGCATGATTGCCGTTTCCTTGTTAAGGCCTACTTTATCGTAGATATAGGGCAGAACAAGTCCCGTTGCCATGGTGATTATGTTTCCGATAAGTCCCACCGCCGCAAACATACCGTCAATTCGTTCACCCGTGATATACTGCTGATAGTCTCTTATATCGGCGTTGATACTCGGAGTGAGCAGATGACCGAGAGCGGTGAGAAATGTATTGATAAATATGATAACAAGCAGCAGCCATATTGTTCCCGCCGAGCCGCTGCGGCGCACAACGGGTATCATTGCGGCAATGAAAATAATATTGAGCAGGTTTGACCATATCAGTATTTTTTTCTTGCCGTATTTTCTGATAAGGAACGGTGCAGCGAGATTCGGCCAGAACGAAGCGTTGCCCGTTATGGCAACTATCAGAGTATACTGTCCTGCCGAGCAGGCACCCTGATAGTTATACATCCATTGCAGGATACTGCCGAATGCGTTTTCAAGGAAGCCTACCCAGCCGGCAAGCGAAATTATCCAGAAATATTTATTTGCGGCAACCGCTCTGAACGCATCAATGAACCTTATCTGAATGAAATGCGATTTCGCCTGAACGATTTTTTCCTCGGTGTTTGCATAAACGAGAATTGACATCAGCATACCGAATGCAAGCATTATCGGATATGTGAGACGGTAAACTCTCAAATCATAAAGAGTATTCTGACCCGTTATCAGCTTTGCAAGCAGAGGGAAAATAAGGTTGACTATTGAGGGGGAAATATTCTCAACAACCGATTTTATCGAAAGCACATCGGAACGCTCAATGCTGTCGGGCGAAAGAACATTGATAAGGCTGTCATATGAATCGTTGAAGAAATTATAAAAAAACTGGAAGCCGATATTATAGGCAAGCACCACGGCACACTTTGCAAAAAGCGTCATTCTCTCGTAAGGCATTATCATAAAGCCTATTCCGAGAATGGTGGTGGGTATGCCCATTTTGATAATATACGGTCTGTATTTGCCCTTCATGCTTCGGGTATTATCTATCATTCTTGCACGCAGCGCCGTGAGCGGGAAGCCCGAAAGCAGGCTGATTATGTAAATCGCATAAAGCGGAATGGGGTCAATGCCGATGGTGTTCGCAAGCAGAACATTACCCGTTGAAATTATCATCTGAGCATAGCAGTAAACGATAAGGCGAACGCCGATACCGCCGACCGACAGAGACGCAATCTCCTTATAGGTCATATATCTGCCCTTGGGCGGTTCTTTCCAGTAAAGCTTCATTTTTTGAAGCAAATCGGTTATTTTTTCTTTCATCTTATCACCCTCAGAATGTTATCGTTGTTACCGAACGCGCAGGAACGGGCACAACGGAGTTTTTGCATACCTCTGATTTTTCAAGGCTTCTTTTTTCATCGGTAACATAAGCAAATCCGTCTGACGGAGCTTTATAATTCTTGCTCTTAACCGTAGGATTTATTATGATGAGCGTTATTTTTCCGTCTTTCTCAAAACCGACCGTCATAATCTCGTTATCATCACACACGGTTTCAAATCTGACGCTGTTATACGGAATGAATTTCGAGAAATTGCCGGTTACGAAATAACGCTTCGTGATTTCAAAGGTTCTGTTTTCTCTGTCAAGATAGATAAGTCCGTCGCAGTAATCATAATGCGAGCAGGCGAGCCAGTGCTGCCATGACGAAACATTCAGCAGGGTTATATCCTCCCACATAACCTTTGCGGTTTCAAGTGCCGAGTCCATTCCGGCGTCCCGACCGCCTTTCATATGAGTCCATTCGCTCATTTTGACTGGCATTGACGGATATTTTTTATCCATCCACTTTCTGAATCTGCGCAAACTTGCGGGGCGGTTATTCATAAATTGAACAGGCCACGGGAGAAAATACGAATGAACATCAACCGAATCAACCGCTTCCCGAACCTCGGGGAAAGCAAGCATACAGCGTGTATAGGATTTATTGAACCAGCGTATATCGCCGTTTTCAACTCCCGAAAGCTTCATACCCGAAAGTGCGGGGCGTTTCTTAAGCTTCTTTGCGAAAACGCGCATAACCTCAGCCGCCTGAACGGGACTGTAATGGCAGCCCTCCTGACCGCCGTTCCATACCCACAGCGGTTCATTGACGGGAGAAAGATATTTAATCGGCACGCCCTGAGAAATAAAATGCTCTGCGGCATCAAGGCAGTAATCCGCAAAAGCGGGATAATTTTTTCTGCTCAGATTTGTGCGCATTAAGCTTGATTTATCAAGATGACCTTTATGATTTTTCGTGAGTCTTTCAACGGGTGAATTGACGAAAAATATAACCTCGTCCGCGCCGTATTCAACCGATTTTTTCATCATATATACGGCGTTTGCGTCCTTGGAATAGTCAACGCCGTTTTCGGTTTCAAAGCTCTCGGCTCTGCGTGCATCATCGGAATAATCTCCTCTTCCCGATTCCTTTGAGCCTGCGCCGAGATTATAGCGGTAGGTTCTCATTCCTATTCCGTTTTCCTTGCCGTAAAGCAGCTCTGCAATACGGTCACGGGTCTGCTTCCCGGATTCGGGGTCGATATTGTCCCAGCCGCCGGCATACTGTGCCCACCATGCTCCGCTTGCGCCTATGCCCTCAAAGCTCTGAAATTTCTTTTCGGTGTTCAGCTTTATTTTCATTTTTATGTTTATTCCTCCGTAATTTCACTTTCTTCATCGCCGAAAATGTATTTTTGCTCAACAATCTTTGCGGCTTCATCAACCGCTTTTCCGTAGCCCGTGAGTGCCGCAAACGGCGCAAACTGAGCCGCTCTGTCACGCATCGGCATCTGCGGGTGCTTTTCCGAGCGTGGCGCGGGCATATCAATTATCTTTTTATATTTTTCGTTCATATCTGTTACGCATTATAAAGTCAACAACGGGTGTCGGGTCGGAAAGCCCGTGAGGGTGATGATTGCACCCGGGTTTTATATACACCTCAAAATCAATTCCCGTTCCTCTGTAAGCCTTTTCGATGAACGCTCCGTTTTCCGAATACGGAACGGTATCGTCGCTGTCGCCCGCAACAAGCACGAGCGGTATTCTGTTTTCGATAAGCCTATGCAGATTATCCAGCGGCATATCTCTGTAAGCCAGAAGCTCCGCAATGCTTCCGAATGAAAGAGCGTTCATAATTTCGCTGTTGTCATCATTTAAGCTGTGACCGATGCCGAAGCCGCACGGACAGCTCATATAGTTTACTACCGGAGCATCGGCATAAACGCACGATATTATTTCGGGATATTTGGCGGCAAGCTTTACCGCAAAAATCCCTCCGCAGCTCATTCCGACGGGTACACAGCCGCACGGAATATCATATTTATCAAGCACAAACCCGATAAATCTTGCCTTGCGGTCAACATCGGAATCCGTTCCCCAGCGGTTGTCGTTTTTGATAAAAGCAAGAAAATTTCCTTTTTCAACAAGCTTTATTTCCGTTTCGGGAAATGCCTCAAAATATTCCGTTTTGAGAATAAGTGCCGCCTTACCGTCTTTCTTTTTAGGAATTATAACCTTTGCGGAATGCCCCTCAAATTCAAATTCTTCACATTCAAAGCCGTGATACTTCATTTTTTTACCTCTTGTGGCCGCCGACCGTGCCGTTACGCTCAATCGTTGTTGCGCCCTCTTTGAAATTCATTCCTTTTAATATTGCATTCTTGCCGTATTTCTTCTTAACGGAAATAATGGCCTCCTGCATTCTTTTTTCTTTTTCACGCGCTTGCTTATCCTCGGATTTTTTCTTTTCAAGCGCTTCGTAATCCGTGAATAAATTGAGCTGCTCCGCTTCCTCTTTGATGAAGCCCTCACGCTCCACGCGCTCTGCAACAACATACATTCTGCGAACCGTCAGTTCTTTATTCACTATGCGGTCATAAAGCTCCGTAACCGCCTCGGTTATAATCTTTGACGATGAAGTGTATTCGCCGAGATTTACCGCACCGTGCGCCTTTTTCGGAGCAAGTCTGCCGTAATAATCCTCTTTCATTTCGCCGTCAAACCTTGCGGCATTTTCAATATCATAACAGACAGTTAAATCCATTCGGTCCGTAACAAGTCCCTTTTCAACCAGGTCAAGCACCAGTAAATCCGTCATTTCCTTCACTATAAGTCTGCCCTTTTCAAACGGATACGGGCATTTGAGCACCTGCCCCGTGCTTATGCTGCTGCTCTCGGGCCGGTAAGCCTTTATATCGGATATTCTTACGGGCTCTCTGCCCCAGGCGTGGTCAATAAGCAGCTCCGCATTTATTCCGAAAAGGCGGTAAAGCAAATCCTCATTATAAAATTCATTGCTCTTTCCTACCGAACAGAGCGCAACATCGCCCATGGTGAAAAGTCCGTGAGCCTCAAGCTTTTTTGCATATCCTCTGCCTATACGCCAGAAATCCGTAAGCGGCGTATGCTCCCAGAGCTTTTCACGGTAGCTTCTTTCGTCAAGCTCCGCAATTCTCACGCCGTTTTCATCGGGCGGAATATGCTTTGCTTCAATATCCATCGCTATTTTGCAGAGATAAAGGTTTGTTCCGATTCCCGCCGTTGCGGTTATACCCGTTCGGGCGTGAACCTCCTTTATCATCTTCATTGCAAGCTCACGGGGAGTAAGCCCGTAGGTTTTCAGATAATTCGTTGCATCAATAAAAACCTCGTCAATTGAATAAACATGAATATCCTCGGGCGCAATATATTCGAGATAGATTTTATATATCTGCGTGCTTATCTCCATATATTTCGCCATTCTCGGCGGAGCGATTATGAAATCAAGCTCCAATGACGGGTTGTTTTTAAGGTCGGGGTCAAAATACGATTTGCCCGAAAATCCGTGTCCGGGTGCTTTATATTTTCTCTGAGAATTTATTTCCTTAACCTTCTGAATAACCTCAAAAAGTCTTGCCCTGCCGGGTATTCCGTAAGCCTTGAGCGACGGCGAAACGGCAAGGCATATTGTTTTTTCGGTTCTGCTCTCATCGGCAACAACAAGATTATTCGTGAGCGGGTCGAGCCCACGCTGAACGCACTCAACCGAAGCATAAAACGATTTTAAATCTATTGCGATATATGCCCTGTTTTCCTCCGTTTTTATCACTTTTTAAGCTTCTCTCCTGTTCTTTATTCTGATATAAGAAAACTGAACCGCAAAAATCACATAGAGCGCAAAGACGAAAAACATTATATAAGCCTTGGTGTATGAGCCGGACGAAGCATCGGCGATAAGCCCGGGAACGGGCGAAAACAGAAGTGAGCCTGCGGAATAAAGAGTCTGAAAAAGCTGAACATTTCTGTCATAATTCTTTGCCGGAGAAAGGTCGTTTACCCATACGGAAAGTCCGACGGCGGTAAAGCTCAGGCCGAAGCTGTAAAGTGCGGTTGCGGCATACATCAGAACCGTTCCGCTTTTTATGAAGCAAAGAAGCAGAAGCCCGAGAAGCAGCACCGCTCCGAAAATATAATTGCAGAAATAATTTGATTTTTTGTCACCGAGTCTGCCGTAAATCACCTTTGCGGCTGTGAGCACTATTCCCGAAACCGCAACGGCTGCGGCGGCGGTTTCTTCGCTGAAGCCCGATGAGGTGAAATGCACGGTCAGGTGACTGTAAGAAACATTCATAACCGCTCCGATAAGCAGAACGGCAGGCACAAGCAGAAGCAGGTCGGCTGAATTTATTCCGATTTCCGAGAGCTTTTTTCCGTCTTCTCCGTTCCTTGTACCGTAAGGCAGCAAGCCCTTGTCCGACGGGTGATTTCTGATGAGCAGAAACGCCGCCGCAACGGGCAGAACCATTATTGCCGCTTCAAGCAGAAATGTATATTTCATACCGATTTTTTCAATCAGTACCGTTATGAGCGACGGTATACCGAGGGTCGAAATTCCCGTCACCGCCGAGCAGACCGCAATTGCGGTATTTCTTTTTTCGTTGAACCATTCGGTCAGCAGGATTGTTATTGGAACCATTGTTCCGAAGCCGTAGCCGAGTCCCACCGAAGCCGAAGCGGCGCAGTAAGCCGGAAAGCTTTTCGCCATACCGTAAAGCACAAAGCCGAGAACGGTCAGCGCTCCCGCAATCAGCATACCGGTTCTTTTTGAAAATATTTTGTAGAATTTTCTCACAAGCAGGAATGCGCCGAATGCGAAAAGATTTCTCACCGTGATTATCATTGAGGACTGAGCGTTTGTGAAAGCGTTCTGCTCCAGAATGTACGGCTGATATATTGTGAATGCGTTAACCGAAAGTCCGCTTGTGCAGAACAGAAGCAAAGCACAGCCGGCGCACACAAGCCACGCATAATGAACCTTTTTCATTTTCAAATTCCCTTTTATATTATTTATATTATAATATCATTTAGTATTCGTTATTACAAGCGTTTTAAAATAAAACTTGAATAAATTTCAAAAATGATATATCATACCTTTCGGAGATGATTATATGATTGGATTCACAAGTACATCGCTGAGAGATTATTCGGTTGAAGAGGTTGCCGACATTGCTGTAAAAGCGGAAGCGGAAATAATCGAATGGGGCTCCGATGTTCACATAAAAACAAAAGCCGATGCAGAGCTTGCAAGGGCTCTCTGCGCCGAAAAAGGAATAATCATCAATTCATACGGAACATATTACAGAATCGGAAGCGCCGATGAAGCCGAATGGAAAGCAATCTGCGAAAACGCTTCGGTTATGGGTGCAAAATATATCCGAACCTGGCTCGGCACAAAGGGGAGCGCCGAAACCTCCGAAAGTGAATATAATACGCTCATTGACGATGCCCGCCGCTGTGCTGATTACGCAAAGGGTTTCGGTCTGACCGTATGCTTTGAGTGCCACCCGAATACATATAACGATACAACCGAAAGCTCTCTGCGTTTTCTGCGTGAGGCTGACCGTGAAAACATAAAGACCTATTATCAGTCCTGGTATCTTGACGAAAAATCGGATATGGAAAAGCTTTATAAAACCTTTCCTTATGTTCGGGACGTTCACATTTCGTTTTCGGAGCTTGAAAAGTTTCAGATGAACGGTAAAAAGGACGAAAAATTCATTGATAAAATTCTTCTGAACCTCCGTAAACTCAATTTCAGAAACGGAATACTGATTGAATTTACCAAGGACGGCAAGGCCGAAAACCTGATTGAAGATGTAAAAAAGCTGAAAGCCGTTTCAGCTCAAATTTCATAATTCCCCGTTAAAAAAGCGAGGCTGCGGCGATTTTGTTCGTCACAGCCCGTTATTTTTATTTATGATTTTTGATGTAATATTTATAGAATTTAACGCCCTCGGCAACCGCATCGGAATTGATATTTTCGTTTGCGGCGTGCATTGCCGCCATCTGCTGATTATCCATTCTGATGGGGCAGAAGCGCAGGCAGTTATCGCAGATTGCGTAATATTTTCTGCAATCCGTTCCGCCTGTCATATAGTACGGCGTGAAGCAGACCTGCGGACAGCATTCCGCTACGCATTTTTCAACATATTTAAATTCGTCGCTGTCGGTCGGAGTCATTTTTGAAGCACTTGTACTGCGGAGAACCTCAGCTTCAATGTCGTATTTTTCAGCCATTTTACGCAGAATTTCGATACATTCTTCGCTGCTCTGCTGAATTGACGGTCTGATATTTGCGATAACATAGGCTTCGTCGGGTATAACATTGGGAGCTTTTGAGCCGCCGCTCTGAGTGAACACAACGGTTGTTCTGAAAAACGCCTCCGCCTGAGATGAAAGCTTGGGTGCGGCAAAAAGAATCAGAGGCTTGAAAAGCCACATATTCCCGAGAAGCAGTCTGAGCGGGAAGCTGAGATACGGCGCAACATATTTGAACATTGACTCAACAACAGGAGTAAATGCAGCCTTGAACGGATTTTTCTTTTCAACCTTGCAGACGAATTTTGAAAGGCGTGCAATGGGTGTATGCTTCGGCGGAGTTGAGGAATGACCGCCGTTTCCCCTTGCCTTGAATTTTATGTTCGTTGAGCCTTTTTCAACAACGCCGACTGCGGCGCAGAGTGCGCTCATGCCGGGCAGTATGCCTCCGACAATTGCTCCGCCCTCGTCCATAACGGAAGCAAGATGAACGCCTTTATTCTTAAGATACGCAATGGTTTTTTCCGCTCCGCCGCCCGATATTTCTTCATTAACCGAGCAGGCAAGATAAACATCTCTTTCGGGGATAAAGCCCTCGGAAAGAAGCTCTTCAACCGCGGCAAATTCAGCCATAACGGTGCATTTGCAGTCCATTGCGCCTCTGCCGTGGATTTTTCCGTTTTCGATGTCACCCGAAAACGGGTCATGCTCCCAGTTCTTTTCGGCGGCAGGCACAACGTCCTGATGACCCATAAGCAAAATGCCCTCAAGGTCTTTGTTTTTGCCTTCCCACTTGAAAAGCAGGTTGCCGTCAAGCTCAACCTTTTCAAGCTTTTCAAATATAAGAGGGAAATGACCCGCCATAACACGGTGAAGCTCGTCAAAATTTGAAAGGTCATCGCCCTCGGCAGCCGAAACGGTCGGTACTTTTATCATATCGGACAGAATGCGTGCATATTTATTTTCTTCGTCCTTTGTGTACGGTGCGGCTGTTTTTTTATTAACCGGCTTTGCCTTGATTCTTATTGCGTTAATGACTGCGATGATAAGCAGTATAACAATAACCGCCGCTATGGCAAGAATGATTTTTCCGACTGTTCCCATAATGTAACCTCCGAATAGCACTTTTATATTGATTTTATCACCGCCGTACGGAAATTACAACCTATTTTATCTGAAAATATTGATAATCACTTCCGCAAACGCCGCAAGATACATTTCGGCATACATAAGTGCGAATATGCCGCTCAACTGAATACCTGCCGAAATATTTGAAAATGCAGTAAAAAGCTTTTGAAAAATTACTTTTATACTGTCGTCACGAGCTATTTTTGCAGATGTGATGTTTACGGAATCCGAGGAGATTATTTTGCCGTCTTTGTTCACTATCCGAACAGTCAGAACCGAATTTCCTCTGTCATATCCCGAAACCTTAACCGATTCAGGCATACCGTAAGCATCATTTTCACAACTTATTATTGCGCCGCTTCCGTCAAGCTCCCAAATCAGCGTTTCGCCTTCATTCAGAATATAATAATCAGTCGTAAAAGAATAATTAAGATTTTCCGCAACATATTTTTGACTGTTTTTTATATTGCAAAAGCTCTCGGGTGATTGGTTATTGTAAAACATTTTGAAAGCCTTCGGTTCACTGTAAGCCGCTCGTGCAAAATTTTTATGAACCCATTCTCCGTTTACGAACTCATAGCGATAAGAAAAACGGTTTATTCTTTCCCAATCTTCTTTACTTCCCTCATAAACAATTGCAGGCTTTATCCGCCCGAATGCGGTATTATAAAAAGCAGTTGTATCAATATTCGATACGCTTCCGGCGATATTGACCCTTTTCAGCGCCATTGAGCCGATGCCCGAATAACCGTCTTGCAATCTGAACGCGTAAGAACCTATTGATGTTACACCGTTTTCAACCGTAATCGTTTCAACCTCGGGAAGATAATCGTGCCACGGCTGCGGCTTCTGATTTTCCTCAGCCGTCAGATACCAATCCATAGCACCCTCGCCGCCTACAACAAGCTCCTTTGTGCTGTAATAAGTCCAGATAAGGTTCCTGCCGACCTCACCGTCAAACCGCTCACCGCAAAAACCCGAAGCAACCACTTCTTTACCGTCCCGCGCAAAAACGGTTATGCTCAAAGCCGAAAAAAGCAAAATCACACACATAAATGCAGATAAAATTCTGACGGTTACCGATTTCATAAAAATCCCCCTTGCAGCAATTTCAGAAAATTCCGGAATTATACATTCCGTATAATAAGTACAAAAAACAATCTGAAATGTTGCAAAGGGAAATTAAATTCGTCATTTGTAACAAATTTTTTCTTTTTAAAATGTGCATATTGCTTTTGTTTAACCTGTATATTTTACAGCGATTTGATTATACCCCTGTACTTTTTGACAAAAGCCTCGTTTACCTCGTCGCCGCCGTCAACATTACTGCTTGAAAACACCTCGGGCATAAATCCGTCATCAAGCATTTTTTCAATACAGCCTGCAGCAACTGCATTGAGTATAGCCGCGCCGGCACTCGTTGAGGTGGGTGCGGCGTTCCTGCCGAGCTGTTCAAAATATACGCTTGCATCGCCCGTGCAGCCCATATTATCAAGCACTATATCCGCAAACTGATAAAGCTTTTTGCCGCTCGGGTGACGGGACTCCATTGCTTTTGAATGGTTGAGATTTGTCAGCGCCACAACCTTAAGACCATTTTCCGATGCAAGCTGAGCCATATCAACGCACACGCCGTTGCGCCCCGAATTTGAAATGATGACTATAACATCGTCCTTTTTCATCGAATAGGTCTCAAAAAGAATATCCGCATAACCGGAAAGTCTTTCGATTTCGGTGCTTTTGGCAGCTGATTCGTGAAGCATAAGCGCCGTTTCAAGCACGGGCTGTATTCTGACAAGTCCGCCCGCACGGTAAAAAAGCTCCTCGGCAAGCATATGGGAATGACCCGTTCCGAAAAGGAAAATATTTCGGTCATTTTCAAGCGCTTCGGCGAATACCACAGCGCATTCCTCGATTACGCCGAGCTGATTTTCGGTTATTTCATTCAATATTCTGTTCAGATTTTCAAGATATTCAAGAGGCTTTTTCAAGCAATCACTCCCCCGCTTTCATCGCCGCAATAACCGCCCCGATTTCAGGCGGATTTCCGAGAATCGAAATTTCCGTTTCGGGAAATTCTTTTTTGACGGCATTTATAAAAATACTTTTGAAGTCCGGGCAGTTCTGCATAATTCCGCCCCATAAGCCGAGCGGAATATTTTCCGGCATTCTGCGAAGCAGAGCGCAAACGGTGTCCGCAAAGGCTTCGGCATTATTTTTGATTATTTTGCAGGCGGCGGCATCGCCGTTTTCTGCACATTCGGAAACATTCGGCGCAAAGCCCGCGATTTTTTTAACGGGAACGGGTTCTGAATAAACGAAATCAATAAGCTTATCGGGGTCTGCCGTTCCGAAATATTTTTCAGCCGCTTTTGAAAGCGCCGTTTCGGGCGCGGATTTTTCATCTGCACGAAGCACCGCTCTTATCGCATCTGCCGATATTGCATAGCCCGAGCCTTCATCGCCGAGAAGATAGCCGAAGCCGCCGGTGTGAATCACCGTTTTGTCGGGCATTCTTCCCGCCGCCATTGAACCCGTGCCGCAAACCGCAACCGCGCAAGGTCCCGAAACATTCATCGCCTCAAGCGCAATAAAAAGGTCGCTGTCGAGAATTATATTTTCGCAGTTGAAAATACCGCCGCAGAGCTTTTCCGTCAAAGTATCATCTGCCCTTGACGAAAGAGCGGCGCAGCCTATGCAGACCGCATCGGGCTTGATATTCTTATCAAGAACGGCATTTGCAATTTCAATCAGATTTTCCCTTGCGGCTTCAAATCCCACCGAATTGAAATTGATGCTTTTCCCCGTAAATGAAGAAATAACATTAAGTGCGCCGTCACAAAGCACGGCTTTTGTTTTTGAGCCTCCGCCGTCAATTCCGAGATAACAGCTCATAATTTGCCTCCTTATAGCTTCAATGCATAAGCGGCATCATCGCCGTTTTCCTCAAGCAAAGTAAACCCGTATTTTTCATAGAAGCCCCGCCCCGCCTTGTTATCAACTCCGGCGGTAAGCATAACTCCGCAGATGTTTTTTGATTTGAGATGGGCGCAGAGAGTATCAACAAGCCGATGACCGATGCCCATTCTCTGATATTCGGGAAGCAAATCAATATGCAGATGCGCGGGATAATCCGCCTTGTATTTTCCCTGCAAATCGGCGGAACGGAGAGCCATCTGCCTGAGCTCTTCGTTTTCACCCAAACGGGGAACATATTCTCTGTCAAAGCATTCTTTATATCTGTCATAGTTTTCGGCGCAGATAACATAACCCACCGCCCTGTCGTTTTCGTCAACGGCAACAAAGCAGTTCCGAGCTTCCTTTTCGATAAAATAATCACAGTAGGTTGTGAGAATAAAATATAAAAATTCATCGCCGAACGGGCATGGGCCGTCGCTGTTGAGGCACACAAAGCGCAGGTCATCACGGTATTTTTCTGTATAAGGAATTATTTTCATTTTTATCCTCCATTATATCTTTGCTTATATTTCATCATAAATTTTGATTTAATTCAATACTTAATTTGCATTTTCCGGTTGAAATAGCCCGAATTTAGTGTATTATATAATAAGAACAGGAAAGAAACGGAGAAATTGCCATGATAAACGGATTTCAGGGTGAAAAATTCAATAAGCTGTTCCCGACGGAATATAATATCATTATCGAAAAAAGGAACACAAAAGAGGTCTGTTACTGCGAAAAAACCCACAGAGTTACGGACGAAAAATATATTCTTGAAATTTCGGATAACGAAATTAAAATAATTTGCAGCGGAGAAAAAAGCGCATTCTATGCTCTCTGCGATATAACAAGCCGTGAAGCGCCCGAAAACGGCAGATTCATCTGCTCGCCGTCATTCAAAATAAGAGGTTATATCGAAGGCTTTTACGGTGAACCGTGGACTTTTGAAAAGCGTGTTTCCGTTATGAAGCTCATGGCGAAAAACAGAATGAACACCGTTTATTACGCTCCGAAGGATGACGATTATCACCGTGACCTCTGGCGTGAAAAATACCCCTCCGAGGAGCTTGAAAAGCTCGGAAAGCTTGTTGAATGCGCCGAAAGCTGCTATATGGATTTTCATTGGTGCGTAGCTCCCGGGCTTTCGATAAAATACTCCGATGAAGCCGAGTTTTCACTTCTCATTGAAAAAACAAAACAGCTTTATTCAATCGGAATACGCAATTTCGGTCTGCTTCTTGACGACATCGGGGAAGAGCTTGTTTTTGATGAAGACAAAGAAAAATATTCCGAAACCGTCAATGCGCATATTGACCTTATCGAAAGATATTTTGCGGCATTAAAAGAAATCGGCAGCAAAATAAAGCTCACAATCTGCCCCACGCTCTATCACGGAAAAGGCACGGAATATTATATTTCAAAGCTCGGCAAAGAAATTTCCCCCGAAATCGGTATTTTCTGGACGGGCAGAGATATATGCTCAAGAGAGCTTACCTCTTTTGAAGCGATTAAATTCATTGAGGGTACAAATCATAAGCCGCTTTACTGGGATAATTATCCCGTCAACGACTGCGCAATGTTCAACGAAATGCACTTATCTCCGATAATCAACAGAGACCCAGACCTTTGGAAATATTCCGCAGGTATCATTTCCAACTGTATGGAATACGCCGAATGCTCGAAAATTCCGCTCATTACCTTTGCGGATTATCTTTGGGACAGCGAAAATTATAATTACGATATTTCGTGGAAAAACGCAATCGGTCAGGTTATCGGAAAAGAAAATGTAAACACCTTTATGACCTTTGCCGACCATATGCGCACATCATGCCTCAAAGACGATAATTCGGCGGAATTTTTCGGTGAGGTTATCAGAATGGAAACCGCATACAGAAACGGTGACAAATCAAAGCTCTATGCGATTATGCGTTCCGTTTCCGAAAAGATGAACGAATGCCGTGAGCTTCTTAAAAAGGATATTCCCCTCTTTGCGGAGCTGACAAAATGGATTGAAAAATTCGGCATCGCCTGCGACATCATCAGCAAGGTTATTCTGCTTGAAAACGGCTCGGATAATAAGCTGCTTGCCGAGATTTATTCCCTTGCGGAAAAATACGAAGCAAATCCGGCAAGACTGACCGAGGATATAAACATAAAAGCCGAAATCGGAAAGCTCATAAAGCTCAATTAAATAATTTTTTCTTGTTTTCAACATCCGCCTGAATTGCTTCAAAGCAGGCGGATATTGTTTTTGCCGTATCGGGCCCGAGAGAGTTTGTTTCCTCATAGTGTCTGCGTCCGAGCGCATCACGGGCGTTTTCGGCATAGGGAAGCGTTTCGTGAAGAAGAAAATCGTTCGGCGGAATAACATAACCGAGTTCATCGTTTGCAAGCCCGATAAACATCACATCTGAACCCGCGGTTTCAACCAGCGGAACGGGATTCGACGAGGGGGCAAGTCCCGCTGCGCATTCATCGGCTTCAAGATAGCCGCCGTATGCAAGCTCGGGAAAAAGCTCACACGGAAGCATCAGAATTTTAAAGCCGTCTATTTCAAAATAAGAAAGCTCACTTTTGAGCATATATCCCGTCGGGCTTTCTTCGGAGCAATAAGACACCGCTTTTATTATATGCGCCTTTGCGGCAAGCATAAGAACCGTGTTATCCGCCTTAAAATAACATTCACGCCTTGCAAACGAAATGTTCGGCTTAAGCTCGGCTTCATCTTTTATACTCATTGCATATCCGGCAAGCTTCCTGCCGATTTGCTTGGTATTTTCGGCAAAATCGCCGCCCGCATCGCGTATCTGTTTTTCATCGGGAATATCCATGCTTATCATTCCGCCGATACAGCCTACGCAATAAAGCACATCTGCATTTGCCTCTTCGCTTATTCTCTCCCGCATATAACCCGGGAAATCGGCGCTTACTCTTGAATTGCAGCCTTGGAGAGATTCCGAATGCGATGCGAAATTCAGAAGCCATGTTTCTCTGCCGCCGTTTTCGGGAATGAAACGCAGACGGGTAAGAGTTTTTGAATAAACAACCGGAAGCCTTATATCCTCCTGCATATCCTCAACCTCAATGCTCCCCCTGAAAAGTCTGCCGCTTTGCCTGCGCTCATACGCTTTTTCAACGCAGTCAACAACCGTATCAAAAATAAAATTCATATAATCGGGGTTTTTTCCCGTGAACGGAAGGGGCCCCCATATGCCCATGGTGTCAATTCCCGCATGGTTGTGGGTGCTGACTATATTTATGCTTCTGCAATGCGAGATATATGAAAATTCACGCAGTCTTTTCCGTATTTCATTCACATCGGCACTGAGCATACCCACATCGTCAATCGAAACAATAACTATACCGCCCCTGCCCGAATTATCGTCAAGCCAGAGAGCGTGAGCATAAGGCTTATCAAGCACACCGATTGCAGGATTGTTTTCGCTGTAACCGGCAACATAATATTTCTTTTTGTCAAAATCTCTCGGAAGAATATCCGCCTTTGCAAAACCGCAGGAAAATTTTTCTCCGAGTGCACGGGGAAGAAAGTCAAATTCTTTTATTTCGGGCTTCGGAAGAACCTTTTTTGAATGAGAAGCATATTTTTTCAAAGCAAACCGAAAACCCTTGAGAGCATAGCCGAGTGCATTCATTTAAAGCAGCCCCGTTTCATATTTTATTATTTTTATGTTATCCTATTTCTTTCAAAAAATCAAGGGGCTGCCGCATTCAGATGCAGAAAGCGTTTTCTTCGACCCGAAGTTGTATGCGATACTCCGAGAGGGCGAAAAAACGGTTAGAAAAACAGTATTTTTTCTTGTTTCTATATAAAATCAGGAATTTTAAGGATATCTGCGGATTCGGATAAACCTTAAAATTCCTGCTTTATATTTATTTGTTTTTCGTTCTGCGCTGAATGCGGCAGACCCTTGTAAACATATATTTATTTCACAAATGTATATATATCGCATTTGCCGATTTCTTTTTTTGACATGGTGTCAAGCTCGGTTACGCAGTTGAGGAAGGTCTGAACCTGCTCAAACATCAGCGTTTCATCGAATTTTTCCGTTTCGGCATTTTCGCTCTTAACGCAGAGACTGTCGGGAGCGGTAACGATTGAGATTTCGGGAATATGTACATTGAAAAGCGGCTGACCCTCTCCGAAATGCAGGAAGTTATGGCCTCTCAAAGTAATGGTGCGCACCTTGCTTCTGCCCTCAAGAGATTTATAATAAATATTATCCATAGTCTTGCTGCCCGTATAGACAAGCTCGGGAGCAATTTTGCCGGTTGAAACATATTCGCCGTTGACCTCCTGCCAGTCAAGACAGCCCAGATGCTCAACGGATACTCCGGCAACGGCTTTTATGTGACCTCTTCTGCCGTCCCAAAGGTCGGGGTGTGCGGCAAGCCATTTTGAAGTTGACTGCACTCCGCCGCCTCTGATGTCCTTAAAATCCGGCAGACGGAAGTGACCCGTTGTGAAAACGAAAATATGACGGCGGAACAGCGGCTTATCCTTCAGGCAGCGAAGCATTGCAATAAGTGCCGCAGGGCCGTTTTCCTCAATGCAGTTTGTGCCGTCGGTATGAGTATTGATTATAACGGCTTCGGAGTTACATCTGCCGTCAAGCATACAGTAAAAGCTTTCGGTATAACAGTTCGGTTCATACTCGGTTTCAAGTGTGAGAGTTGCAGACTGTCCTTTTGAAGCGGCATCAATCAGCTTGTTTCCCGTCGGTTCGTCAACCCATACCGCGGGAATGCCGTGATAATCGAGAATAAACGGCAGATACTGACCCTTTGCAAGCTCGGGAGTAATTCCGCCCCAAATACAGATAACACCCTTTGCGCCTGCCGTCTTTGCGATTTTAAGCAAAGAAAAATTGACAAACGATGTTGCAACGGGACCCGAATAATTCTTCGGCAGATGCTCATCATCGGGATAACTGCGGCGCTCATCAAACGCCGCCTCCGAGGGGAGCATTCTGAGATTTTCCACCTTGATAACCGCGATTTTTCCTCTGATTTCAAGCAGTGAAACGGGACTTTTCCCGAGATGACAGAGCGGTGCGGTTATGCCTTTCGCTCCTGTTTCGCCCGAATACGGGAACGCAGACGAAACGGGTATATCAATATCTTCATTTCCGTTATGAAGCACAACGGAAGCGTTCTTTTCTTCTCTGCGGTCAAAGAAATAAGGGTCGGAATAAACGGTTATTCCCATATCCTCAATCTGTTTTTTGAGATAGTTGATATAATCCCTGTGAGCCTTTGAGCCGGTTAAGCGTGCGCCGAATGAATTCATCTTTTCGACTTCTTTTTTAAGTTCCTCGGGACTTGTATAATCGCCGATGTTATAAACCATATCCGTTACCTCCGTTAAGTTTGTGATGATAATCCGCATTATACCCCTTTTAAATATGCAAATCAATAAGCACGGGGCTTACCGTTACAAATAAGGTATGATTTGTAATGCCATATAATAAGTGCGGCAAATCGGCTGAACTGTTGCACGGAGGAAATATTTCGGCGATATTTATAAATTATTCGTTTTATATTTGTTCAGTTTGCTATCTTATATTTTACACGGCTGCCCAAAGCGCGTGATGAAAGCAAACCGAGACTTTCAAATTTCAGCACAAAGCCTCTTATTGTTGCATATGCCGCAAATCCGCAGTCCGTTTCAAGCTGTTTGGTGGAAAATTCTTCAAGTCCGTAGCTTGATATAACAAATTTCCAGAGCTTCTCTTCTTTCGGTGTTATTGCGCCCGAGCGCAAAGCATTATTGAATTTTGCAAACACATCTCCCGTGATTTCCCAGGATTCAAATTTGTTATAGATATTATCTGCAATGTAATTTACAAATACGGTTACATCAATTACACCCGATATTTTTCGGTTATTCTCAGCAAGAGAATATGCCTCATAATATTTTTTGACGCTTCTGACAATATAGCTTGAAAACGGGATAAAAAGTGTATTATCGAATCCGCACTGTACAAGATACCAAAGATGAATAAGGCGTGCCATTCTGCCGTTTCCGTCAAAATACGGGTGAAGATATGCTATATAAAAATGAATAATCGACGCTTTCACAAGCTCATTCATTCCGTCAGCCGAATTTATAAAAGAAACAAGCTCTTTCATCGCCTGCGGAAGCTTGCTGTGGTGTATCCCCGTGTGAGCAACCTCACCGGATAAGCTTTGAATATGAACGCTGTCATGACGGTACTTATTTCCCGAAAGCAATTTATTTTCATTATCCATAAAATTGCCGACTGCCGTCATATACAGCTTATAAATATTTTCTTCGGTTATTTTGTTTGATTTATCGGAAATAAAATCAAATCCCTTTTTCATACCGAGAATACGTATCTCGGTATCGTCTTTCGGTGCAAATCCCTTAAGAATATTGCGTACGCTTTCACGGCTGTAATCAATGCTTTCGATTTTCGCAGTTGAAATTATTTCTTCTTCAATCGCCTTTTCACCGAATTTTTTACCCTGAGCGTGTAAAAGAAGCTTATAACCGTTCATATCAATATTGGCTTTGCTTTCAATATACACAACGGGATTACCGTCGAAATCCGCTATCGGAAGCGGATTAAAGTAATATTCTTTCAGTACCGACAAAAATTCGTCAAAATCATCGGAATATTTATATTGCATTTTTTTAAGATTGCAGAAATTTTTATCATTAAACATTTGATGAAATTTCCCGATTTCCATATATACCTCCTGATACAAATTAGTATCAATATGTATCAGTATATTGCAATAATTATTTTTTGTCAAGAAATAAAGAAAAATTCATTCAAAAAATCCGAACCGCCGTTTTCGGCAGTTCGGATGGGTTTTTAATATATCTGTTTTATCTGTTCGCCTGAGATGTAACAGGCGTAAAGGCTCTTAAGCTTTTCCGCTCCGTCCGAGTCGGCAATTTTAACAATGATATTCTTTGCCCTTATCGGCGGGAATGTGCATATCATTTTGTGCCCGACGGTAAAGCCTCTGTAAATCGGAACATTCACAAATTCCTGCGTTGTTTCCGAAACGCATATATCAAACGCTTTTATATGTCCGCCGTCTGAAATATCCTCTTCAAGCACAATATGGTCAACGAGTGAATATTCATTGAGCCTTATGAAATATTTTTCTTCGTCTTTGATTATATCCGATGACGGTATACGGCAAGCGGTGAGCCTGCGGTTCATTTCGTCCGTCATATATCGTATAAGCTCAACATTGCTTTCGGGAAGCAGACCTCTTCTGTCCGGCCCGATATTTATAAGCAGGTTTGCACCCTTGCCGATTGTGTGATAATACATACCGAGAATTTCTTCGCGGGTACGAATGCAGTCCTTGTGGGTTTCGTTATAGAACCAGAAATTTTCCCATTGATTTCTGACCACACAGCAGTCACATTCACCCGGATAAAATCCGTCTTTGTCTTTCTTTTTGTTTTCGTTATTAAGATGAATAACGCCCCATTCGTTGCCCGACCAGCGTATGGTATCTCCCCACGAACCGTTAACAAGAATATCCGGCTGAAGTTCTTTGATTGTTTTGATAATTCTTTCATCATCGAATTTGTGACCGTCACTTCCGCAGCCGTCAAACCAGAGATAATCTATTTTTCCGTAGCTTGAAAGCAGCTCGGTAAGCTGCGCAATAACAAAATCATCATACTCTTTGCCCGTTCTCGATTCGGTATCAAACTGCGCACAGGAATAGTAAATTCCGCAGAACATTCCGTATTCACGGCAGGCATCAACATATTCTTTGATAACATCGCCCCTGCCGTTTTTATACGGCGTATTTTTAACGCTGAATTCGGTTGTTTGAGTCTGCCAGAGTGCAAAGCCGTCATGATGCTTAGAGGTGAGAACGGTATATTTAACCCCTGCATTCTTAAGCTGACTTATCCATTTGCGGCAGTCTTGCTCCGTGGGATTGAATGTGCTTAAATCCATGGGCTTCATATCCCAGTCACGGTGAGTTTCGTTGAATGTTCTTATTCCGTAGTGAAGAAAAACTCCAAGCTCCATATTGATAAAATCAAGCTGACTTTTTCTCGGTTTAGCAGTATTCATATGCTTTCTCCTTTAACCGGCAAATTTAAGGCAATACCATATGTGAATTATACCATATGAAAAGGCAGTTGTAAATTATTAAAAAATCCGAAACCGCTCTGAAGAGCAGCTTCGGATTTGGTCGGAGTGAAGGGACTCGAACCCCCGGCATCCTGCTCCCAAAGCAGGCGCGCTACCAACTGCGCTACACCCCGAAATTATATTCAGTTAGAAGTTAGAAGATAGGAGTTAGGAGTTAACGGGCTGCGCCCGTACCCTTTTATACATTAAAACCACATTGTAGGGCGGGATGACCACATCCCGCAGTTTGTCGGCAAAATCTGCGATTTTGACGGCAAAGGATATTCAGGCATAAGTCAGAAGTCAGGAGTTAAGGACAGGCTGCGCCCGTACCCATTTTATAACAGCTTGCATATAGCTTTTACTTCTGAATTGATATTTGTTGTTTATTCAGAACCAAAGAAAAATATTCATTATATAAACTATGCGCTTTGCGCCGCTTAATTCCTAATCGGCAAAGGCTTAAAACAAACCGCGTGGACTATTATATTATATATTTCCGTAAAAATCAAGTGAAATTTATTTTACAGCTCAACGATATTATGCTTTGCGATAACTGCCGAGCCGTCAAGTATGATATTGCCGTCGCAGTCGGCTGAAACCCTGAGCATTCCTCCGGGTTCTTTTATATCCGCCGTTACGGATTTTCCCTCAAGCCATACAAGATAAGCTCCGATTGCGGCTGTTCCGCTGGCGCAGGATTTTTCCCAGAAAAGAACGGGCGGTTCTTTCACGAATACAAGCGGGGTAAGAACATTGTTTTTTCTGTCAAAAAACATTATTCCCGTGCAATCCGATTTTTCTTCGCCGCACCACTGTTTTACAGCCTCAACAGCGTCCCGCTCATTCATTTTATCTTCAAGAATAAAGTGAACTATTCCGCCGAAATCCACTCTGAAAGTATCATATGTTTTATCATTAAAACTCTTTTGTACTTTTTTTGCCGAAAGCGGCTTCGGCATATTCACCTTACAGCGGAAAGAGCCGTCACCCAAGCATTCGGTGCTGACGGCAACGGGCTTATCCGTTCCCGAAACATCAAGAATATATTCAAACCTATCGTCTGTCTCGGCACCTCTTTTATATGTTTTAAGAGCGGCGGCGGAAATAACTGCATTTCCGCAAAATTCGCCGCCTGACATACGGAGAGAATCTCCGCTCACAAAGCCCGACTGCTCCGCGGAAGGTTCAAGCTTCATAAGCTTTTTTGAAACCTCGGCTTTCAGGCTTTCGGGTACGGGTGAAGTTACAAGCAGGGTTATATTCTTTGTCGGGTCAATAAGATAATACTCGATTTTCATCAGCTTTTATAATTCTGCAGGAACTGCTTCGTTCTCTCCTGCGTTGTGTTGTCAAACAATTCGTCGGGTCTGCCCTCTTCAACGATAACGCCCTTATCCATAAATATAACTCTGTCCGAAACCGCCTTTGCAAAGCTCATTTCGTGAGTTACGATAACCATTGTCATTTTTTCATCGGCAAGCTGCTTTATAACCTTAAGCACCTCGCCCGTAAGCTCGGGGTCAAGAGCCGATGTGGGTTCATCAAAGAAAAGTATTTCGGGGTTCATGGCAAGCGCACGCACGATTGAAACTCTCTGCTGCTGACCGCCCGAAAGCTGGCAGGGATAAGCATATGCCTTATCCTCAAGACCCATCTTTTTAAGAAGCGACATCGCCGTTTCCTTTGCCTCCTCGGGGCTGCGGTGAAGCACGGATACGGGCGCATCGGTCAGATTTTTAAGCACCGAATAATGCGGAAAAAGATTAAAATTCTGGAACACAAGTCCGAATTTACTGCGGACATTCTTAAGATTTTTGGCGTAAACTATCTTGCCGTTTTCAGTCCAAGCCGCCTTTTCGTCCATGTAAGAAAGCTCGCCGCCGTCCATTGTTTCAAGCAGAGTGGCGCAGCGCAGAAGCGTTGATTTTCCCGAGCCGGAAGGGCCGATTATCGAAACGACCTCACCCTTATCAACCGATAAGGAAATATCCTTCAAAACATGATTATCGCCGAAGGATTTACTGATATTTTTTATCGTTAAAACATTCATTTTGCGCCCTCCCCTCTTATCTGTAATAGTCCAGTTTCTTCTCGATTCGCTCCATCACAAATCCTACAACGGCATTGAAAATATAATAGAATGCACCTGCCACCAAAAACGGAACAAAGCTTGTCTGAGAATTCGCGATTTCCTTACCGATTGTAAACATTTCCTGATAAGAAACGGTGAATGCCATTGAGGTATCCTTAACAAGCGTCACGATTTCGTTGGTTGCGGCAGGAAGAATACGGCGTATAACCTGAGGAAGAATTATCTTTACAAATGTCTGAACCTTTGAATAGCCGAGCACCTGCGCAGCCTCATACTGACCGATGGGAATAGACTCAACTCCGCTTCGGTATATTTCGGCAAAATAGGCGGCATAGTTGATTGAAAACGCTATAACAACGGGGATAAGCTTATTCCTCGAAACACTTACGTCAAAAAGATAATAAGGGCCGTATGTAACCGCGATAAGCTGAAGCATCAGCGGCGTTCCGCGCAGTACCGATATGATAAATACGGTTATCTGTGATATAATCTTGTTTTTGCTTTTACGCATAAACATTACCAGCAGACCGAGCGGAAGCGAAAACAGCAGGGTCAGGAAAAATATGGCGCAGGTTTTTCCGAGACCCTCGCCCATTTTTAAAATCATTGTCATTAAGTTCATAAGAGAATCCCCTTTTAAACGATTAAAAGGGCTGCCGTATGATGACAGCCCGTAATAATTTTATACCGGTTTTATTTGTTGAGAAGAATAAGGTTATTTACTATATCGGGATATTTTTCGGCTATCTTTGCATATGTTCCGTCCTCAACAAGAGAGGCAACAGCGCCTTCAATTGAAGCGCAGAGACCTGCATCGGTTGAACGGAATGCAATACCGTACTGCTCGGCACCGAGCTTTTCATCAAGAACCTTAACATCGCTGTGCTCTGCTGCATAGCTGTCTGCAACGGGCTTATCAACAAGAACCGCATCAACCGCTTTTCCGCCGAGCTCCGTGAAGCATTTGAGGAAGCTTTCGCAGGTAACAACTTTATTGAAGGTCTTTGCAAGCTCTTCAAGGTCGCCGCCTTCTTTAAGAAGTGATTCACCGGAGGTTCCGAGCTGAACCGCAACATCTTTTCCCGCAAGGTCTGCGGAAGATGCAATAGTACTGTCAGCCTTAACAACAAGCACCTGAGTATTATCGAAATACGGAGCGGAGATAACATAGCCCGCTTCCTTCATACTGTCAAGAATAGTCATACCCGACCACACGCAATCACACTCTTTTGCATCAAGCTGAACAAGCTTGTTATCCCAGTTTACACCGAACACTTTGAACTCCCAGCCGAGCTTTTCGCAAGCCGCTTTACAAATTTCAACATCAAAACCGGTGTATTCTCCGTTTGCGTCCATATAGCTGAACGGAGGATATTCGGGGTCTATACCCATTGTGAAAACCTTGGCATCGGATTTTTTGTTATCCTCTTTATTGCCGCAGCCGGCAAAGCATACTGCCATGGCAACAACCGTAAGTGCAAGTACAAGAGCAATTATTTTTTTCATTTTTGTTCATACTCCTTTGCTTTATGTATTATCATATTAGCACGCTAAAGCGAATGTGTCAATATATTTTTTAATTTTTGGTGTTTTTTCATTGTTATTGCGCAAAATTTACAATATGTTAACGGATTCGGCGGTAATTTAATATAGAATAGTATAAAACTATATTATTCGGAGAGTTGAACTTGCTGGGATATGTTAAAGCTTACAAAGCGGAACTGAAAATGAAAGATTATGAGCTTTACCGCGGAGTATACTGCTCTCTCTGCCGCTCACTCGGCAGGAATTATTCTCCGATTGCACAGCTTTTTTTAAGCTACGATTTCACTCTTGCGGCGCTGTTAAAGCTTGCGGTTTCGGAAAACGGGTGTGAATTTGCACAAAAACGCTGTCCGTATAATCCGGCGAAAAAATGCCTTAACTGCTCGGAAAAAACAATTTTCGATATGTGCGCTCACGCCGTAATAATAACCGTTTTTTACAAAATACTTGATAATATTTCGGATTCAAAGGGATTAAAAAAGCTCGGTGCGGTTCTGATTTATCCGCTCATTGCACTTATGCACCGCAAAGCCTCAAGGCTTGCTCCCGATATTGAAAAAGCGGTTTCCCTGGCAATGACGGAGCAAGGCAAAGCCGAGAAGAAAGAAAATATCGGCATTGACGAGGCGGCACACCCGAGTGCTGACGCTCTCGGAAAAATCTTTTCGGGCGGCAGAACCGGCAGTCTTTATGCTTACGGCTATATGGTCGGCAGATTCGTTTATATTCTCGACGCTGCCGATGACCTTGAAAACGATATAAAGCACGGCTGTTTCAATCCGTTCAAAAAAGATTATCCCGATATATCCGACGAAAAAATCAGAAAAGAATTTTCCGAAAAAGCAAGAGGAATGCTCAATCTTACGCAGAGTGCCGCTCTTGAGGCACTTGATGAAATCGAAACCCGCAGATTTGCGGATATTCTCGAAAACATCACTCTTGACGGGCTTGAAGCAAGCGCCGCCGAGGTGCTTGACAGATATGAAGGAAAAAGCGTTAAAGCAAAAAGCTTTACGGTGAAATGAGGTGTTGTTTTGAAAGACCCGTATGAAGTTATAGGCGTGCCGAGAGGCGCATCGCCGGAACAGATTGATGCCGCTTACAGAGAACAGATGAGATTATATTCGGGCAATATGCAGAAGGTTGAAGAGCTCAACGCCGCATATGATGCAATCATAATGAATTCCGGCAGTCAGGGCGGATATACTTCCGCAGGAAGCTATGCCTATTACGCAGGAGCAGACTATACCGATGTCCGCGAAAAGATAAATTCGGGCAGACTTGAGGACGCAACGGTTATACTTGACGGCATACCCGACGGCGCCAGAGACGCCCAGTGGTATTATCTGAAAGGCACAATTCAACAGAAAAGAGGCTGGCTTGAGGAAGCTGCCAAAAACTTTGACATTGCCTGCAATATGGACCCGACAAATGACACCTACAAGCTGGCGTTCAATAAAGTAACCAGCGCAAGAAACGGCGGTTACAGAACCGAACGCCGAGAGAGAAACGGCAGAGAATGCTCGGGCTGCGACATATGTCAGGGACTTATCTGCGCCGACTGCTGCTGCGAATGTATGGGCGGCGATTTAATCCCTTGCTGCTGAGAGGTATGAAATGAAACAGAGTTCAAAATGCGCACTCGGCGGAATAGTTGCGGCCCTTTCGCTCGTGCTGATGATTTCGGTTGCGGTAATTCCGTTTCTCACCTATGCTCTGCCTGCGGCGGCAGGTCTGCTGATAGTTTTCATCGTTATGGAAATTGATAAAAAATGGGCATTCGGAGTTTATTGCACGGTGGCAATTCTCGGAATACTGCTTGTACCCGATAAAGAGGTTGCGGTTATGTATCTTGCCTTTTTCGGATATTATCCGATTCTTAAGGCGATTATCGAATCAAAGCTTCCGAAGGCTTTCGGCTGGGCGCTTAAAATACTTTCCTTTGTTGCCACAATGCTCATTTCTTATTATCTTATGATAAAATTTATGGGCGTTACGGTTGACGAGATAGACGAAATGGGAATTATCGCCGTTCCGCTTCTGTTAGGCCTCGGAACAGCCGCTTTTATCATCTATGATATTGCACTGACAAAGCTTGTTATTCTCTATTCGATGAAGTGGAGAAAATTATTTAAAAGATATTTCAAATAACCTTGTATTTTTCTTTAAAAGATTGTATAATAACATACTAACAGAACTCCGTGAGGTGAACATATCAAAATGAAGGACTTTGTAAACATAGGCGTTATCGGTTTGAGCGGAAGAGGAAGCGGTATGCTTCGTGAGCTTTTGGGCTGCGAGGGCGTTAAGGTTCCCGCCGTATGCGATAAATACGAGGACAGAGCTTTAAGAGGAAAAACCATAGTTGAGGAAGAAACGGGCACAACTCCCGATGTTTATCTCAATTATAAAGAGCTTCTTGCAAGAGATGACCTTGATGCGGTTCTCTGCTGCACAACCTGGATAACCCATTCAAGAATAGCAATTGATGCCATGAAGGCAGGCAAACACGTTGCCTTTGAGGTCGGCGGTGCGGCAAGCATTGAGGAATGCTGGCAGATGGTAAGAACAAGCGAAGAAACCGGCAAATTCTGTATGCTTCTCGAAAACTGCTGCTATGACCGCAATGAAATGGCACTTTTCAATATGGTTAAGCAGGGGCTTTTCGGAGAGCTTATCCATATGCAGGGCGGTTATCAGCATGACCTGCGTGACGAAATCAGTCTCGGCAGAGAAAACCGCCACGGCAGACTTTTCAATTTCCAGCACAGAAACGGTGAGCTTTATCCGACTCATCAGCTCGGCCCCATTTCAAAGGTTCTGAGCATAAACAGAGGCAACAGATATATTTCTCTTTCATCATTCACCACAAAGTCCAGAGGACTTAACGAATGGATAAAGAAGAATAAAGGCGAGGATTATGACCTTGCGGATTATCATTTCAATCAGGGCGATGTAACCACAACGGTTATCAAGTGTGCCGACGGTCAGACCGTTGTGCTTACTCATGACTGCTCCCTGCCCAGACCCTATTCAAGAGGATACAGAATCCAGGGCACAAAGGGCATATATATGGAGGACGGCGGCGTTATTTATCTTGAGGGCGTTTCCCACGAAAACAAAGAGCATTGGACTCACACCTGGGAAAACTTCTCGGATTATATAGATAAGTACGACCACCCGCTCTGGAAGAAATACAGAACAGACGGTATTCACGAGGGCGGTCACGGCGGAATGGACTTCCTTGTGCTGAGCGCATTCGCGGAAAGTGTCAGAATGGACGCAAAGCCCCCGATTGATGTTTATGATACCGCAACATGGATGGCAGTCACCTGTCTTTCGGAGCAGTCAATCGCAATCGGCGGCGCTCCCGTTCCGTTCCCCGATTTCACAAACGGAATGTGGATTGACAGAGAACCTTACAGAAGAGGCGTATTCTGCCTTGAAGAAGTCTGCAATGATTTCTTTGAAGAAGAAAATACCGAAACGGAGAATAAAGAATGAAATATTATATAGGCGTTGACGGCGGCGGAACAAAAACCGCATTTGCACTTTTCGATGAAAACAAAACCATGCTTGACACCATTCAGGGTCCGGGCAGCAACCATGAAAATCTCGACACCTCGTTTGACGGTGCAAGCGATGTTATAATGGACGGTATAAACGCTCTCTGCGAAAAGAACGGTATAAAAAAGGACGATTTAAGCTATACCCTTATGGGTCTTGCCGGAATTGACCACCCTTATCAGTATGATGCAATGTGTGCCCTGCTCCGTGAAAAGGGTCTTGATAATTTTGAAGTGTTCAATGACGGCTTCATCGTTGTCAAGGCAGGCTCGGAGAGCGGCCATGCAATCGGCTTCAACTGCGGAACGGGCGTTTGCTGCAACGGCATTGACAAAAACGGCAAAATGCTCCAGCTTGCGGGTCTCGGCGATTTCAGCGGAGATATTTCCGGCGGCAGCAACATCGTTACAAAGGCTTTTGAGCTTGCTTATAACGACCTTTTCCTCAACACGGGAAAATGCGTTATCAGCGATATGATAATGAAAGAATACGGCTTCACCGAGAGAGAGCAGCTTCTCACCCTCATCGAGAAAATCGAGAACGGCGAGGGAACATATGTCAGAAGATTTATTGATTTCTTCTTTGAAGCGGTTAAGCTCGGCGATGCTCACGCACTTGAACATTGCGACAGAATGTCCACCAAAGGTGCTCAGCTCATTGCGGCGCTTGCAAATCAGCTTGATTTCGGTGACGGTGAGGTTGAGGTTGTGCTTTCGGGCTCAATCAATGTTAAGCTCGATAACAAATATTATCTCGACCAGCTTCTTTTCAAAGCGGAAGCACTCAGCGGTAAAAAGCTCAGGTTCATTAAGCTTGAAGCAAAGCCCGTTACGGGCTGCATAAACTGGATTATGCAGGAATATGCAAAATAATCTCAAAGGAGTAAAATAAAATGAAAGAAATCAATGTAGCCGTTATCGGTTCCGGCAGTACCTATTGTCCCGAGCTTATCGACGGATTCCTCAAGGCACAGGACAGCCTTAAGCTCAAGAAAATTTCCTTTATGGATATTGACGACCGTAAGAGAACAATAGTCGGCAATCTCTGCATTCGTATGCTCAAGGCTGCGGGCGTTGACTGCGAAACGGTTCTCACCGATGACCTTGATGTTGCTCTTCAGGGTGCGGATTTCGTTGTTACCCAGATTCGTGTTGGCAAGCTCCCGTGCAGACATCTTGACGAAACCATTCCTCTTAAGTATAACCTTATCGGTCAGGAAACAACCGGTATCGGCGGTTTCTTCAAGGCTCAGAGAACCATTCCCGTTATCAAGCACATCTGCGACAGAATTGAAGCCGTTTGCCCCGATGCATGGCTTATCAACTTCACAAATCCCTCGGGTATCATCACCGAGTTTGTTCTCAACAATACAAATGTTAAGTGCATAGGTCTCTGCAATGTTCCCATTGATATGATTGACGACACCAAAGAGGATGTCGGCGAGGATATGGAATATACATATGTAGGTCTTAACCACTTAAGCTGGTTCACATCGGTAAGACTTCACGGCGAAGAGCTTATTGACAAGCTTCTCAATGAGGGCTTCACTCCCAAGGTTATGGCAAACATCAAGGACGACGGTTTCTCACTTGAAACTCTTAAAGCCATTCACGCCATTCCCTCTTCATATCTCCAGTATTATTATTGCAGAAACGCAAAGCTTGACCATCTTCTTCACGGTGAAAAGAGCAGAGCTCAGGTCTGCATGGAAATTGAAGAACAGCTTCTCGAAATGTATTCCGATGAGGGACTTTATGTTAAACCCGCACTTCTTGACCAGAGAGGCGGCCACAAATATTCACTTGTTGCCGTTAACCTTATAAATGCAATTGCCAATGACATCAACGATGTTCAGGTTGTTAATGTTAAGAACGGCAACACCCTGCCTTTCCTTAAGCCCGACGATGTTATCGAGGTTGCCGCAGTTATCGGCAAGGACGGAGCAAAGCCCGTTCCCGTAGGCGAGGTTACAAACAAGCACATTATCGGCCTTATGACGGTAGTTAAGCAGTATGAAAACCTTACCGTTAAAGCCGGCAGAGACGGTGACGATGAAGCAGCTCTCAACGCTCTTCTTATTCACCCGCTTGTAGGCGACTGGGAAGCAGCTCACAAGTGCTTCGAGGAAATGAAAGAAGCTCATAAGCAGTATCTTCCGCAGTACTTCAATAAGTAAAAATCAAAGCCGTCGGCTCAGCCGGCGGCTTATTTTTCAATTATGAATTCGGAGTTCGGAATTAAGGGGCACTTCGTGCCGATTTTATATGGGTAATTTTTAGACTTTATACTTCTGAATAAACAACAAATATCAATTCAGAAGCGAAAAGTTATATGCCAGCAGTTATATAATGGGTACGGGTGAAACCCGTCCGAAACTCCTCACTCCTACATTCTCACTCCTGACTTAACAATCGGGTACGGGCGCAGCCCGTCATTAATTCCGAATTCACAATTCCGAATTCCTAATTACTCAAACATACCTGTTGAAAGATATTTGCTTCCTCCGTCCGGCAGAAGTGCCGCAACGGTTTTGCCTGCGTTTTCGGGGCGTGAAGCGATTATTTTTGCCGCGTGAAGCGCCGCTCCTGCGGTTATGCCGACTATGATTCCCTCGGTTTTAACTGTTTTCTTTGCCGCCGCATAAGCTTCTCCGGTGGTTACCGTAATTATCTCGTCATAAATTCCGGTGTCAAGTATTGACGGCACGAAATTCGCACCTATGCCCTGCAAACCGTGCGCTCCGGCTTTTCCGCCCGAAAGCAGCGGAGAATCCGCAGGCTCAACCGCAATTATTTTTATATCGGGGTTCTGCTCTTTCAGATATTTTCCCGTTCCCGTTATAGTTCCGCCCGTACCGACTCCGGCAATGAAGAAATCAACCTTGCCGTCGGTATCACGCCATATCTCGGGTCCCGTTGTTTTATAATGTGCGGCGCAGTTATCGGGATTATCAAACTGGGCGGGAATAAAGCTTCCCGGAATTGAAGCGCTGAGCTCTTCCGCCTTTTCAATCGCTCCCGCCATACCCTTTGCGCCGTCGGTGAGCACAAGCTCCGCGCCGTAGGCGGCGATAAGCTGTCTGCGCTCAACGCTCATTGTGTCGGGCATAACAATAATCGTTTTCATTCCGAGCTGGGAAGCATAAAACGCAAGGCCTATGCCCGTGTTTCCGCTGGTAGGCTCGATTATAACGGAATCCTTTGTTATCTTTCCGCTTTCAAGAGCGGCATCAAGCATTTCCTTTCCCACTCTGTCCTTTGCGCTTCCGGCAGGATTGAGATATTCAAGCTTTGCCAGTATTTCGGCATTCGCACCGTCTGCAAATTTTGAAAATCTCACAAGCGGAGTATTTCCTATAAGCTGGGCAGTATTATCATAAATTTTCATATAATCACCGTTCTTTATTTTTAATAATTTCATTATATACTTCCCTTTTGCTTCGGTCAAGTGGCATAATCGGCATTTTCACTAAAAATTTTATGTCAAAATTTACGCAAAAAAGAAATATATGCCTTGCAATACTTTTATAATAGTTTATAATAAATATATAAACGGGTATTGCCCGCATTGAAAGGAGAAACTAAAATGGATAAAAAAATTAAAGTCGGCATCATCGGATGCGGCGGAATTGCAAACGGAAAGCATATGCCTTCAATTAAAACCGTTAAAGAGGTTGAGATGGTTGCTTTCTGCGATATAATCGAAGAAAGAGCCGTTAAAGCTGCCAAGGAATACGGCACTCCCGATGCAAAGGTTTATACCGATTATAAAGAACTCCTTAAGGATGAAAGCATTACTGCGGTTCATGTATGTACCCCGAACCGTTCACACAGCTTTATCACCATTGATGCTCTCGAAGCAGGCAAACACGTTATGTGCGAAAAGCCGATGGCAAAAACCTATGCCGAGGCAAAGGCTATGTATGAGGCTTCCGTAAGAACCGGCAAGAAGCTCACCATCGGTTATCAGAGCCGCTGGAGAGGCGATTCAATGTATCTTAAGCAGTGCTGCGAAAACGGCGAGCTCGGTGATATTTATTACGGCAGAGCAATCGCGCTGCGCAGAAGAGCCGTTCCCACCTGGGGCGTATTTCTCAATGAATATGAGCAGGGCGGCGGTCCTCTTATCGATATCGGAACTCACGCTCTTGACCTTACCCTTTGGATGATGAATAACTACAAGCCGAAAATGGTTGTAGGTACAAAATATAAGAAGCTCGGCGACCAGAAGAACTCCGCAAACGCATGGGGCGACTGGGACCCCGAAAAGTACACCGTTGAGGATTCCGCTTTCGGTTTCGTTGTTATGGAAAACGGTGCAACAATCAGCGTTGAATCAAGCTGGGCACTCAACATTGCCGACCCGAGAGAGGCTATAACTCTTGTTGCGGGCGACAAGGGCGGCGCGGATATGCTTGACGGTCTCCGTCTTAACTATGTTAAGAACGGCAGACAGGTTATCGAGAAGCCGAACTTCAGCGCAGGCGGAGTTGCATTCTATGAGGGCGCAAGCGACAAGGCAGAGGTTCTTGAATGCCACTCTTTCTATGATGCGGTTATCAACGATAAGGAAGTTGTTACAAAGCCCGAGCAGGCAATGGTTGTTACTCAGATTCTTGAGGCTATCTATAAATCAGCCGAAACAGGAAAGCCCGTTTACATAGAAGACTGATTTTGAGGTGATTTTATGAAATTTCCCGTAGCTGTTCAGCTTTATTCCGTAAGGAATGAAATGCAGAAGGATTTTTACGGCACAATTAAAAAGATGAAAGAGTTCGGCTATGACGGCGTTGAATTTGCAGGTCTTTTTGATGAGAAGCCCGAAAAAATCAAGGCTTTCTGCGAAGAAATCGGCATCGTTCCGATTTCGGCTCATGTTCCGTATTATGATATGCTTGCAGACCCCGAAAAAGTGCTGGCTGATTATGCCGCAATCGGCTGTAAATATGTTGCCGTTCCTTATCTCACCGAGGAATGCAGACCCGGCACGGACGGTTTCGCCTCAACGGTTGAGGGCATAAGAAAAATCGCAGAGGCGGCAAAGAAGCTCGGCATTCAGCTTCTTTATCACAACCACGATTTTGAATTTGTCAAGCTTGACGGCGAATATGCTCTTGATGTGCTTTATTCAACCATTCCCGAGGATTTGCTCAAAACCGAAATCGACACCTGCTGGGTAGGCGTTGCGGGCGTTGTTCCTGCGGAATACATTGAAAAGTACAGCGGCAGAGCACCCGTTGTTCATCTTAAGGATTATAAGATGAGCGGAAAGAAATGCGGTCAGCTCTATAAGCTCATCGGCATTGACGATGATGAGGAGCAGGACGAGCAGGATTCATTCTCCTTTATGCCAGTAGGCTACGGCGTTCAGGATATGCCATCAATTCTTGCCGCATCGGAAAAAGCAGGTGCAAAATGGGTTGTTGTTGAGCAGGATAATCCCGCAAGCGGCGCAGCCGAGCTTGAATCTGTAAAGCTCAGCAGAGATTATCTTAAAACTCTCGGAATTTAAGGATAAAAAGGAGATAATAATATGTCTGAAAATATTCTTGACGCTTTCAAAGAAGACCATACCGCCGAAAAAGAAAGAGATTACAGCAAAAAGCTTAAGGTGGGAATTATCGGAACGGGCTGGATTGCGGAAGCTCATGTTAAGGCTTATCAGAAATGCCCCGATGTTGAGATCGTTGCTCTTGCCGATCTTATCCCCGGCAAGGCAGAGGCTTTCTGCAAAAGATACAATGTAGGCGAAAATGTAAAATTCTTCCCGAGCCATAAGGAGCTTGTTGATTCCGGTATGTGCGATGCAGTCAGCGTTTGCACATATAACGCAACTCACGCCGAATGCTCGATTTATGCACTTGAGCATGACATCAGCGTTCTGCTTGAAAAGCCGATGTGCGTAACGCTTGAAGAAGCCGTTGCAATCTGCAAGGCCGAGAAAAAGAGCAAGGGCGTGCTTTCAATCGGTTTCCAGCCGAGATTTGACGAGAATATGAAAATGCTCAAAAAGGTTGTTCAGTCCGGCGAGCTCGGTAAAATATACTATATTCAGACCGGCGGCGGCAGACGCAGAGGCATTCCCACCCCGTTCGGAACATCTTTCATTCAGAAGGATACCGCAGGCATCGGCGCTCTCGGCGATATAGGCTGCTATTCACTTGATATGGTTCTAAATTCAATCGGCTATCCGAAGCCGCTCACCGTTTCGGGATATAAATCCGATTTCTTCGGCAAAGCCCCCGAATATGAGCATCACGATGTTTTCGGCGTTGATGACTTTGCGGCAGGCTTTATCCGTCTTGGGGGCGGCATCGTTCTTGACTTCAGAATTGCATGGGCAATGAACCTTGACACCCCGGGTGATACCATTATTATGGGCACAAAGGGTTCGGTAAGAGTTCCCTCAACCGAATGCTGGAACGGCAGTATCGGCGGACCGCTTGTTATCTATCACGAGATAGCCGGCGAACAGATTGAAACCATCATTCCGCAGAAGCATAACGATAAGGACTGCTTCGATATTAAAATCCGTTCCTTTGTTGACGCAGTAAAGGAAGACGGTGAAGCTCCCGTTCCCTGCTCACAGATACTTTATAATCAGGCGATAATTGACGGTATTTCACGCTCAGCCGAGCTTGGCAGAGAAATTGAAATAGTCATTCCCGAAATATAATTTCGCAAAAAATTACGGAGGTAAAATATTATGGTTTTAGCCGCAGTAGGCAAAAACGGCACCGGCAAGGATTTCTTCCTTGAATATGTTGCCAAAACTTACGGATTCCCCATGATTTCCATCGGAGACGTTGTCAGAGAGCTTGCAGCCAATGACGGCCTTGAGCTTACAAGAGATAATCTCCACGCCACATCAAAGAAGTATATGACCGAAAACGGTCAGACCTTCTTCCCCGAGATGATTGTTAAAAAGATTAAGGAATCTGACAGCCCCAACTTCCTTGTTTCGGGCATTCGTCCTCCCTCAGACATTGAGGTTTTCAAAAAGGCTTTCGGCGATAAGTTTGTTCTTGTTGATGTTGTTATCAGCGATGACGAGGTTCGTTATCAGAGAATGCTTGCCAGAGGCTCCGAGAGAGACGGCAAGAGCGTTGAAAAGCTTCGCGAAAACGATATTCACGAGGAAGAAATATTCCACACCAGCGAGTCCGAAAAGATGGCTGATTATGTTATGAAGAATGACGGCAGCGTTGATGATTTCTACGCAGGCGTTCAGGACTTCTACGAGAATTATCTCAAAGCAAAACTCGATTAAAAAATTTCGGCTTGTGATGAAAATCACAAGCCGAGCTTTTTATCAATTCAGAAGCGAAAAGTTATTTGTCAGCAGTTATATAATGGGTACGGGCGAAGCCCGTCCGAAACTCCTCGCTCCTCCATTCTCTCTCCTCGCTTTATTACGCATAATTAACGAACAGCGCAAAGTGCATTATCGCAACGGCGAGCAGACCCTCGGCAACAAACAGCTTCCATGTATATCTGAGCCATTTGCCGTAGGAAATATTAACAAGTCCGATTGCGATTATCATAATTCCGCTTGTGGGATAAAGCAGGTTTGTGAAGCCGTCACCCATACAGAATGCAAGCACAACGGAGTTGCCCGAAATTCCGATAAGCTGGGCAAGAGGGGCAACAATGGGCATAATCAGAAATGCCTTCGCCGTTCCAGAGCCGATGAAAAATTCAAGCAGAACTATGAATGCAAACAGCAGCAGAATTGCGGAATAGCCCGAAAATTCGCCGATAATATTATAAACATAGTTGAGAATGGTGTGGATTATCATACCCTCACGCAGGATATAAGTTATGCCGAGAATGAAGAATATCAGCGGAATTGCGGGTGCAATGGTTTTAACTCCCCTGCCGAAGCCGGAAAGCAGCTCCTTGCCGCGAAGTCCCGAAATATAACCTGCGGTAAAGCCGCCTACGGTGAAAAGTATCGCCATTCCGGGCAGAGAAAGCATACCGCCGAAGCTGAAAATAAAGTCAAGTATAATGCAAACAAGAACACCGCTCACGCAAAGCACAAACGCCTTTGTTGCCTTGCCGGTGTTTTTATCTTCAAGCGCCTTTGTGCAGCTTCCAGGGATAAGCTTTTCACGCAGAACCTTATCGGTTTCATAGCAGAGCGATTTTTCGGGGTGCTTTTCGACTTTTCTGGCATACAGCACAACGAATGCGGTAAGCACCGCATAAACGAGAACAAACATAATAAGGCGAAGCCATAATCCGGAAAAAACGGGCACACCCGCAAGCTTCTGAACCGTTACAACATTGAACGGATTAAAGGTTGCGGCGGTGAAGCCGAATGCAACCGCCACAAGGCTCATTGAAAGACCCACAAACGAGTCCCAGCCGAGCGCAAGCGCAATGGCACAGCCGAGCGGAACAAGCGTAACGGATTCTTCAAGTATTCCCGCGGTTGAGCTTAATAACATACAAACGAAAATAACAATGCAGAGAAGCAGATATTTCTTTTTCTCGAATTTGTTGATTATAACCGCCATTATGTATTGCAGTATTCCGCGCTCATCAAGAATGAGAAATGTGCCGCCTATCAGAACAATAAGAAGAATTATTCCTATTCCCGTTACAACGTCCTGTGAACCGAAAACAAGCAGTAATGAAAGCGGAATTTTCCATGCCGGCATTTTAAAATCAATCTTGTGATATGTGCCGTCTATTATCATCTCACTTATATCTTCTGCTTTTTCGGTATCAATTCCGTCAAGACTGTCAACGGGCGTTACATTTATTCCGTTTTCCGCAAGCCGTGCGCAGTATTCCGAAAACGAAAGCTTATTTTTGCCGTCCAGCTTATATTCGGCTTTATCATCGGCAAGAGAAACTATTTCACCGCTTTCAAGCTTATAAGTGTTGAGCGGATAGGTATAATATTCACCTCTCGGAAGCGTCTGAGTAAGCACTCCGGCAAATATCAGTATCAGCGCCAGCAGAATACATATTCCGGCAATTGATTTTGCGTTAAGATTCAAACCGCCGTTCTGCTGCTTTGTTTCTTCTGTTTTTACTTCTGTACTCATTTTATTCTCCTTTACGGCTGAACGGGAACTGGGTGGCTTTCCTGCGCACATTCCACCGTAATAAAATTATTTCTTTTTGCGTATGCCCATTTCATTCCGAATATTTTGCAGGCTGAGTCAATCGGTGCATAGAGCTGACCCTCTGCGCCTCTGAATACCTTTGCTTCAAGCTTTACCTCGCCCTTATCGGTATCTGCCGTATCGCTGTTTTCGGTGAATACGGCTTTCTTTCCGTATACTTCAAGCGTAACCCTGCCCTTTTCACGCTTTACCTCTCCGCCGATAAAGCTTATCAGCGCTGCGAAAGCGGCATACCATGTGCCGTCAATGCACACGGGCGGCAACGATGAAGCGCATAAGCCGAGGTCAACTCCCTTATAGAACATTCTTGTTCTGCCCGGCCCGAAAACGGGAGCAACACGGTAGGGACGGATTTCGTCTTTAGCCTTGTCGATTATACATTCATCTATTATTCTGCCGTCGTCAAGCTCCGAGATAATGCTCATTTTGTCGCCGTCAATCTCAATCAGTGCATAGGCGCTGACCTCCTCCTCCTGCGGATAGAATGAGCTGTGCCATACCTTATCGCAGGTTTTCGTTCCCGGAGGATTGGCATTTCCGTTGCCGAGCTCATAATGAATTGTTCCCTGCGACGGACGGTCAAATATTTCCTCGTTCCTTATCGGAAAGCTTCTCGAAAAATTATGCTCATGACCCTCAAAAAGTATATCGAGCTTTTCCATACATTCACGCATCATCGGATACGCATCGTCATTTGAAAGGTTCGGACCGGCATAGTAAATCGGGAAATGGTATGCGCCGAGCTTCCATGTTTTATCGGAAGCGTCAATATCCTTTGCCGCCCAGTCGTTAACCAATTCAGGCTCATTTACGCCGAAAACAACAAAATGCGCGTTGCCGTAATCGAATGAATAGTTTTCGGTCTGCCAGCCCTCGGGGCCGTTTTTCGGATAGGAATATTCAAGCTGAGTATTGAAAAATTCCGCAGGCTCGGCGTAATAACGGTTAGCCTCGTTCGGAAAATAGAACTCAAAGCCTCTGTTATCGTGGTTTCCGCAGCACATCATATAGGGAATATGTTCGATTATTCCCTCCATACCTTCAAACATTGCATTCCATTGGATTTCGTGCTGTCCGCAGTTGGTGTTATCCCCTGCCGTATAGATAAATTTAACATCGGGGTGCTTTTCAAGCACCTTTTTAAGAAATTTATTCAGTTCCGAATAATCGGGGTTATAATGGTCATTATCCTTCTGGTGGTCGGAAATGGCAATGAATTTAAACTTTGTGAGATTTTCTTCCTCGGTATCGAAGAAAAATTCCTCACTTCTGTTTTCATCACTTCCGCAGGTATAATAATATCTCGTTCCGCTTTTCAGATTTTCCGCCTTTGCCCAGAAAATATTGCTTGTATTAACATCGCTTTTGAACGGCTTTACGATTGCATCTGCTCTGCGCTTTTCACCGTTCTTTTCGTAAAACTCCATGTAACCGTTCTCAACCTCTGCCGAACATCTCCAGGTTACGGTCATTGAGCTTTTTGCATCGCCCGAAAAGCTCACCATAATATGGTCGGGCTTTGCTGTCGCAAATCTGTAATTAGGCTGTCTTTCCATAATTATTCTCCCTTATTTTCTGCGGTAAATTCTTATTCCGAATTCCGCCTGAGTTTCAAAGCTTTCAATGTTTTCCAGCTTTTGCTGGTCTTCTTTTCCCGTCTTATAATAATACGGTGTCATTCTGAAAAGATTCATAATATCATCGTGAGATTTAAGCGTTATAACCCTTTTCAGCTCTTTATAATCAATCTGCTCAAAGCCGTCGGACTTTTCATCGGGTACGGTATTGAGATACGGTTTTTCGTAAATCGCCGCCTTGAGGTTCAGCAGATGCTTTTCAAGCGGAATCACTCTTATCAGAATACCGCCTTTTTTCAGCACTCTGCGAAATTCCGAAAACGCCTCCGGCGAAAAGATATTCAGAACACCGTCACAGCTTCCGTCTGCAAGCGGTATCGAAAAAAGGCTGGCTACCGCGGTCTTTATTCCGCTTTTTCTCTTAGATGCAAATTCAAGCGCGTCCTTGGAAATATCTATTCCGGCAAACTCCGCGGATATGCCCTGCTCTCCGAGATATACGAGTATCCCCTCGGAATACCAGCATTCTCCGCAGCCTGCATCAAGAATGAAAGAACCGTTTTCAAAATATTCCTTTGAGATTTTGCAAAGCTCATCTCTTAAAAAACCGTAATATCCGTTTGAAAGAAAGTCTCTGCGCGCCCTCACCATTATACGGTCATCACCGTGGCGCTTGGCAGATGAGGTCTGCTTCATTAGCAGATTAACATATCCGAATTTCGATTTATCGAATGAGTGACCGTTTTCACAGCGGTAAAGCTTTTCGGCTTCGCAGAGCGGTTTTCCGCAAACGGGACAAATAAAAGTATTCATCATTTTCTGCAATTCTCGATTTTCTTCATCATGCTTCTGCCGACCTCACACATAAATTTCATGCAGGCAGGTGCAAGGTCAGTCGGGAACTTGCCGATAAACATATCGGCTTCATATGTAAAATTGCCCTGATAATCTATTTCACCCAAAGCGGTAATAATCGACTGCCAGTCCATTTTCATTGTATACGGTAGAGTGTGGCTGTCGCTGATAAAATCGTTATCATGAATATGCAGGCAGCCTATACGGTTATGACCCATTTTTCTTATCATTGCCGCCGCATCTTCGCCGACAAGTCCGCAATGGCCCAAATCAAGGCAGGCGGTAAAGTTTTTACGGTTAAGCGAATCAAGATGCGCATTGAAATCCTCGGCAATGCTGCAAACATTCGGAACTATTTTCTTTCCCCTGTGACCCCACATATTTTCAAGCGCGATTTTCACGCCGTATTTTTCGGCATAGGGCTCAAGCTCACGGTACATAGCGATATTTTTTCTGAGCTGGTCACGGGTATAATGTACGGGGTGAACCACGCATATTTTTGCATCAAGTATACCCGCAATTTCTATGGCACGCTTCGTGCGCTCCATCATCTTCTTGTTATATTCCTTATTTCCCTGAATGCAAGGCGGAAACGGAGCGTGCGACTGCTCAAAGCTCTTTCCGAAGTCACCCGCAATTCTTTTAAGCTCAAGTGCGTGCTTTTCATATGCGGGAGTATTGAGTATGCAGTCATCTTCTTTCATTGCAAACATCGAATAGTCAATGCCGTCAAAACCGCTTTTGCATATCATCGTAACGGCACTTGCGTCTCCCATTCTTGCGCTGAGAACATCGGTCTGAGTTACAAGCTTCATTATTTTCCCGCCTTTCGGATATATTTATTCTATTATATCAGTAAAGACTCTGTTCTACAAGTTTTTTCGGGCTTTTTATTTATATTCATTAAAAATTCATAAATTGACTGTTGACATTCGCTAAAAAATATACTAAATTATAATGTGACAGTAAAATTACCTGGAGGGATATTTTCTTGGCTAAGGCAGAATACAGAAGCTCCATACGCTCCAAAAATCTTATAAAAAAAGCACTTGCAAAGCTTCTTCGCGAAAAAGAAATTTCAAAAATAACCGTTTCCGATATTATCAGGGAAGCGGATATCAGCAGAGGTACTTTTTATGCTCATTATTCGGACGTTCGCGCGGTAGCAGAACAGATTGAGCAGGAAGAACTCAAGCATCTTATGGATTACGTTGAAAAAATTGATATTGCTTTTCTTCGTGAAAATCCGACTGACTTTATCCGTGAGATATGCAAATATCTCGAAAAGAATATGGAGTATTACAGAATGCTGATGCAGTCTGATATTCTCGACAATTTCATCGGCAGAATTATCAACATATATTATGACGATGTTGTAAATTCGCTTGTCGGCGGCAATAACAACCGCACCGACGCCGACCTTTATCTTCTCTTTGCTTCAAGCGGTGCCAAAACGGTGCTGGTAAGCTGGATATGCGGAGACCTTCAATGCTCCGGCGATGTGATTGCCGAACAACTCGGTCAGTATCTCAGCGCCTGCACACAGATTTATTTTTCATAATATTTAATTTTCCCGATAAAAAATGCTATGGCAAAAAATCGCCATAGCATTTTTTAATGCAGAATTCCGCATTAAAAATCCCCGTATCCTTTCGGATACGGGGAAAATTATTGCATTTCGGTTTGATTATTCGCCTTTAATCAGAGTCTTGATTGCTGTGAATGCTGCCGAAATAAGTCCTGAGAAGCCTTCCCATGTGAATACTGACTTGGGAACACTGAGTGCATCAAATCTGAGGTAAATATGCTTCCACATTTCCGCAGTAAAGAATCCCTTGAAGTCAAAGTTTTCAAGCTTGGGAATGAAGCCGAGGATAATGTTGAGGTCGGGGCTCTTGTTGAGCTCTTCATCGCCGGCATTGCAGGGTCTGTGGTTCTTGAAGTAATACATCTTGAAGTTCTTGCCGAGACCGCAATACAGGTCGTCCGTACCGCCGTTGCCGTATACTCTGAAGAAGAATTCACGGTAGAGTTTCCATTCGGGCTGATAGATTACGGTACCTCTCATGATGGTTGTACCTTCGTCATTGATACCTTCTGCCCAGTTGGACTTATCATATACGCCCTTGGATTCATCAATAAGGTGATATACCTTCCAACCTACATACTCGCATTCGGGTGTCGGCTTTTCCGATTCGTTGAACAGCATGTTGCGAATCTTGGTACCGTTACCCATACCTTCACCGGTTTCTGTTCCGGGAGCCTCAATATCGTCGCCGTAGCTTGAGGAGAACTTCTGAATAACATCCTCGGTAACATCTCCGCCTCTGTCGAGGTTGATATAGATGTTATAGGAGTTGCTTGAATATGTTGCGGTATAGGTTACACCGCCGGGAAGCATTATATTTTCTGCTGACTGTGCATTTGATTTCCATCCGGCAAATCTCATGCCTTCGGGAGTATTCTGTCTTACATATGCGCCGAATGTCATCTGATATTCTTCTGAGAATTCATTATCGGGCGTATAAGTATCGAATCTTGCGCCGGTGGGAACACCGCTTATTACGAATGACTTTTCTTCTCCTGCGGTATTTGTATACTTGAATATTGCATCATACTTTTCGGCTTCCCATTTTCCTCTGAAGTCAAGAGTGCCTGTTCCGTTCTTATCATAAGTTTCAATCATTTCCTGAGTAAGAACAAGCGGGAACTGCTGAAGAGTCATACCTGCATCGTCCTTGAAGTAGAAGCCTGCGAACTTGTAGCCGTTCATTCCTTCATAAGGAGTTGTCTGTGCTGAATTTTCGACGCCTATTTCGGGAAGAAGAATTGCGGTCTGCTTACCTTCGATTACATAATCGGCATCAAGCTTAATCTGGCTGCCTATCTGAGTACCGATTACCGAAACAGCCTTACTGTTCTTTTCATCGCCGATGAAGAAACGAATGTTGTATCTGGTAAGCTCATACGCTGCCGTTATATCAATATCAGCGCCTGAATCATATCCTAATGTGAATGTGGTACCTGCTGAATTTGTGGTATAAGGAATTTCTGTACCGTCAAACTTCCATTCTGCGAAATCATATCCCTTTGCAGGTGCATAATTGCTGTAATCATATGTGAATGATGCCTCTGCATTTGATGTTCCGCTGAGAACGGTCTTGTTGGTTGTATCGTAGCTTTCCGTATATGCTCCGCCTTCAAATTTCGGAATATTGATATCTACATTGTACTTTATCTTTGTCTGAATGTAGATGGTCTTATTCTCGGTGAATACCAGACCGTCAGCAGGCTTAATCATATCAGCCGCCGTTGTGCCGGCTGTCTTTGTAAATATCGTGTTGACAGCGCCTGCGGTTGAACCTACCTGGAAATCGCCGCTCCAGCCGAGGTCTGCTGCCGTAACGGCATCGGAAATCTTTGTGAAGTCTGCCTTGGTAAACTTATCATTGGTATTTCCGTATACCTTCTTGAACTCTTTCCATTCGCCCTTTGAATAGTCATAGACCATAAAGGTGAACGCATAGTCCTTATCTGTCCACTTGGCATAGAAGCTCTTATCTGCGGCATAGGTGTAGTTTGCGGCAAACTTTCCGTTTGATGTTACGAGAGTATCGTCGGCGAAATCATACCAGCCGTCGAAATTACTCTCAGCCTTCGTGGGAGCCGTAATTGTGAGCTTGGTATTATAATCTATTGTTCCGTACGCACAAGCCTCTGCATCTGCCTTGTTGAGATAAAACTTATAATTATAGGTTTTTGCTTTCCACAATGCCTTTACGGAGGGAAGATTCTTAACATTGGTAACCTTAACCGTTGAGGGATTCCAACCATTCAGGTCATAACCGGTCTTGGTCGGTTTATAAGCTGACATATCAACAGTCTCGCCGTACTTGGCTTTAATTGTTATTGATTTCTCACCTGCAATTTCACCGCCGTCAAAGTCGATGGTTACATCAAATTCATCCGTATCATATATTGCGGTAAAGGTCATCGGGGAGGTGCCCATCTTAATATCCTTAAAGTCCGCTGCTGCAATAACCTCGCCCTTGCTGTCTGCCCAGCCGATGAAACCGGTTGCTTCGGTCATATCGGGAGCTGCTATATCCTCACCGGTCTTATATGTCTTCTTGGATTCTGTTGTATCATTAATAATAAACTTAGCCTCATATGAGCCGTCGCTGCCTGCGTTGGGATTCTTGCCGACCGTGAAGGTTGCCATAGCATCTTTGCAAAGGAAGGTATCTGTTTCATCATTGCCGGTGTAGCTCAGATAGGTCTTCATTGCTATATTTGTGCTGTTGCTTGTTCCGGCATAAAGCGACATATCGCCGGCTTTATTTGACCTTGAACTCGTATCGGATACCTTGTAAAGATACGGGTTGAACTGAGCTGTACCCGTTTTTCCTTCTTCGCCGATAACCTTGAGTCTGAGTGTCATAAAGTAATCATCGCTCGTCATCGGTGCGTAGGCATCCTTATCGGCTGTGGTATCTTTTTTAGTTGTCAGCTTCAGAAGGTCAAGGTTTTCATACGGGGTTATTTCTGCGTAATACTGACTGAACTTAATTGTCGTTGTCGTTGCCAGCTGGACGGTATATAAGTCGGGTCTGATACCTGCATCTGAAGTATATGCAGGGTGCTTTGTGTTCATTG
>JAZRYD010000017.1:0-23327 GCA_045600535.1 Acutalibacteraceae bacterium | reverse complement strand
AACAAATTCACGCTCCGCAATAATGATCTTTTTGACCGGACTTGTCATTTCGTTTGATACTATTTCATAAACAAACGGCATCTGTGTAGTCAGACCGAGCCTGTTTGCAAATACATATCCGCTGTAATACCCAAACACATCAGACTTTCGCTGAATGTATCTGGCACTTGCAATATTTTCGGCAGACGGAATGAATGTGCCTCCGAGACGGGTTTCTTTGGGAATACAGTATATTCCGTTTTCAACTCTGATAAGCTTACCCGAATCAACGAGCACTTTGAACTGTTGCCTGCGGTTATTATCCGATAAACCTATATCTATATCCGAAGCAATTATCAGCTCTCCGGGTGAATATGTGTCCTTCAGATATTCAAATAACATGGTTTCATCTCCTAATGGATTAGAAGTATATATATTCTAATCCGTTAATAATATATCACAAATGCCGGTAAACAGTCAAGGGTTTTGTGCAAGTAATATTTAACATCGCTTCTTGAAAAAGTATCATAATTGCCTGTTAAGGGGGGTAAAATTGAAAAACCTGCATTTTTACCCCCCGTTAACCCGGCATATTCGGCTTCTTCAATCGGTCATATTTGGGCTTTCCATTCGGTCATATTTCGACTTTTCAATCGGTTATATTTGAATTTGTCGATTAATGAAGATTCCAAAAATGAATCAAAGCAATTGTTTCTCGATATATTCGATGATAAACTTTTTCGGAATCAAATACGCTTTGCCCGGCTTCAGGCACTTAATTGTACCGTTATGCAGCAACTTATATCCCGTTTTGTCGCTGATTCTCAGATATTCACACATTTCCTCCACCGTCATAATATCGGGATATTCATCGATTTTAAGACTATTGTTCATATCATATTTTCCTTTCTGTATCATGTATTACAAAGACAATCATTTTCATTTGTCATTATCCTTTATCATCCATAAGGTTTCAATGTGCTTGCGGGATTTGCGGCGTATTCCGTGTTATGCTTATCCACGCTCGGGGATTTCTCACGGATTTTTTCACTTTTTACACCCGTTATCATTTAAGAGGCTGTCGCTCCGGTTTTTCTTCCGTTTGCGACAGCCTCTTAAATAATTATATAATGTTTAAGCAATCATTTCAGCCGATAAACAATCCAAAAATGACTGAAAAGATACGGTTGAATATCCAAGCAACACCCTGAAGGAATGTAAGCTTATAGCTCATAACTTCTTCCTCTCCGCAGCTAACGCAGATACGGGTCTTTTCACCAGGTGTGAACGGCTCTGCAGCCTTTGTGATTTCCCATTCACTGTAGCTGTGCCCGAGAGCATAGATTGTATTGCAGGAAATATAAACCTTGCCGCAGCTCTCACAGTGTGAACCTGCGGTACGTCCGTTTGTCGTGCAGGTAGGAGCAATTGCTATATCCTCAACAACTCTGTGACCGGTTGCGGGAATAACAGTCTGAGGAATAAGTACGGAGCGGCAGATGTCGCAGTGTGTACCGGCGGTGCGTCCGTCTTTCTCACATGTTGCGGCAACTGCTGCATCAGTGATAACAATGTGCTCTTTAATGGGAACAATTTCCTGTGCTGTCTTTACAAATCCGCATCTGTCGCAGTGCATACCTTCGGTGCGGCCGGTGTGAAGACAGGTAGGCTGAACTGCTTCGTCGGTAACATAAAGATGACCTAATGCGCTGCCTTTCTTAACCTGGGTTCTATTCTCGAATCCGCATATTCTGCATATCTCCTGAGTATAGGCATCGGCTGTACAGGTAGCTTCGATTTCTTTCTTTTCGCCGTACTGATGACCGGCAGCAAGAGTTATAGTATCTTTATACTCATATCCGCAGGTCTTACAAGCGTGGATAGAATAACCGTCCTCTGTGCAGGTAGGAGCAACAACGGTATCCTTAAGGTCATGACCGAGCTTTTCAACAATGGTATCCTTATAGCTGCCGCCGCAGACAGAACAGGTGTGAACAGTGTATCCGTTTTCTGTGCAGGTGGGGGCAACAATCTTGATTGTATACTCATGTCTCTTGATTGCAACGGGCTTATATGATGTTTCATCAATCATATCGCAGTTTTTGCACTTCTTTGCTTTGAGTCCGGTCTTGGTGCAGGTGGAATCCTTGATGATTATCTCTTCCCAATCATGACCGGTTGAAGGAGTATATTTATATCTTGCAACATATGTGCAGTTTTTACATGCTTCTTCGGTGTAGCCCTGCTCGGTGCAGGTCGCCTTAATATCGGTAATCTCACAGTCATGAGTTCCCTTTGCGACTTTTGTAGGCTGAATTTCTCCGCAAACGGGGCACTGTTCAACGAGAGTGCCGCCGAAGTTACAGTCAACATTTGTAACAACCTCATGAACTTTTGTATCAACCGCATCGTTTCCGAGGATAGGCTCATAAACGATATCGCCGTCCTTATCAAGGACAATCTCGCCATCCTCTTCCTTGGGAACATAACCTTCAATGGGATAAAAATTACCGTCTTTGCTCTGTGCAACGGGAGTATAAACCGATTTGCCGGAAACGATAGTCTCATAGTAGGAAACTACCTGATACTTGTGACCGACAGCGGGAATTTCCTGCTGATCGACGGGCATAAGGCTGACAAGCTCTATGTCTTTCTCGGAAGCAGCGGCAACAGCAGCCTCAATCCACTCATTACCCATTTCGGTGAAAGCATCGGTAAGATAGGCAATGATAGTTTCCTTGGTGTTATTGACACTTGCTTCTTCAACGATAGCAGCAGCCGCACGGTTGATTATTTCGACCTTGTCCGAAATATATTCATCGGGAATAACAATACTCTTATTTGAAAGGCTTGACTCAATGTATGCAGCAATCTTTTCTGCTTTTGCCTGTTCAAGCTTATAGTAAGCATTGAGAATCTCGTCATTGATTTGAGTAACAAGATCGTCATCTACTATCTTGATAAGAATTTTAAGAGCAGCATCGTCACTTGCCCTGTCAATAGCCTTGCCGATGTCATTGTCTGAATGATAGTCGCATCCGATAACCGTGCACTTCTTAATCATAAGACCGGGTTCAGTGCAGTTGGGAACGGCAACAGTTACCCATCTTGAAGCCTTGTGACTGTTGGGAGTCTTGAGAATAGTTTCGGTAAGCTTTGTTCCGTCTGCATTGAGAATATCCTCTCCGCAGATATTACATTTGAAGAAATAAGCACCGTCATTTACGCAGGTAGCTTCCTTACCGATGTACTTTGTGGTTGTTCTTAATTCCTTGTTGTCATGGAGATTGGCAATTTCTTCTGTCTTGATAACTTCACCGCACTCATCATATCTTTTGCATCTGAGTTCCCTGATTCCGTTCTCAATGCAGGTGGGATCCTTGGTGACTACCCATTCTCCGTCAGCATGACCGTATGCGGCAACCTTTGTGGACTCACAGATAACACCGCATCTTGAGCACTTGTAGCCGTAAACGCCGTCCTCAGTGCAGGTTGCAGGTACATTGAATGAGAAGCTGGCATCGTGGCCGAGAGCCTTAACAGTATCCTTTTCTTTGTAGTGCTTGCAATATTTGCAGGTTTCGATTGTATAACCGTCCTCAAGGCAGGTGGGGTCGATTACCTGATACTGATAAGTATGCTCATCGCTCTGAATTATATAATCCTTAACGGAATCGCAATTCTTGCAGGAAAGAGTTACCTTAACGCCCTTTTCACATTTTTCAAGCTTATTCTCTTCAAGAAGCTCATACTCATGCAGACCCGTTGCAGGAATGGACTCGGTGTCATCGGTCTTCCATGCGCCGCAGAGAATACACTGCCTTGCAAGAACACCTTTCTCTTTACAGGTGGGTTCTTCCTTTATAAGACGCTCGGCACTCCAGATATGCTTTGTGCTGTCATTGGGAGTCTTTTCACCGAGTCTTATGAGTGAAAAGCACTCCTTGCAGTATACATCACCGGTATAGCCTTCGTTTTTGCAGTCGGGTGTGACGATATTTTTGATTTGACCGTCAGCGTGAATATGCTCAAAAACAACGGTGATACCCGTTCCTCTGTACATTGCATCCCATTCTTCGCAGCTTCCCTGGAAATAAATCTTATTCAGGGACTTGAAGTTTTTGAATGCATCGGCACTGATTGTTTTAACGGTTTTGGGAATGGAAAGAGTTGTTACATTTTCAATTCCGTCAAAAGCATAGGCACCAATCTTGGTAATAGTCTTGCCGTCCTCAATGGAAAGCGAAATGAGCTTAACCTGGGTCATATAATTATACCAGGGAGCATGGATGGTTTCGGAATAATCGGGAATATCTCCGGTTATATAGAGCTCACCATCACTGTAGAACTTCCAGAAGCTGCTTTGAAGTACTACGCTTCTGCTTGCGGCACTGGATTTGACCGAGAAGTCTATTCCGCCGAAAGCTCCGGCAAATGTTCCGAATGCGAGGACTACTGCCAGCACTACGGAAAGTATCGCCTTTAATGACTTTTTCATATTGTTACCCCTTTCAAAATGCTTTCTCACGGTAAAAATATACCGGAACATTTTGTAACAATTATATTATATTGGTAAATTATTGTCAAGTACCCAATGGATAAAATATATCATAATATACATTTAAATGTAAAAATCTGCCGTTTTCGGAGCTGTAACCGAGCAAGGCCGAAAATTTTATTTAAAATCAGAAAAACGGCTCCCTCCGTTTGAGGAAAGCCGTTTTTATCGTATGAGATTTTCAGTTCAGCAAATCTTTGTACTGATATACTTTCACATAGTCAACGAGAAAATGCACCTCTGTGCCATCGGTCGGCAGACTGATTTTGCCTGTGCCGTGTCTGTCGGCATTTGCTATTCCGTTTTCGCCTGCAACCTCGCATGAAAGTATCAGATATTCGGGATTATCGGAAACGCCTCCCGTTGAAAGTCTTCCGGTTTCAACGTCGTTGATATAGAATATATATTCATCTTTATTCCATTCAAGGCCGTAGGTATTATATTCCTCATACGGATTATTCGCATAGAAATAGCCGATTGAGTCGTTCTTATGACCGTCTTCATAGCCGTCATAATGTATTCCGCTTACAACAGAATCCCCGACCTTCCACCAATGGTCTTTATATCTCATTGACTCGAAAATGTCGACCTCGGTGCCGTCGTCGCCGTAACCGTCAACATTGTAAACGCCCTCATTCATCATCCAGAATGCGCTCCACATTCCCGTTGACGGAGGCAAAATACATCTGACCTCATAGTATCCGTAGCATTGCTCAAATTTATTGCGCGTTTCAACAACACCCGTATAATATCCGCCGGGATTTCCGTCAATTCCGTCGGCAATATATTTTGTTGTTATATCAAGATTTCCGTCATGAACCGAAACCATATTCTTATTCCAATATCCGCCCTTACGCATCGTAACCCACCACGGGTCAATCCAGTTATTGCCGTCAACCTCTGTTCCGTTAAATTCGTCACTCCATGTAAGCTCGAATTTTGAAATATCAAGCTGCTGACCCGACGGCTTCTGCGGACACTTATATATTGCCCACGGGAAAAGCGAAACGAAGAAATACACAATACTTCCGATAAAAGAAATAAATTTTGTCATAAAATCACTCCCTGCAATTTTTATTTAATTATACTATTCGCCGAAAATATAGTCAAGCCCGATTGACATACGGATATAAAATGGTATAATTTATTTAATCAGCAAACGGAAAAGAGGATTTATATGTTAAAAGTAGGAGTTATAGGCTGCGGCGGAATAAGCGGAGCACACGTTCCGGCGTGGAAAAAATCAGATAGAGCCGAGCTTGTTGCGGTATGCGATATCCGCCCCGAAAAAGCAGAAAGATACGACGATTGCAGGCACTATACCGATTTCGATAAAATGCTTGATGAAAACGAGTTCGATATAATTGATGTTTGTCTGCCCACTTTTCTTCATTGTGAATTTGCGCTCAAGGCAATGAACAGAGGCATAAATGTTATCACCGAAAAGCCGATTTCGCTCAGGGAAAGCGATGTTGCTCTGCTCTATTCAACGGCAAGAAAAAACAATGTTAAATATATGGTTGCCCAGGTGCTTCGCTTCTGGAACGAATATGAAATTCTCAAGCATATTTACGATACCGAAAAATACGGCAAGCTGATTTCGGGTTCTATGTGGAGACTCGGCGGCTATCCCTCTGGCGGCTGGAACAACTGGTATCACGATAAAGAACTGAGCGGACTCATTCCGTTTGACCTGCATATTCATGACCTTGATTTTCTGATTTACGCATTCGGTGAGCCGAAAAGCTTTGTATGCAACAGAAAAGAGCTTCCCGACCAGGATTATCTGAGCGCAGTTTATCAGTATGACGGCTTCTTTATAACTGCCGAGGCATCGTGGTTTAAGGCAAAATATCCGTTCTATATGGGCTTCCGCTTCCAGTTTGAAAATGCGGTTGTTGCCCTTGAAAGAGACGGATTTACGATTTATGACTGCGACGGCAACCGCCTTACTCCCTGCAAAGAGGGTTCGGAAAACGAAAGTGATTTTGAGCTTCCGTCTTCCGATGCTTACGCAAATGAGATTGAATATTTTGCGGAATGCGTTGAGAAAAATGTTCCCGTTGAAAAGGTAACGGAAGAAAGCCTTCTTGCCGTTCTTAAAATATTAAATAAGATAAAGTGAGGAAATAAAAATGAGATTTTTCTCGGCAATTATGGCAGTAATCATTATGCTTTTCTCTTTCGTTTCAAACACATTTAAAAATATCGGAGCTCCGAAACACGAGGAACCCTCTGTCGGCGGCTGGACCGTTAACGCCCGGTTCGGCAAAGCCGATATTCCCGAAGGTGCCGAAAAGGCACTTGATAAAGCAAACGGCAAAGGCTTTACCCCCGTTGCCTATCTCGGAAGTCAGGTTGTTTCGGGCACGAATTATGCTTTTCTCTGCACACTGAAAGGAAATCTTTACACCGTGAGAGTTTACCGTAACCTTAAAGGAAACTGCAAAATAACAGACACCGAAAAAATCAATATTGCCGATTATACCGGCAAAGATAACAGCCTGAATTTCAATCCCGCCGATTACACAGGCGGTTGGTATACAGGCGATGCCGACGGCGCAGACCTGCCCGCTGATGCCGAAGCAGCATTTGGAAAGGCAACAGACGGACTAACCGGTATTGATTATGATGCTCTTGCCCTGCTCGGCTCGCAGGTTGTTGCAGGCAGGAATTATGCGGTTCTCTGCAAAGCCGAAACAGCAGACGGCAGCAAATCCGCCGCTCTCGCCGTGATGATTATCTATGCCGACCTTTCCGGCGGAGCAAGAATTACATCAATAAGCAATTTTGATTTCTGAACAGTCAAATAAACACACACTGTCAGGCGGGATGTGGTCATCCCGCCCTAACCGAGTGATAATAATAGGTTCGTTTTATCATCACTCGGTTACACTGATATAAAATCGGGAGAGCATATTGCCCTCCCGATTTTGCATAATATGTATAATTTTTTCACAAGCCGTTTTTTATATACCGTCAATCAATATTTCTCCGCTTCATCAACGCTGAGAACAAATACCATTGCGCCGCCGACTGTAACCTCGCTGCCGAGTGCGCCGTCGTCAAAGCCTCTGCCGAGTGACTCAGCCGTGCTGACCGAATGCTTACGGGTCATTGAGTGCTTTGCAATTATGCTCTTTGCAAGCCCGACCTTGTTATCCTCGGTTCCGATAAGGAAAGTGGTATTTCCGACCATAAGGAAGCCGCCCGTTGTGGAAAGCTTTGTCACGGTGAAATTTTCTTTTGTAAGTGCCGATGCAACAATTGCGCTGTCGTCATTATTTACTATTGCTATAAGTAATTTCATAATCTTTCTCCTGTTCTTTTCTTTTATCAGAGCTTCGGGCGAATAAGTCTTATGCTTCGCTTGTCAAGCTTTCTGTAATCGGGTATCTCGTATCTGTTATCGTTTGCATCTTTTATGAGAACTCTGCCGTCATAAAGCGGCTTGACCGTTGAAATATGGTTTCTGACCTCAAATGTAAGCCTGCCGTGGTCGGTATCAGCCGTCCACATCCATACTCTGAATTTATCCGTCATATTGATAAACTTGGTTATCCTCGGTATCATATAATATTCTTCGAGCGCTTTTTCGATAACCTCTCTTGACTCGGGAATAAGGTTTTCCGTATTTCTTATAACGGCAATCTGCTCTCCGTCCTTATCAAGCAGAACAACATATCTGTTGCCGCCGCTTTTCGGGAAAAGTCTGTGAGGCTCAAGCTCATAAAAGGTTTCACCCGTATCAAAGAATTTCGCATCAACGAATATGCCGTCATTTTCGGTTATCATTATTTCGGGCCCGTCAATATATCTTACCATTTATGCCGCCTCCTTATTCAAATTTTTCCTCAGCCTTGCGCTTCTGAAGCTGTTCACCCATTGACTGAATTTCAACAAGCTTATAATACTTGCCTTTCATTGCAAGCAGCTCCTCGGGCGTTCCGCATTCGATTATTTCACCCTTGTCAACAACTACTATCTTGTTTGCCTTTCTCAGAGTTGAAAGCCTGTGAGCAATCATCAGCGTTGTTCTGCCGTTGATAAGGCGTTCAATTGCCTGCTGAATGAGGCTTTCCGTTTCGGAGTCAACCGCCGCCGTAGCTTCATCGAGAATGAGTATCGACGGGTTTTTCATAACGGCTCTGGCAATTGAAATTCTTTGCTTTTCACCGCCCGAAAGACCTATTCCCCTTTCGCCGAGCAGGGTATCGTAACCGTCGGGAAGTCTTGAGATAAAGCCGTGAGCATTGGCAATATCGGCGGCTCTGATAATCTGTTCAACATGAGCGTTGGGAGAGCCGTAAGCGATATTGTTGAAAATGGTATCCTTGAACATCATAGGCTCCTGCTGAACATAGCCTATCTGATTTCTGTAATACTGCATATCAATATCACGCAGATTCATTCCGTCAATCAGAATATCGCCGTCATAATCGTCATAGTAACGCATAATCAGGTTTATCAGCGTTGATTTGCCCGAACCCGTTGTGCCGACTATGCCCACAACATCACCGGGTTCAATCGTGAGATTGATATTGCTGAGCACCTTTTTGGAGCGGTCAAACGAGAAATTGACATTTTTAAATTCAATTCTGCCCTCGATTTTTTCCGGAACATTGTCCTTTCCGAAATCGTGTTCGGGTTCCGCATCGAGAATTTCAAGAATGTTTTCCGCAGATGCAAGCGTATTTCTGTATGTATCGCCGAAATTCGCAAAGAAGTTTACGGGATTATAGAACATACTCGCATAAGAAACGAATGAAACCAAAAGACCGGTTGTAAATTCGCCATTGCCGTTTATGATAAACGAACCGCCCGAGAACCATATTATCAGCGAACCGCAGGTAACAAGGAAAGTCATTACCGCAGGGAAAATACTCGACATCTTGGCTATGCCCTTTTCCTCGTTCATCCAGTCATCGCAGTATCTGTCGAATTTATCAATAGCCGTTTTCTCGGTGGTGAACGCCTTGATTATTCTGACACCCGGGATTGTATCTGTCAGCAGACCCGAAAGCGATGAAGCACGGCGCAGGATTCTGAGATACATCGGTCCTACCTTTTTGCCGAAAAGTCTGCCGATAATCGCAACAACGGGAATGGGAACAAGCGAAAACAGCGTAAGCTTCCAGTTAAGTGAAATCATAATAACGAGTATTCCGATAAGCGTGAAAAGCTGAACTATCGCTTCCTGACTGATTTTCAGCACGAAATTCTGAATGGTCGAGGTATCGGAATTTATTATGTTGATAACTCTGCCCGTTGAGGTTTTATCATAGAAGCTCAGCGGAAGATACTGCGCCTTTTCATAAATATCTTTTTTAAGAGCGATAACTATTTTATCGCCCGTTCTTCTGAGAACATAGGCACGGAACGCCGTAACAACATACTGCAAAACATAGATGAGAAGCAAAAGCAATATGGTTTTATAAAGCATTCCCATATTTTTATTCGGCAGAACCGTATCAACCATATAACCCGTTATATAAGGCGGTATCAGCGAAGCTCCTGTTGTGAATACCGAAAGCAGCAGACTGACAATAAGCCCTTTTTTATACGGCAGAGCATACTGCGAAAATTTTGAGAACATTTTCCCCTTGCCCTTGCAGTTAAGGCATTCGGAATCGGGAGACGGAAGCTTTCTGCCGCACTTCGGGCAGAATGCTCTCATTCTTCTGAATGTGTTTTCAACCGCATAAACAAGCTCCTGAGAAAATCCGCGTTCAAGAATCGCATTAACGAAATCCGCGGCGGCATCGGCAGGATTTGCGGCGGCATAGGTGAAACGGATAAGCTTTTTGCGTTTTCCGTCATTGCCGATAACGGAAAATACGGCGTTGCCGTACATTCTTTTTGACTCCGCTTCTTTTATTTCGGAATAGAGATAATGCTCCGTTTTGTTCTTGTTGAACGCCCAGAGCTCGTCCTTTCCGAAGCATATCATGCTTGTGCCGTATTGCCTGTTAAGGTCAAGGTCACCCACAACGGCAAAAATCACCTTGCCGTCGGCATTTATTTTCGCAAGCTGCTTTTCATACCGCTTGGGGCAATGCAGGTTGCTCAATATTTCGGGCATAATTCCACCTTCTTTGACATCTTTTCACGGGTATTATATGTTTTATATACCTATATGTCAATACTTTACGGGGAATTAGTTATAAATAAAAAATTTGTCTGAGATTTTGGCAGATTCCTTAAATAACATCTTGAATTAAAAAGAAATTTGTGGCATAATTAAATAGTTATTAAGGAGATTTCAGATGGATATTTTTGATAAGGCTCTGTGCTTCGCAGTTGAGCGGCACAGCGGACAGATAAGAAAAGCGGCAAATATGCCGTACATACTTCACCCCGTTGAGGTTGCCGCAATAGTCGGAACTATGACCGACGATAAAGAAATACTTGCTGCCGCAGCGCTTCACGATACGGTTGAGGACACCGACACAACGCTTGAAGAAATCAGGGAAATTTTCGGCAAACGGGTTTCTCTGCTCGTTATGACCGAAACAGAGGAAAAGCGTCCCGAACGCCCCGCCTCCGAAACCTGGAAGCTCCGCAAGGAGGAAACACTCGCCGTGCTTGAAAACACCGATGACATCGGCGTAAAAATGCTTTGGCTCGGCGACAAGCTTTCAAATATGCGTTCCTTTGCCCGTGAATACAGAGTAAAAGGAAATGACCTCTGGCTTTCCTTCAATCAGAAAGACCCCGCAATGCAGGCGTGGTATTATTTTACGGTTGCAAGACTGCTCTCCCCGCTTGCCGATTACGATGCCTACCGTGAATATCTTTCACTCACAAAATATGTTTTCAGAGATTATATTTGATGGAGATAATGCTATGAATTTCTCGATTGAAAATAATGTTCTCACCGTTTTCCTTGAGGGCAGAATAGATTCATCCAATGCAGACGATATCGGCGCTGAGCTTGTTGAAACCGAATCATCCAATCCGCATGATTCGGTCATTCTTGATGTCGGCGCTCTCGAATATATTTCAAGTGCGGGTCTCAGGGTTGTTCTCAGAATACGCAAAACCAATCCCGATTTGAAAATAATAAATGCTTCTCCCGATGTTTACGATGTTTTCGATATGACGGGCTTTACCGAGATGATAACCGTTGAAAAGGCCATGCGCCGCCTGAGCGTTGACGGCTGTGAGGTTATCGGCAAGGGCGCAAAGGGAACGGTTTACCGCTATAATGAAGATACGATAATAAAGGTTTATAAATCAAGAGATATTCTGCCCGATATTCAGAATGAATGCAGACTGGCAAAGCGTGCATTCGTGCTCGGCATACCCACCGCAATTCCCTATGATATTGTTATGGTCGGGGATAAATACGGCTCGGTATTTGAGCTTCTTGACTCCAAATCATATTCAAAGCTGATTGTTGAGGACGCCGAAAACCGCGATAAATATATTTCCGAATATGCTTCGCTTCTCAAAAAGATACACTCAACCGAGGTCGCTCCCGATGATATGCCGGATATAAAGATATTCGTTAATGACTGGCTGAACACGGCAGAGCCGTATCTTCCTGCTGAAAGCACCGAAAAGCTCAGAAAGCTTATAAAGGAAACGCCCGATACGCTCAATATGCTTCATTGCGATTATCATACCAACAATGTTTTGCTCCAGAACGGCGAAACGCTGCTTATTGATATGGACACACTTTCTCACGGACACCCGATATTTGAGCTTGCGAACATATATATAACCTATATCGGCTTCGGAGAAAAAGACCCGACGGTTGTTGAAAGGTTTCTCGGTATGCCATATGATACCGCAAAATACATATGGAAAAAATTCATAGCGGAATACCTTGAAACAGATGATGCCGCCGTAATCGAAAAGGTTGAAAGCAAGGCAAGACTTATCAGCTGTCTGCGCCTGCTTCGCCACCATGTGCGCCACTTAAGCCGTGAAGAAGCGCTGAAAAATGAAATGACAATTTACTGCAAAGAAAAAATCAACGCCCTGCTTGAGAGCGTTGACTCACTTGATTTTTAATTTATCTCAGTTTCCAGAATAACAATTCCGTAAGGCTCAACATCGGAAAGAGTTACCGTATTTCCGCTCGCCTCGCCGCTTGCACCGAAAATCTTTTCAAGCTTCACATTTTCGGTGAAAACAAGCTTCGGAGAATATATTCTGTCGGGGAAGAAATTCCAGAGACCGACGCTGAGCCTATTTTCGCTCTGCTTTGCAAGAATATATAAATCGGGGTGACCCGAGCAGGAAACGGGAACGCCTTTTCCGTTCATTTTCTTTACCGCTTCAAGCACCTGCTTCTGTCTTTCATAATTTCTGAAAGCTTCATCATCACAGCGGTAACCGTCAAAGGTATAAACCAAAAACTTTTCATTATTCGCATTCTCGTAGTAATAGCTTACGGGAATGCTTTTTTCTTTATCCGCAAAGCTCAGCACTTCGGCTTTTTCGTTAAGCTTTAAATTATGAAGCTTCGGGCAGGAAAGCACGCCGATTTTTTCGCCGTTTGAGAAATACTCAATACCGTTCATTCCCGCTTCACCGTTATCGGCAATATATCCGGTGTCAACTCCCCTGTTCCCGAGAATCTTTGCCGCCGCAAAGTCAATTATCAGACCCGCTTTCAAATCCGCTTCGGTTACGGCTCTTGCGTCTTCTCCGAATGCTATTCCCGCACAGCCCGTTTCGCCGTAGGCTGCGGGAATACTGTTCGCCGCCGCAAATCTCGCTCCTGCGCAGAACGCCGTTTCCTGAACCTTAACGGGATTATCCTTATAATCATTCATTTCGGTTGTGCGGAATTTTTCGGGATTATCAATCACCTTAAGTCCGACCGCCTGCTTGCCGTCAAACATTTCCGAAATCTTTTCATAAAGCGGAATATTTCTCAGATGCTCCGCATTATAGCCGCTTTCATAATCAGGCGTTGAATTATAATCAAAGGAATATTTGAGTATTCCGTCAAGTGTTCCGTCCGCTCTCAAAGCCGTGTCCATACCCTCAAGATACGCCGCCGGAACTCTGTGGCGGGGTCTCGGGAAAGTATCGCCCTCGCTGAAAATTTCAATGTTTTTATCTTTTCTGCGGCTGCTTTCGATTCTTTCCTGTTCAATGACATAAGCAAGTCTGTTGCCCCAGGCATTCAGCGCCGCCCAGTAAGGCGCACCGATAAGACGGTAAAACGGCTTCGTATTTCCGGCAAGAAGCTTTGAAATTCTGTCGGGCGTTGTGCCGTCAATATCCCACGAGGTTATGCAGCTGCAAAAGCCCATTCGGATTGACGGATTGACCGAATCAACCGCTTTCCGGCAGTCGGCGGCAAATTTCTCGAAATATTCTCCGTTTGCTTTCAGAAAAGCATTTCGGTATTCGTTTTCTCCGCCTTTAAGTATACCGTCGGCAACCGTTTCTCTTGACGGCTCTCTGCCGAGAATTTCACAGATTTTTTTATAATGATTTTCGCAGAGACAACCGAAACCGATGTCATAGAAGCCGTAACGGAAATCATCGTCAAACATAATCATATCAATCGGAGCAGCGGCAGCCTCTTTGAGAAAAGAGAACATCGCATTGCAGTAGCTTTCGTCACTCGGGCAGATATTTTCGCGGCTCGTTCTGCCGTCGGGTGACATCATTCTCCGGTATCCGTTCTCTTTCCTGCTCAAAAATGTCCAGAACCACGCTCCGACCTCAAAACCGTTTTTACGCAGAAGCTTTCCGTTTTCATAAAGCGCTTCAAGCTCCGCTTTCTTGCTTTCGCCCTCAAATGAGTCTGTTCCGAGAGCGAGAAAAACCCGCTCAACGCCCATTTCTTTCATCAGCTTCATTGCTTTTTCACGGTCGGTATGCTCAAGAAAATTTATATTTCCTACGGGAACGGACAGTTTATACATAATGATTCACCCTCTTATGTTAATTCGGATTTCGGAATTATGAATTCGGAATTAACGACGGGCTACGCCCGTACCCATTTTATAACTACTAACATATAACTTTTCGCTTCTGAATTGATATTTACTGTTTTTCAGAAATGAAGAGAAAAAAGTTTACAATATAAAACGCGCTTGCGTCCCTAAACTCCGAATTCCGCATTCCGAATTCCGAATTTTTAATTCTGCAATAAATTTAATTCAAACGCAGAAATTTTATATTTTATAGTAGTCCTTGTACCATTCCGCAAATCTTCTCAGTCCCTCTCTGAGAGTTGTTGAGGGCTTGAAGCCGAAATCCGCTTCGAGTGCCGAGGTATCGGCAAAGGTTACGGGCACATCGCCGGGCTGCATCGGAACAAGCTTCTTATGCGCTTCAAAATCATAATCGGCAGGCAGAACCTTTGCTCTTATAAGCTCCTCGGAAAGTATCTGCACAAAGTCAAGCAGATTTTCGGGACTGCTGTTTCCGATGTTGTAAACTCTGTAAGGCGGAACGGGCAAGCCGTCTTCTCCGTTCTTCTTTTCGGGAGCGCATTGCATAACTCTCTTTACGCCCTCAACTATATCGTCAACATATGTGAAATCTCTCTTGCAGTTGCCGAAATTGAAAATCTGAATGGTTTCGCCCTTGAGAAGCTTATCCGTAAAGCCGAAATACGCCATATCCGGTCTGCCGGCAGGACCGTAAACGGTGAAAAATCTAAGTCCCGTTGACGGAATATTATAAAGCTTTGAATAGGCGTGAGCCAAAAGCTCGTTGCTCTTTTTCGTTGCCGCATAAAGCGAAACGGGGTTATCGTCCTTATCCTCGGTGCTGTAAGGCACTTTCTTGTTTGAGCCGTAAACCGAAGAAGACGAAGCATAAACGAGATGCTCAACGGGATTGTTTCTGCACGCTTCAAGAATATTATAAAATCCGATAAGATTGCTTTCGATATAAACATCGGGGTGGTCAATCGAATAGCGCACTCCCGCCTGAGCGGCAAGATTAACTGCAACATCGAATTTATATTCCGCAAAAAGCTTATCAATCAGCGCCTTATCCGCAAGGTTGCCTTTGATAAAAGTCCAGCGGCTGTCCTTATGCTCTGCGGCAAGCTTCTCAATTTCGGAAAGTCTGTAATCCTTAAGAGAAACATCGTAATAATCGTTGCAGCTGTCAAGTCCGACTATGTTTATCGGCTCAACGGTGCGAAGCAATTCCGAAACAAGATTTGAACCGATAAATCCCGCCGCACCCGTTACAAGCACGGTTTTATTTTTAAGCTCAACATTTATATTCAGCATTTCGTTATTCCTCTGTATTCGTTTTTGATTTTCATATAGCTTTCAAGGTTGCCCACATCAAATCTGCTTCCGGGCATCTCCATTGCATAAACGGTTGTCTGACCGGCAAGCCATGCAATATAGCTTCCGGGAGCGTCCGTTCCGCAGCCCGATTCAATGCCCTTTTTAACAAGCTTTGCATCGTTTTTTGTGTAGAAGTAGAACGGAGGACAGCACCAATGCGATTTCGGCTCGGCGGGTTTTTCTTCCATTGAGAGGATTTTGCCGTTTTCGTCAACCTCAGCAACTCCGCACTTATGAAGCTTGTTTTCATCGGGCTCATAATAGCGCATTATGCAGGAGGTCTTTTTCTCATCGGCATAAGCCATAAATTTCGTAAGGCTGAAATCAAGCACATTATCTCCGGCGATAACAAGCATATCATCGTCAAGCCTGAGGCTGTCAATCGCAAACTGAACATCGCATACCGCTCCGAGTCTTGTTTCGTTGGAGCTTGTGCCGTCATCAACAACGGTTATGTTCATTTCTTTAGTCTTTGCCCACTTTTCAAAATGTGCGGCAAATTTGCTGTTGGAAATAACAACATATTCATCTATTCTGCCTGCCGTGTCAATATCGTCAACAAGCCGGTCAAGTATCGTCTTTCCGCCCACCTCAAGCAGAGGCTTCGGAAAATTTTCGGTAAGAGGGTATAATCTTGTGGCATATCCCGCCGCTAAAACCAAACACTTCATAATATTACACCGTCCGCCGTTTTGCAAATATGTGCGCTGTATTTTTCCTTAAGTGCGGGAAATACCTTTGTATATTCTCTTTGAACCTTTTCAAGAATGCTCTCTTCAAATGACGGGTCAATCAGCGCCATACAGCAGCCCTTGAAGCCCGCTCCCGAAAACCTGCCGCCGTAAATTCCGTCGGTTTCGGTCATAATTTCATAGAGTGTTTTAAGCTCCGGAGAACCCGTTTCATAGTTATATATTGAGGATTTACCGCTTTCAAACGAGAGCTTTCCGAATGCTTCTATATCTCCCCTTCTGAACGCTTCCGCTCCGGCTTCAACTCTATTGAATTCGGTATACCAATGTTCTGCGCGCTTTGCCCAGTTTTCGGGAAGCTTATTTTTATATTTAAGATATATTTCATACGGTACCTCACGGAGATGGGTTTCCTCAAGCTTGCCATATTCCATTCCCGCAAAAGCCTTAAGTGCATAGGCGGCACTGCGGCACTCATCAACTCTCATATTGAATTTCGATGAAGCAAGCGAACGCTCAAGGCCCGAGAAAAAGATTGCTATTTCATAGGGCTTCATATCCTTGCTCTGCGGAATAAGCTCATATGAATCATCAAGCAAATCCATATATAAAAGGCTGTCCTTACGGCAGTAAACCTCGCAGGATTGGTCAAGCTTTCCGCAGGAAACGCCGACATATTTGTTCTCGGCTTCCTTGGAAATTTCAATAAGCTCACTCGGGGTGAGCTTTATGCCGTTCAGTCTGCAAAGTGCCGAAATAAATGTGATTATAACCGCCGCAGATGAAGACAGGCCGCCGATGGGCAGCTCACCGTCTATAACGGCGCAGAGACCGATTCTGAGCGGATAACGCGAATTGAGAGCTATTGTTGCACCTCTCAAATGGTCAGCCCAGTCATTCTGCTTTTTATCGGGAGTTGAATTAACATGCCACTGCGCTCTTTTATCAAACTGCAATGATTTTATTTCGATAACACCGTTCTGCTTAGGACCATAGGCTATGTGAATGCCTTTATCAATCGCCATACCCGTTATCTTACCAAGCTGGTGGTCAATGTGCGCTCCCAACGGACAAATTCTGTATGGCGTAAACGCCGTGGCTTCAGGCACACGGTTATACATTCTTTCAAATTCCCGCGCTGCGTTCATATGCAGACTCCTTTATATTGTAAATATTTTCTTCCAATCGACGATAAGCTCATTAAGATTTTTTGCGGCATTCGCCGGTGAGGTTGACGGCAGACACTCAGCTTTTATACCGATATACGGCAGAATATATTTGTTATAATATTTCTCCGCCGTTTTGCCGTTTACATAGATATGCTTTATTTTCGCCGTATCCAATATTACGGAAATATCATTCGGAACAACATTTTTTATACTGCTGTCTGCACTTCCCGTGATTTCACACATTCCGATAACATCCCACAGCGCAATATGATTTTTCAGCAGAAAGCTTTTCTTTTCTTCGACCGTTTCCGGCACATCGCATCCGAAAACCGCCGCAGTCACTTTCCAGAATCTGTTCTGCGGATGACCGTAAAAGAACTCCGATTCTCTTGATTTAACAGATGGAAAACTTCCGAGTATAAGTATTTCGCTGTTTTCATTGAAAACAGGCGGAATGTTGTGTATAACGGTATTCATTTTCAATAAACTATCTCACATTCCCAGACATCAACATCAAAATCCTGAAAAACCTCTTTGAGTTTTTTGTGTACTTGCTCTTTTGTGACACCTTTTTTCAGGATAACCTGCATAAATCCGCCGCCGCCCGCGCCTGATACAAACTTGCCCTCAATCAGGTCATCAACAGTAATCAGAATCTGTTCAAGCAGAGTATTTGTGGTTCCCGCATCTATCTTCTTACTTAAATCCCAATGATAACTGAGCAGATGCGCAAATTCATCTATATCTCCGTTTTCAAGTGCCGCTTTCATTTTATCGGCAACAACCTGTATTTCCTTATGAGCGAATATACTCTCCGGCTCATTGCCCACATATCTGCCGACTACATCTCTGAGAAGATTTCTCGCAAGTCTGCGCTGACCCGTATAAATCAGGCAAAATCTCTTATTCAGTTCGGCTTTTGCGCTTTCGCCGAGCTGAACCTTTTCAACATTTATAACCTGGTCTATGCCCTTTTCGCTTGTGATATATTTTATTCCGTTGGTAACACCGCCGACCTGGTCCTGCCAGCCGCCGCCCGTTGACATTATCTGCTCCATTGCAAGAACATGGCTGTAAAGGTCATCATCGGTATAGTCTTTGCCCGTAAACTCAAATACCGCTTTAACCGCCGCCGCAGAAAGTATTGACGAGGTGCCGAGACCGCTGCCTTTGGGAACATTCGTTACCTCGGTGTGCATTTCAAATCCGCCGCCGAGACGCTCAAGAATATCGGCAAGGTTTCCGCCCTGCTTCGGGATTATTCCCGTTGCAAGCAGGCAAGCTTTCTGAAGCGCAAACGGGTCATACGGGTCACCCGTATTCTGAAGCGGTTCTATTGCTTCAAATTCTCCGTGAGTGTCCATATCTCTGCTGTCAAAAACAATTTTATTTTCGGCGATTTTTATCATTGTAACCTCAACCGGATATTCACCGTTGAGCTTTATCGCCGCATTCAAAACCTTACCGCCGAGTTCAAGACAATGCGGAGGTGTATCCGTCCAGCCGCCGCCCCAGTTAACTCTCAGCGGAAGCTTTATAACCGTTTTATCGTGAGCTATTCTCGCCGTATCATCATATTTCAAATTGTTGAGCGTTGATTTTAAAATGGTATCGGAAATCAGTCTGAAGCATTCGGACTGATATTTTTCGTCTCCGAGTGCAGTACCGATATACCAATAATATCTGATGGCTCTCGAAAAATCCTCAAGCTTGTCCGTATCGAGTCTGTTGATATGGTTTACAAGCCATTTTTCCTGAATTTTTGTAAGCTTGCTGCTCTGAAGAATTGCAGCGCCCTCACTTGCAGGTCTGCCGCTGTCAATCAGTTTTGAAAGCTCGTCCATACGGACATAATCCTCCATACGCTTTGACCAGTCGATTATTGCCTGCGGGTCTGCATCATTAAATCCGGAGCACAGCGATTTTTTCGGAGCATTTTTCCACGCTTCAAAATCCCCGCCGTTACCTGTAACAATATTATAAAGATTGAGCGATGCTTCAACCGCTTCGCCTATCTTATCACATTCGGGATATATTTCGGCATTCCAGAGCATATCCGCATCGGTAAGCCCCGTTTCGGACAGCTTCTTTCCGAAAAGCTCATCACCCTTCGGATTATCGTTTATGTCGAATATTCTGCATACGAATTTTCCGTTATTCTGCTTCAGACCGTGCAGCACAACATTATCGGGAACGGTTTCGTGATGTATATCAACAAATGAGAGCAGACAATTGTTTCCCACATTCGCCTCATGGTGAATATAGGAGCATTCAAGATAACAGCCCGTTCCGATTGATGCACCGTTTGTCAGAACGCTGTTATATGCCGCAGCATCGGCTCTTTCAACCGATGAATTTACCTGATTTTTCCAACCGAGCATATCATAATCGGCAACGCCGCCGTTCATCAGCCCGAGAATTTCGGGAATTGAGCCGAAATGGACAAACTTTGCCGGTGCAAGGTTGAGAAGCTTCATATTGTATTCGGAAATTGCATTCCAGAGTGCCGTTCTGGCACTTGTCAGCTCGTCACAGAATTCGCCCTCGGGCTTTTCGTTATAGAAACTTTCAAGAGTTGAATCCTCGGCAAGGCAGTAGGCTATATCGCCGTAAAGCGAAAGTCTGACCTTATCATTGACTATCGCATCGTATTTTTCCTCAGTATCAACAAGAGAATAAAGCTTTTCAAGGATAACGGGAGATAATTCAATCGCACCGGTATCTATGCTGCAATTGCCGCGTTCATCAACAGCGCCGAGAGAGGTAAGAGTTTCAACTGACTGCTTATGCAGGAATTTTCTGACATTTCCGGACTCGGATTTCAGATATACGCCGTGATTCTTACCTGTCTGAACATCTTCTTTGAACGAAATAACAGCCGCTTCAGATGTGCCGAAATCACACATAAGCGGATTGAAAAGCAGTATAACATCGCCTGAAAGGAGCAGCATTCCGTCACGCATTCTGCCGGGAACGCTTGCCATTGTTACCATAAACATATCAAAAAGCGTTGCCGGTACACCGTCGATAGCCGTCGGAACCGGACTGAAAAGCTTACCGAGCGCAGAATACTGCGGACAGCGTTTTGAATCTCCGCCGGCGTGAATGCAGAGAAAGCGTCTGCCCGAAAGGGTGCCGAACCGGCTCTTTAATTCTCTGATAACGGAAAGCGTTGAGCCTGCCGAGCCTACGCGTTTATTATCTTTATCGGGTACAATTATAAATTCGGTGTTTTCGGGAAGTCTGCCATGAGAACGCCTGTATTCTATCTGCTTACGGTAGCCTTCAGCCTGAAACTCATTGCTCGCCGTAAGGATAACAACATCCCAGTGCGGAAATTCGGGATGCGATAACGAGCGCTTGAAATCAGACTTTGAATCATCAAGAGACGACTGTAAAAACAGTGATGTAAGCTTTACATTCGTATGTTTTTCGGACATAAAAACCCCTCACATTTATACATATATATACAGATAAATAGTATCACGAAATTAAAATTATGTCAATCAGATGTTTTTTTCGATTTTTGAAAAAACTTCGCTTGTTGACTTTTACCGCGTTAAATGGTATTATATGTATATCAATACTGAAACAGGAGTATTTTATGAAAGGTATAATTCTTGCAGGCGGTTCCGGAACCCGTTTATATCCCCTTACCACAGTTACAAGTAAGCAGCTTCTTCCGGTTTATGATAAACCGATGATATATTATCCGATTTCAACGCTTATGCTGGCAGGCATCAGAGATATTCTCATAATCTCCACTCCCGAAGATACACCTAAATTTGAAAAGCTTCTCGGAAACGGCTCACAGTTCGGAATAAAGCTTTCGTATGCAGTTCAGCAGAAGCCCGACGGTCTTGCTCAGGCTTTCCTGATTGGTGAAGAATTTATCGGAAAAGATTCCGTAGCAATGATTCTCGGTGATAATATCTTTTACGGCAGCGGTCTCGGTCACATTCTCCGTCAGGCAGTTAAAAAAACCGACGGTGCAACAATATTCGGATATTATATCGAAAATCCGAAGGCGTTCGGCGTTGTTGAATTTAACGAAAACGGAGTTCCGGTTTCCATAGTTGAAAAACCGGAGGTTCCGAAATCAAATTACGCAGTTACGGGACTTTATTTCTACGATAATAAGGTCGTTGAATATGCAAAATCGCTTAAGCCCTCAAAGCGCGGTGAGCTCGAAATAACCGATATAAACCAGCTCTACCTTACCGCCGGAAATCTTGATGTCAAGCTTTTAGGCCGAGGCTATGCGTGGCTTGATACGGGCACGGTTGATGCACTCAATGCCGCTTCCGACTTTATCCGCTCAATCGAAAAGCTCCAGGGAATACAGATTTCCGCTCCCGAGGAAATCGCCTATAATATGCAGTGGATAGAAAAAGACCAGCTTCTCGAATCAGCCGCAAAATACGGTAAATCTCCTTACGGTCAGCACCTGCTCAGAGTTGCAGAAGGCAAAATTCTTTACGGCACATATCCCGGTGAAACTCCCCATTGGGGCAGAGATGAAATCGAGTAGGAGGCTACCCATTAGTTGAGTAGCCGACCTCTCACACCACCGTGCGTACCGTTCGGTACACGGCGGTTCAATCATAAACAGTGCATAGACTTGTACGCTTCGGATATGTCATAATATCCTCTGCGTGCAAGTCTTTCGTTTGTTATGGTGTGTGTAAGTATTGCACTTCCTGCAACAGCCCAGTATCCTTTTCGAGTGTTTCCGTTTCTGTATGCCTGCCATTCGGGCATTCCCAATTTCTTCAGGTTTTCTTCCCTTGTTCTCGGCAACTTCCACTGCTTCCAGATATACATTCGTATTCTTCGGCGTAGCCACTCGTTCCACCTTTCCATCAGTGTTTTAATATCCGCTATTCCGTAATATCCAAGCCAACCTCTCATAAATACCTTTATGTTTTTGAGTACGGTATCTAATTTTCTGCCTTGACTTCGGGAAGTAAGTTTCCTCAGTTTGTCATTGGCTTTCTTCTTGGCTTTTGCGTGAACTCGGATATATGCACCGTTTCTGTTCCTTCCCACCGCAAAGCCAAGAAAACAAAATTTCGGATTGAATAAACACTGACTGCTCTGCTCTTTTCCGTATTTACCTTGAGTTTTAGTTTCTTCTCAAGATATTGCGTACTTGTTCCAAGCAGTCTTTCCGCCGCACGAATGCTCTTTGCCATAAGTATTATGTCGTCTGCATATCGAATTACCTTTACTCCTCTGCCCTCAAACTCCTTGTCAAATCTGTCAAGATAGATGTTTGCGAGTAACGGTGACAGGTTTCCACCCTGCGGTGAACCCTCTTCCGTTTTCATCACTATGCCGTTTTCCATTACTCCACTCTTCAGATATCTTTTGATAAGTTCAATAAGTCGTTTATCTTTGATATCCTCCCTGAGCATATTCATCAGCATATCGTGGATTAGAGTGTCAAAGTATTTTGATAAATCAAGGCATACTGCAAATTTGTATCCCTCATCTGCATACTCTTTTACTTTCAGTATGGCATCTTTGGCACTTCTGTGCGGTCTGTAGCCGTAACTTCCGTCTGAAAATTTCGGCTCATAGATTGGTATTAGTACCTGAGCTATTGCTTGTTGGATAATGCGGTCTATTACCGTTGGTATTCCCA
>JAZRYD010000016.1:0-9891 GCA_045600535.1 Acutalibacteraceae bacterium | reverse complement strand
TTTTATAAATTCGGAATTCGGAATTCGGAATTAAGGGGCACTTCGTGCCGGATTTTATATTTGCCTTCCCCTTGAGGGGAAGGGGGACCGCTTGCGGTGGATGAGGTGGATTTATGAATTCGGAATTCGGAATTCGGAATTAAGGGGCACTTCATGCCGAATTTATATTGGAACTTATAACTCTTAACTTCTAACTGCTAACTCCGAATTCGGAATTTATGACGGGCTTCGCCCGTACCCGATTATATATCAAAACCCCATTGTAGGGCGGGATGACCACATCCCGCCGACACGGCGCAAGCCGTGAATGATGCAACCATAATCAAAATCGTGACCGTTGCCGATAAAATCGCAGATGTTTCGGCAAACGGCGGGATGTGGTCATCCCGCCCTACGATTCGCAAAAGGCAAATATAACCGAAAACCGGAAACCAAAGTGAAATCGGCTTCCCCTTTTGGGGGGAAGCTGTCACGAAGTGACTGATGAGGGGAATTTTAAGTTTGGTTCAGTTTTCAGAAAGTCATTAACTTCTAACTTGCAAATAAATACAATCGGAGCGCAGCGACCCTTAATTCCGAATTCCTAATTCCTAATTCCGAATTCATAAATCCACCTCATCCACCGCAAGCGGTCCCCCTTCCCCTCAAGGGGAAGGCAAATATAAAATCCGGCACGAAGTGCCCCTTAACTTCTAACTTCTCACTTCTAACTTCTAACTTGCAAATAAATACAATCGGAGCGCAGCGACCCTTAATTCCGAATTCCGAATTCCTAATTCCGAATTCAAAACGCCCCTTAATTCCGAATTCCGAATTCCGAATTCCGAATTAAAAATCGCCGCTTCGGCGTATTTATGATAAACAGGTTTCACCAACGGGATTAATGTGAGGTCAGCACAGGAAACCGCTGAAAATGAAACCCGAATATAACAAAAAATATAAATTTAAGAAAGGACAATTTTTATGAACAATGTAAAAAAAGCATTGAGCATTGTGCTTGCCGTTTGTATGGTTCTTTGCATGATGCCCATGAGTGTTTTTGCAGACGGTGATGTTGCCAAAATCGACAATATCGGGTATGCAACACTCGCAGATGCTATCGCAAATGTTGGTGACGATGATACAATCACAATTCTCAGCAACACCGAAAGCGAAGGCATAACTGTTCCGGGCGGCAAGAACTTTACTCTTGACCTCAACGAGAAAACTGTTAGCTTCAAGGCTGCGGGCGCAGGTTCACCAGGCACAAAGACAGCAGGTTTACAGCTTCTTAAAGGCTCAAATATTACAATTAAAAACGGTAATATTGACATCGTAGCAAGTAACAAGAATTTAACATGGACATCTGATTCCGCATCAAAGGGTATCGCACTCCTTATCCAGAATTATTGTAACCTTACTATTGATGGTGTAAACATTGATGCTGAAAACATCGCACATAACGGTGGCACAGTTGCTCGTTATGCTGTATCAAACAACAACGGCACAACAACCATTAAGGATTCTACAATCACAATGGCAGGCAATGATTTCGCATTTGACTGCTATTATGATAACAACACAACTTATTCAGCACCCACAGTTAATGTTGAGGGTTCAACAATTAACGGTAGAGTTGAAGCAATGGGTAACGGCAGTACTCTTAACCTTAAATCCGGTACAGTAGTAAACGGACAGGTAAGAGTTGGCGCAAACCAGAATACTACTTCCGGTGACCAGTACAAGGGTGCAACAGTAAGCATTGCAAACGGCGCAACCGTAAAGGGTGTTGTTGCTGTATTCGGCGGAAGCACACTTAATGTCAACGGTACAGTACAGGACGGTTACATTGCATCAAACGGACTTGCGGTAAACGCAGATTCAGTTATCAACATCGGTGAGGGCGCAAACGTTACAGCAGGTAACGGTGCTGACGTAGCAGTTTATGTTCCTAACGGTGCGTTGAACGTAACAGGCGGTACAATCACAGGTGAAACAGCTGTTTACTTCAAGTCAACAGCAATTAACATCAGCGGCGGTAAGCTTGTAGCAACAGGTGAAAAGAAGGCTTATGATTACAGCGGCAACGGTGCTAACGCAACAGGTGACGCGCTTGTAATTGACAGCTGTAACTATCCTAACGGAATTGAAAGTGTATCTGTTTCCGGCGGTGAATTTGAAAGCACAAACGGTGCAGCGGTTGCTTCCTTTACCAAGGCAGGCTCAGAATCCGTAACAGGCTTCATCACAGGCGGTACATTCAATGGCGCTGTAGCTATGGACGAGACTCTTCTTGACGAAAACTGTGAGATTAACGAAAACGGTGAAGTAGTTCCAAAAGATGTTTGCGAAATCAACGGTGTAGGATATTCGTCACTTGCAGAAGCTATTGCAGCTGTACCCACAAACGGAACAGAGACAACAATCACAATGCTTGCAGATACAACAATTGCATTTGACACCGCAACATATGCTACCGTTGAAAAGGGAATGAATATCGTTCTTGACCTTAACGGAAAGAAAATCACAAGTGGAACAACATTCGGAAGCACTTCTCAGTTTATTTGCAATAAGGGTACATTGACTATCGTTGATTCAGGCGAAAACGGCACAATCGAACATGGTGCAAATCCCACATGGATAGCTGATGGTACAGGCAATTACAATGGCAGCTATGCAAGTAACCTTATTCGCAATGAAGGTATTTTCAATCTTATTAGTGGTACATTGAATAATATTTCTGATGGTAGTGCTGCTTATGTTATTGATACTTACAATAACGGTGTAACAAACATTTCCGGCGGTACTTGCATTGCTGCAAAGACTGCAATACGTCTTTTCTACAGCAATACAGTATTAAATATGACAGACGGCGAAGTTAAAGCCGGTCGTTTTGGTATAATCAGTTATTCGAATAGCAGCAGTAACAATGTTGTTTCAATCAGCGGCGGTTCGGTAGACACCACTGATACAACAGATGAGTTGGGTCTTTACGTTTGGGGCGAAACAGCCGATTCCCAGACAACTGTTACAATAAGCGGTGATGCGGATATTCATCAGACAGTTTTAATCGGAAGTACTATGAAGACTGAGGATATCGCTATCACAGGCGGTACAATCGGTAAACTTGAAGCTCCGGCAGATGCTAAGATTGTTTCAGGTGGTAAGTTTAAATCCGAAGTTCCTGCCGGATGCTTAGCAGAAGGTTATTCGCTTGTAGCGAACGGCGACGGCACATACAGCCCCTATATCACCGAATATGTATATACTCTTATAGAGGCTCCCAACATTGATGGGGATGACGCGACCATTGAAAACGGCAAATATAATGTTACCAAAAACATTTACGACAGTAATTACGAACTCGTAGAGTCTGATATAGCTGTTGATGAAAATGTGCCTGTTTCATTCAAAGACTGGTATCTCCGCACAATGGTTCAGTATAAGATTGGTACAGAAAAGAAGGACCTCCGCTTTGTTTCGATGCTTGGCAATGGCAATGACCTTGACGATTATCAAGCAGCAGGCTTTGAGATAGCTGTTGACGGTGTTGCATGCGATTCGCTTACTACAACGGAAGCTTACACTTCGTTCCGTGCAACTCCCGCAATGAGCGAAGAAGAAATAACAATCAACATCGAAGACTACAGCAGCGAAAATGATTATTTCTTCCTTTGCAATACAACATTCGGCACTATCAACAATGATGCGGTTATCACGGTAACACCGTTTGTTACACTTAAAACCGGCACTACCGTTAAGGGCGACAGCGTCAGCTTCACGCTCGGCGATTTACACTAAGGAGGGTGAAATCATGAAAAATAAAGAATTAATGCTTGAACCCGAAATTGAATTCATAAAATTTGAAACGCTCGACATTATCACCGCCTCAAGCGGCTCAGGTACAGGCACCGAAGATGATCCTCCCGTTGATCCCGTAACAATGTCATTGGGCAGCAACGAAGGCAACGAAACTACTGATGGCTATAAAATTGCCAGAGGCTTCAGCTTCGGAAATCTCATTAAATAATTTTCAGTCACGCGTGTGATAAACCCGAGACAGTCCGGCTGCGAAAGCAGCCCGGGCTGCTCCCGGGGTCCGCTGAATTTTTAGTTTTCAGCTTATGGCTTTTTGCGTTTTGAAAAACCATAAGCTGAAAACTAAAGCATTTCAGCTTGCTGAACACAAATTCACATTGAATACGGGAGTTGATTTTTTATAATGAAAAAAATATTATATATTATATTAAGTATTATAATATTGCTGACCTCGGCTTTGCCCGCTTCCGCAATGGGAGAAGAAACCTTCGTCCAGCTTGTGCATATCAGCAAGGGCGATTCGTTTGATGTTCAGACTGTCGGATTTTATATTACTTTGGAAAGCGCTCTTGCCAAAGCCGTCAGCGGCGATATTATTGAGGTTTTCGGCGATGTAACGGTTTCCGCTCCGATTGTGATTCCGCAAAATGTAAGTCTCACCTTCGTCAGCGGAACAAAACGCTATTCATCTGCAAATTTCGGCAGAGATGTTTTTGAATACACAGACCCCGATGCCGTAACACGAACAATAAAAAAGAATTTCAGCGGTTCGCTGTTTACCCTCAGCGAAAACAGCAATGTCACTTTTGAAAATATCGTGCTTGACGGCAGCGGTAAGGGAGGCACGAACGGCGGCTTGATTTATGCCGAATCAGGTGCTCAGCTCACTTTAAAGCGCGGAGCTGCGCTCAAAAATTCCGTACTCGGTTCAGGCTCATACGGCGGTGCGGTTTATGCCGAATCAGGCAGCAGCGTGACAGTGGAAAACACATCGTTTTCCGGAAACAATGCATCTTCGGGAAAGGATATTTACGCCGAGCAGAAAAGTGATATAACAATTGCAGGCGGCGTAAATGCCGACACAGCTTACGGTGAAAGCGTTGACATAAACGGTCTGAGCCTCATTCTTTCGGGCGATATCGGTCTGGTGTTTCATACGGATGTCCCCGATAAGTACACAGACGGAAGCTTTACCCTCACCTGCCGTACGGGTAAAACGGTAAGCCGTAAGATTTCGGACTGTATGAAAGATGAGGACGGAGAATATATTATTGAATATAATCCGAGCGCCGTTGAGCTTTCCGAACCGATTACTCTTACCGTTTATGATTCCGACGGCAAGGAACTCGCATCAAAAACCAAATCGGTTGAGGATTATGCGAATTTGCTGCTCGCCGAAAAAAACACAACGCAGAAAGAAAAAGATGTTATTATAAAGCTTCTGAATTTCGGACATTATGCTCAGCTTGAATGTGCTGCGTCAAACGGTCTTGAAATCGGAAAGGATTTTGCCGAAACAAAAAAATATGCCGACCTAACCGTTTCCGAAAAGGCTTTTGATGCCTATGCGGGAAAGGTTGACGGCAAGGATAATTCAATCGGCTCGGTGGCTCTGCAGTTGAGTCTTGCATATAAGCCCGGAATAAATGTATGCCTGAGAGCAAACAGCGCTCCGAAGGTTACGGTGAACGGCAGACCGTTTGATGTTAAGCTCGGCGAAGGGTATTATAACTATATTATTCAGATGGACGATATAGGAATGGCCAATCTTGCAAGTGAATATACCGTTTGCATAAACGGAAAACTTACGCTTGTTTTTTCGCCCCTCACCTATTGCTGGCTGTGTTCGGGAGATAACGATGAAAGTCTGAACGCATCAAAAGCGCTCTATGAATTATATCTCGCAACGGTCGAATATAAAAAATAAATGAAAGGATTCAAATAAAATGAAAAACATAATCAGATTTGCAGCGTTTATTCTTGCGGCATCGGTAATTTTTGCTCTCTGCTCCTGCGGCAAAGAAAAAACATATGATGATGAAACCACAGAAGCATCAACCGTTGAAGCAGCACCCAAGCTGACGAAAAGCAGTTCTCCGGCGGAAACATCGGAGGTTAAATATTATAAGGTTGTCGAAAAAACAAATGCAGCGGAAAATTCCGATATTAAATCCGAAAATACATCTGCCGGAGCAGCCGCAGCAGAAGCTCCCGTTACAAAAGAAGCCGTCTCCGCAAGCCGTTCCGGCGGTATGGTTGCAAAAGGCGCAAATACCGAGATATTCGGCGGCAATGAAAGCGGAAAACAAAATACGACCAAAAAACAGACTGCAATTCAAAAACCGGTTACAACAAAAAAACAGGCTGCAACCGCAGCACCGTATGCAGCATCTAATCGGAATACAACGGCAAAACAGCCGAGCACAACAAAGCCGTCAACCACCAAAGTCAGCGGACAGGGCGGCGAACAGACAACCGTAAAAACAACTCAGAGCGGTACAACCAGAAAACAGATTGCGAATACCGAAAGCGGTTACGGTCATGTAATTATGCCTAAGGTCGGCATATAAGCAATAAATTTTCATTCGCATAAGAAAGGTAATCAAATAATGGGTCTCTCAAAAATAACAAACAAATATGTTCACCCCGAAATAGATAAGCTGCGTCTGATTCTTCTTGCGTTCTCGCTTCTCTATACATACGGTGTTTATACGCCGATAAACGAATATACATCTGTTTTTTTCGGATTCGCTCCGCCCGCGTTTTTTATCATCTCGGGTTACCTCGTTCTGCGTGAGGATGATGAAAAAAATGTGGGAGCACGGATATTACGCGCAATCAGGCGTACTGCCATCTGCTTTGTGATTCTTACGGTTGTTTATACTCTTGCTTCGTTAATCGCAGCAAAAACCGATACGATGAATATCCTTTTTTCCAAGCAATTCTGGGTTGACTTTGTATTGTTAAATACATTCGGGCTGCCTGTAGGCTATGTAATATGGTATGTTCAGGCTATGCTTTATGCTTATATTATTATATATATTTTATATAAGCTGAAGCTTCTGAAATATGATATTCCCATCGCATTGCTGTGCATTGCCGCGGCGGTGCTTACCGGTGAGCTGTCTTCCTTTGTTGACTTCAAATTTTTCGGGCATACTTATTTCAGCGGAAATTTTCTTAACCGCGCTCTGCCTTATATTTTGATAGGGCGTTATGTTCACAGAAAGAAAAAATCCTTTATCAAATTGAAAATATCTGATTATTTTGTTATTGCCTCAGTCGGTCTGGCGGCATCATTTGCCGAGTATTTTCTGCTTTCTTACTTTGAAAGACTGAACTATGCAGGTCATATGCTCGGAATGGTAATTACAGCAGCAGCGGTATGCTTTTTCGGCTTCTTCATAAGCGGCAATGTTCTTACATCCGCAACATTTGACCAGATATCCCGCTTTGAACGCATGATACCTTATTTTGTATCACCGGTGATATATTATTTGCTTGCGCTGTTTTTCATCGCAAAGCATGACCACCCGATATTTGTTCTTTCGGATTTTATCGGTTTATTAACGGCAATTTTCAGTTTCCTGTTTCTCGGAATTTATTCATATATCCGACGCGCTGCCGAATTCTATATCGGACTTCTGAAATTCAATCATCAGGAAAAACTGAAAATAAAAAATGAGGCTGATGAAAACAAGTCCGAAAACACCTGATTATATGATGAATAAAATAAAAATAAAGCTTGCCGAAATTCCAATTGAGGTTCAAAGCAAAACGGATTTTATGCCGAGCTTCTGCCGTGATTATCTTTGCGATGATGAACCGATATTTGCGGTAAGCACAACCAAAGAAGCGGTTGCGGCTGAGGTGGAAAATGCACCGGAGCCGACTACTTACGAATACGCAGAAGCTCTTTGCCTTTACCGTGAAATGGCTGAAAGACTGCCGCTTTATGACAGAATGGTTTTTCACGGTGCGGCAATCGAGTATAATAATAAAGCGTATCTTTTCACGGCTCCGAGCGGAACCGGCAAGACTACGCATATTGCACTTTGGCGTAAATTTTTAGGCGAAAAGGTCAATATCATAAACGGTGATAAACCGATTTTACGCCTTACGGAAAACGGCTTTACCGTTTACGGTACACCCTACGCAGGTAAAGAGGGCTGGCAGAGAAATGTATCTGCTCCGCTTTCGGGAATATGTATTCTGTCACAAGGTAAAGATAACCGAATTGAGAAAATTGAAAACGGTGATTTTATAAAGCTGTTTCAGCAGACATACAAGCCGCACGACAAAGAAGCAATGCAGAAAACAGTTTCGCTTGTCAAAGAGCTTTGCCGTGTGCCGTGCTTTGCGTTCTCCTGCGATATATCCGAAAATGCGGTTAAAGCTTCGTTTGAAGCTCTCACAAATTCAGAATATGAGGTAGCAAAATGAAAATCAACGATGATTTTTTAAGAGATACAATTGACGGCAAGTGTGCTCTTATCCCGATTGGCGACACAAGCCGTAAGATGAACGGCATTTTTATGCTCAACGAAACCGGAGAAAAAATTTTCGACCTTATTGAAAAAGGCAAAAGTACCGATGAAATAATCGAGGCTCTTTCCGCCGAATACGACTCGGATAAAAAAGAAATCACCGACTATGTGAACAAATTTCTGGGTAAGCTCCTGGATAACGGTATTTTGGAAAATGATTGAAAGTATAAAAACGGTTGAGGAATTTCTTGCGGAAAACGGCGAATTTGCAGCAACAACTTCGGGCGTAAGTATGTATCCCCTGCTTCGCGACAGAGAATTTGTTGTCAAAATCGTTCCCGCAAAAAAAAGATTAAAAAAATACGATGTTGCGCTTTTCTACCGCGGGAAACAGCTTGTATTGCATCGCGTGGTAAAGGTTTGCCCCGACAGGTATTTTATCCGCGGTGATAACTGCGAGGGCGGCGACTGGGTAAAAGATGAACAGATTGTCGGCGTTCTCTCCGAGGCAAAGAGCAAGGATAAGCTGATAAAGGTTACGGATTTTTCATATCTTATCTATTCACGGCTAATCGTTTTTAAGCATTTTCTGCACAGTAAAAATAAGAAAATCCGTCTATTTGCCACTCGTTGGATAAAAAAAATAAAGCGGAATTTAAAGAGGAAATAAAAAATGAGTGAAACAATCGCAAAAATTCAATATTCTCGCCCTGCACTGGATAAATTCAGGGTTATTCTTCTTGCATTTGCATTACTTTATACATACGGAGTTTATGCACCGGCAAACGGCATTGACAAAATTATCCTCAGCTTTGCTGTACCTGTATTTTATATTATTTCAGGTTATCTTGTCCTTCGTGAATCAAAGAATATTGAAAAACGTATATTGCGCGCCATAGGCAGAACAGCGATATGCTTTGTGGTTATGACGGCAGTATATACAATGATTTCGTTTCTGCTTTTCAAAGAAGATACCGTTGCACTGCTTACCTCAAAAAAGTTCTGGATTGACCTTCTGCTGCTGAATATATACAGCTCACCCGTATGCTCAACGATATGGTATGTTCAGGCTATGCTCTATGCATATATTATCATTTATATTATATATAAACTTCATTTGTTGAAATTAGATATAATCATCGCCGTACTGTGCCTTGCCTTTGCAACAATTACGGGCGAATTATCGGCAATTTTCGGCTTTGAATTTATGGGTCATACGTACATCAGCGGAAACTTTTTAACAAGAGCATTGCCGTATATTCTGATAGGCTGTTTTATTCACAGAAAAAAATCAACGTTTCTCCATACAACCGCAACAGAGTGCTGCTTTATTGCTGTTGCCGGTATCTCAATCACTATGCTGGAATACAGCCTTCTCTATGCATTCGATAAGCTCAGTTATAAAGGTCATATGTCCGGTATGACGCTTGTTGCTGTGGCAATTTGCCTTTATATATTTTTCATCAGTAAAAGTAATTTCAATTCAAGAACATTCAACAAAATGACACGCTATGAGCTTATGATACCTTATTTTGTCAGCGCACCGATATACGGTCTGCTTATGAAATTCATTATTTCAAAGCAGGATACTCCGCTGATTATTCTT
>JAZRYD010000015.1:0-11090 GCA_045600535.1 Acutalibacteraceae bacterium | reverse complement strand
AAACGAGAACGTCACGCCGAGAGGCAGACCTGCACTTGTAAATCCGATGAAAAGCGGAATGGATGAACAGGAGCAAAACGGTGTTACCGTACCCAAGAGTGCGGCAATGCAGTTTGCCCACAACCCGTGAAATCTGCCGAGTATCTTTTTACTTCTCTCCGGCGGGAAGTAACTCTGAATGTATGAGATGATGAAAATCAGCACACCCAGCAGTACCATAATTTTGATGCAGTCATAGAGAAAGAACTGGACGCTGCCGCCGATCCTGCTTTCAATGTCAAGTCCAAACGAACTCAACATAGAGCCAATCAACCGATTCAGCCACTTCATCCCCAAGACTTCATCCTGAATGAATTGCCACATAGAAATCCTCCAATCAATCTATACATCTAAATCTGTCGATATATAGTTTTGAAATATAGTCGTGCCGGAAAAACAAGGTTTATTTTTCACAGCACGACTTGTTATTACAAGTGTACCCGTTTCCTTTGAGTGCGTTCAAGTAGCCGATAGCAACGTCAACGCCTTCCGGTGAGATGGAATAGTGCATCCACTTGCCTTCTTTTCGTCCGATGACGATGCCGGAATCAGTCAATACTTTCATATGGTGAGAAAGCGTGGACTGTGCGATATTCAAATCGTCCAGCAGCTTGCAGGCGCATTTCTCACCGCCCATCAGGTATTTTAGTATCCGAACACGGTTTTCATCACATAATGCTTTGAAAACAATGGGAGTACGCTTTTCATCAAGCTCCATCTGAACACCTCCTTGAACCGAATTTGTGATCACACTTTATATTATATCGATATTTTTCGATTTGTCAATAGAATTCATAAAATCTTTACAATCAAAAAACACGGTAATTTTGTCATAATTACCGTAGGATTTAGGGTTCTTTGAGCAATTAACCTTTTAATTTTTCCTCGAACCTTTTAATTATTCTACGAAAAATTAAAAGGTTAGGCAGAGTGGGTTCACTTTCGGCGGCAGCAGAAGTTGCCCGGAAACCATATAAACGAAAAAAGCGAGGTTGGCAGGTTCGCATTTGAACCCACTAACCTCGCTTTTGGCTTTCTATCAAGGGATTTTCATAGGGAATAATTAAAAAGTACGGTAGCAATTTGTATCATTGCTACCGTACCTTTGTGGTGGAAGAGGGTGGATTCGAACCACCGAAGTCGTTGACGGCAGATTTACAGTCTGCTCCCTTTGGCCGCTCGGGAACTCTTCCGTATATTCTGTTTTAAAATGGTGGAGCTGGTGGACGGACTCGAACCCCCGACCTGCTGATTACAAATCAGCTGCTCTACCAACTGAGCTACACCAGCGCAGAACGCTCAATAAATATATCAAAAAAAATATGGTTTGTCAAGTGATTTTTCAAAAAATTTTGACTTTTTGTAATTTATTTTTAATTTCGCGGCTGTATATTTTCAATATCAAATATACTTCCGAGGTGAAAAATGAAAAGAATTAAAAATTTGTTTTCGTTTTTGCTGTTCGCTTTTATAACCGGCGGTCTTATCGGAGTTGCCGCCGAGGGAATGTGGTGCGCTGTGGTAAAAGGCGAATGGGAAACTCATGTTACTTTGCTGTGGTCTCCCTTAAATGTGCTTTACGGTGTAGGTGCGGTGATAATATGCCTTGTGTCGATGCTTCTGAAAGAATACGGTCATTTTGTAAAATTCTTCGCATATGCCTGCGCGGGGACGATTCTCGAATATCTGACGGGTTGGTTTCAGGAAACGGTTTTCAACTCGGTTTCGTGGGATTATTCCGGAATGTCGCTGAGCTTCGCGGGGAAAATCAGCCTTATCTTTTCAATAATATGGGGCTTGCTCGGAACGGTTTTCAGCATATTTATTTTACCCGTTATCACAAAAGCCGTTGAAAAAACAAATCGCCGTGTTTTATCGGCTCTGAGTATTGTTCTGAGCGTTTTTCTTGCCGCCGATATGATATTCAGCACCGCCGTTCTGATACGCTGGGGAGAAAGAAGCGTTTCACCGCCGGATAATATAATTGAAATATACCTAGACGAAAAATACCCCGATGAATATCTGCAAAAACGCTTTTGCGAATGGAAGCATATAAACTGACAAAAAGGCTTGCGGCGAAATCGTCACAAGCCTTTGTTTGCTATGTTCAATTATTTATTCCGCAAAGCCCGAATCAACAAGCTTAACAAGCTCTGTTACTGCCTGCTCCTCGTCGGGACCGCCGGCGATGATACGAATATCGGTTCCGCCCATAATGCCGAGTGAAAGCACACCGAGAAGGCTCTTGGCGTTTACTCTGCGTTCCTCTTTCTCAACCCAGATTGATGATTTGAATTCATTTGCTTTCTGAATGAAGAAGGTTGCGGGACGCGCATGAAGTCCTACCTGATTCTGAACGGTAACGTCTTTTACAAACATAATATATATCTCCCAAGCTTAAAATTTCTTTCCGATAATTCATATTATAGCATAAAAGTTTGCTTCGTCAACAATTTTAGACCTCTGTTTTAATAATTCGTTTGCTAAACCAAAATGTCACCTTTTAATAAATTCCGTTTTGGTGATTTTGACAACAACCCGAGCCGGAATTTGTAACACATACACAGAAAATAATTCCTTTTGTGATATTATATGTCGATAGGTAAAAAACAGTAATAAAAAAATGAAGTTATCACTTGACCTTGCGGATTATTTTTTATATAATCGAAATATAAAATAAATCCAAATAAAAAGGAGATAAAACATTATGAAATGTGCAATTTACGGAGCAGGCTCACTCGGTACGGTTCTCGGCGCTTATATGACCAAAAACGGAGCAGATGTTGAGCTTATCAACCGCAACAAGGCACACGTTGCCGCTCTTAAGGAAAAGGGCGCTCACATTACGGGTACGGTTGAATTTTCAACTTCCGTCAACGCAATCACCCCCGACGAAATGAGCGGAAAATATGATGTATTTTTCCTTATGACAAAACAGCTTTTCAATAAAGAGGTTGTTACCATGCTCAAGGATTATCTTACCGAGGACGGCGTTATCGTAACGCTCCAGAACGGTATTCCAGAGCCCGGTATAGCCGAAATAGTAGGCAAAAATCACACTATGGGCTGCGTTGTTGAATGGGGTGCAACCCTTTCCGCTCCCGGCGAATGTATCTTAACGAGCGACCCCGACAGTCTTTCATTCCATATGGGAAAAATGGACGGCATAACCGACGCTCAGTTTGAGCTTGTTAAGGGTCTGCTTGAAAAAATGTGCCCCGTTTATTTTGAAGAAAATCTTCTCGGCGCACGCTGGTCAAAGCTTCTCATCAATGCAACATTCTCGGGTCTCGGCACGGTAGTCGGCGGAGTTTTCGGCGATGTTTCCGAAAGCAAGGATGTTAAGCCCGTTGCGGTTCGCTGCATGAAAGAGTGCATTGATGTAGGTCACGCGGCAGGCGAAGAATTTGCACCCGTTCAGGGCAAGGATATTACCAAGCTGTTCTATTATAAGAACGGTCTCAAGAGAGCCTTTGCGCTTCTGCTTCTCCCGATAGCAATGAAAAAGCACCGTGCAATAGAGCCCTCAATGCTTCAGGATTTGAAAAAGGGCAAGCCCTGCGAGGTTGACGCAATCAACGGTGTGGTTTGCGAATGGGGCAGAAAATGCGGCGTACCCACTCCCGTTAACGACAGAATAGTTGAGATAATCAAAAAGGAACAGAGCGGCGAATTAAAGCTTGAGCATTCCAACATAAAATATTTTGCCGACCTTATTAAATGATGAAAAAAATAAAGTTTAAAATATTTGCTTTTTTGCTCATACTCTCCGTTATCGGCGGGTTACCGCTGACTGCTTATGCAAACTGGTATGACGAGATACACAGCGGAAGCTATGCTTTGATTATCGGTGAACCGTATGTTGCGGAAACCTTCTGCGGAGTTGAGGCAAGATACAGCCTTACCACCGCACGGTATCAATGCAATGAGCTGGTTATACGCTTTTATAAGGAAGCTTACGGACTTGATGTTACGGCATTTCCGGAAGCGCTTGACAGCATAGGTATGGGCGGCCTGAATATGGTTACGCAGGGTTATAAATTCGTAACTCCCGATACCCCGCACCCGGGAGATGTGATTTTTGCGCCCGCAAAATTCAGAAACGGCAACGGAGACCACTGGGCAATAGTCAAATCTTACAGCAACGGAAAAATAACGCTGTTTGAACAGAATGTTGTTTATAATGCAAAAGCCGGAACGGGCAGAACGCTCAATTATCCGTCGCAGTATTATTACATATATACTCCGCAGGCAGAGAGCGGCTATCCCGCACCGGTGCTGAAAAACGCTCCGGAAATTCCTGCCGAAACAACGGTTCCGACAACTGTTCAGACAACCGCACCAACCACTGCTCCGACTACGACTGTGAGCACAACCGAAGCAAAAACAACCGCTCCGGCAACAACCGTTCCGACCACCGTACCCGTGACGACAACAACAAAGCCGGTTACAACAACCGTTAAGGCGACAACGGAGGCAGCAAAAGAATCAACGAAGGCGGCGACAGAGCCGACAGCATCAACAACGGTTTCCGAAACGGAAAGTACAACCGGGACGCCGACAGAAACGGAAGAATATTTATTTGCCGAGGCGGTATTTACAGATGCTCCCGAATACACAACCGCACCCGAAGTGACGGTTGTTAAAAAATCAACAATAAAGCCGATTATTGCAATGTGTGTTGCGGTTATTGCCGTTATTGCCGTTGCGGCAGCTTTGATAATCATAAGGAAGAGAAATGAGGTCTGAAAATGGAAGTATCAAGCAAAGTGATTTATAAGCCCGATAAGCCCGTGCTTACAAGAGCCGATGTGCCGTATAACGCCGCGCTCACATTCAATGCGGGTGTTACGAAATATAACGGAAAATATGTTATGGTTTTCAGAAACGATTACGGTGATTTTGAAAATCATAAGCTTACGGGAACGAATCTCGGCCTTGCATTCAGCGATGACGGCATAAACTGGGAGGTTACCTCAAAGCCCTGCTTTGCCTTGCAGGACGATGAAATTCAGAGAGCGTATGACCCCCGTCTGACCGTTATTGACGGCGTTTGCTATATGTGTTTTGCCGTTGATACAAAACACGGCTTAAGAGGCGGTTTCGCCAAAACCGAGGATTTTGAACACTTCGACCTCATTTCAATGTCGCTTCCCGACAACAGAAATATGGTGCTTTTCCCCGAGAAATTCGGCGGTAATTTCGTAAGACTTGAAAGACCGATGCCCGTTTATTCAAGAGGTCACCGCGATACATTTGATATATGGCTTTCCGAATCTCCCGACCTTGAATTCTGGGGCAAACACCGCCTTGTTATGGGTGTTGAGGACGTTCCGTTTGCCAACGATAAAATAGGTCCTGCCGCGCCGCCCGTAAAAACCGATAAGGGCTGGCTCACCACCTTCCACGCCGTTGAGCTTGACACAACAAGAGGAAAATTCGGCTGGGAGGACAGATGGCAGAAGATTTACAGAGCCGGAATTATGCTTCTTGACCTTGATGACCCGTCAAAGGTAATCGGCAAGTATGATGAACCGCTTATCGTATGCGACAGAGATTATGAGCTGAAGGACGGCTTCCGTCAGTATGCGATATTCCCGGGCGGAATGCTTCTTGAGGACAGCGGTGAGGTTAAGATTTATTACGGCGCTTCCGATACGGTTGAATGTGTGGCCACCGCCGATGTAAACGACCTTATCAGACTTTGCCTTGAAGGAAAATAATATGAACGGATTTCACCCCAAGCAGTCGACCGCAGGTCGGCTGCTTATAATTGCAACCGCACTTCTCTGGGGACTTGCCGGAGTGTGCGTCAAATCAATTCCGTGGAACCCGATGTCGATTATGGCGGCACGGTGCGCAATCGGAATTATCATGCTCGGAATAAACAAAAAGAGCTTTTCGTTAAAATGCAGCAAGAGTACCTTGCTCGGTTCGGTTATGATGAGTCTTACGGGACTTCTTTATATGATGTCCATTAAGCTCACTACCGCAGCCACGGCAATAGTGCTTCAATATATCGCGCCCATTCTCGTTTTTCTTTTTTCGGTATTCTTCCAAAAGGTCAAGCCGAAGCTTGTTGAGGTTTGCATTGTGCTTGCGGTATTCGGCGGCTGTGTGCTTTCATTTGCCGATAAGCTTGACCCGACCCATATGCTCGGCAATCTGCTCGGACTGCTTTCGGGCTTCACCTTTGCGGGTCAGATAATTATTTTCAGCGATAAAAAAGCCGACTCCTCAATGGGAATGTATGTCAGCAATGTTTTAAGCTTCGTTGTCTGCTTCCCGTTTATGTTCTTTGATAAAAATATGTCCTTTGCGCCGAAAACGATTTTCTGGGTGCTTATACTCGGAATATTCCAATACGGTCTTGCGAATATCTGCTATGCGCGCGGCTGTCAGAAGATTGACAAAATCGAAACCTCTCTGCTGCTGACCATTGAGCCGATATTCAATCCCATACCCGTGTGGATAGTTACGGGTGAAAAGCCCGGAGCGCTTGCCGTTGCCGGATTTACAGTTGTAATTTCGGCTGTAACGCTTTACGGAATCTTGCCCGTATTAGAACGAAAGAGGGTTAAAACACAATGAAAATTTCCGAAATTGATAAGAATTTCAGTCAGAAAACCTCTCTGAATGAAAAGAATATTATATTCTGTGACCCGACCAAACCGCCGTTTTCGCTTTACGGTATAATGCCTCCCGATGAAAAAGAAAAATGTTATCGCCGTATGCCGGGTGAGATTGCCGAAAAGGTAAATAAAGGCGTTGAAAATCTTTATACAAACACCGCCGGCGGCAGAGTGCGTTTCAAAACCGATTCGCCGTATGTTGCAATCAAGGTTCTTTATCCCGATTTCTGCAATATGGCGCATATGACCTTCTGCGGTTCTGCGGGCTTCAGCATTTATGAGAGCGAAAACGGAAAACAGATTTTTCACGGCTCATATTTTCCGACGGGTAAAAAGAGATATGAAAATATTCAGTATTTCACCGGGAAAAAAATGAGGGAAATAACAATATATTTTCCGCTTTATAATAATGTTTCCAAGCTTTATATCGGTCTCGAAAAGGGCTGTGAAATTCTTCCGGCGGATAAATATAAAATCGAATCACCCGTTGTATTTTACGGTTCTTCGATAACTCAGGGCGGCTGCGCTTCACGCCCCGGCAACGATTATGAGGGTATTCTTTCAAGAACGCTTGACTGCGATTTCCTCAATCTCGGTTTTTCGGGAAACGCAAAAGGGGAGCTCACAATGGCGGAATATATCGGCGGTCTTGATATGAGTGCATTTGTTATGGATTATGACCATAATGCGCCGAATCCCGAGCATCTTGCAAAAACGCACGAACCGTTTTTTAAGGCATTCAGAAAGCGTCGGCCCGATACACCCGTTATATTCGTATCACGCCCCGATAAGGTTGATAGCACCGACAGAGCGGAAAGATTCAATATAATCAAAAGGACTTACGATAATGCCGTTAATTCGGGAGATAAAAATGTTTATTTTATTGACGGCGGAAAGTTTTTTGATGAGCTTGCATTTAACGATTATTCGGTTGATAACTGTCACCCGAATGACCTCGGCTTTTATTTTATGGCAAAGGGTATTGAACCCGTACTCAAAAAGTGTATAGAGAAATAATGAACGGGTCTGCCGCACTCAGCGCAGACCCGTTTTTTCAAATATCATTATGAAATTTCATAAAATATGACATTTCCCGCCTGAATGGTTTCGTTCAGTATGAGTGTGCCGTTTTCAACAACCGCGGTTTCGGTAACGGGAGCAAGAACCGCACATTCCTCGTATTTATCACGAAGCTCATTGAAATATATGTTTTTTGCTCTTTCATCGCAGAAGTTGCTGTCAACCGTTGCCGAGTCGGGCGACCATGAGAAGCATTCATCGCCTATGCCGTAGGTTTTTCTGTCCTGCATCCACTCATCAAAGAAATTGCAGTCATCGCTTACGAGATATTTTGTAACCGTAACCGTTTTTCCGTCAAGCTGGGGCACATTGATATTGAAGCTGACATTCATATCCTTATCATATGAAAGGCTGTTTTTGAAGTTGTAAGCCATAAGCCTTAAGGTCTGTTCATTATCATTCCAGGAGGCAAGGCAGTCGGATTCAATCTTTATTCCCGCATTCATATGGGTTTTTGTAACCTTTGCCTGTCTGCCGCCCGCAAATTTATAAATATTGTCTGCAACATGATAGCTTACCGTCGGCAAACCGCCGAAGCCGTCTTTCGTCAAAAAATTCCACGATGAAAAATAATCCATACCGCTGTCAATTGCCTGCTTGAAAACGCGTGCATCATATGCCGCCTGCCATGTGTAACCCGTAACTCTCGTGGTGAGAGCATCGCTGTCTTTTCCCGAGGCAGTACCCGAAAGGATTCTGCCCTCGTCAATACCGAAAATAACATCGGTAAGCCCGTATTTATCGGCGGCTTTTTTCAGGTGCTTCATAAGCTCGGGAACGGTAAATCCGCTTGTGTATTTACCGGGACAGCTGTCATAGAACGATGCCGAAACAAAGCATATTCTTGAACCCTTTTCGCCCGTGGCATAGTTTGTGCCCGTGCCGCAATGCTTAAGAAAATTGCGTTCGTCCCAGAGTCCCTCGGTAACGCCCATGCAATGCGCACCGACGAAAACATCTTTTCCGATAACATCAATCAGAGCCTGCACGGTGTAATCATAAAGCTTGCAGTAGGCAATTTCGGAGCTTTCGGGAGTTTCGTCCTTTGCGTAAAACCAATCCTTGTTTTCATATTCGGTCATACAGCCGAAACGCCATGTTTTCACCTCGTCAACACCGAACTCGTCAACGAGTGCCTGCGCCATTGCTTTAATATAGTTATAATAAACATTATAATCATCGGGCGGATAAGGATTCATATCAAAGCCGCCCATTGTGTAGCCGGAGGTATATTTAATCGGAACTCCGCCAAGCTTGAGATGCGGTTTTGCTCCGAGGTTCAGTATGCCCTGACAGTTCTTTATAAGACGGGTGAAATCGTAATCGTCAAGCACCGATGTGTCATACGGGTCTTTGAATAAATCACGCTCCGGTGTTCCGCCGGTGCACTGCATAAGCTGAACATATTCAACGAACTTGTATATATCGTATTTTTCGCTGTTTTTCGCATTGTAAAACATCGTACCCATATCCCAGACATTAATATTGTCAACGATATTCGGGATTTCATCTTCGAGAGAGGATACATCTATCTTGTAATTATATGTGCTTACACCAGAAAACAGCAGGGGAAGGGAGCCGAAAAACATGGCAATTGCAGTAATAATCGCAGTAAAAATATTCATACAGGTTACTCCTTTTGACAAAATCGGCGAAATTCGTGACAGGTGAAATTACCTGCATACAGCGACTGTCCCGAATTTCATCTTTTTTTATACAGAATCAGCTCCGGATTTTTTCCTTCGCATTCATATGTACAGACCATAATAAAATCCATATTTGCAAGCACGCCGAAGCAGCGGTCTCCATCGAATATACACTCAAGCTGAGTCCCCAGATATGTTGTCTGATTGTTCAGGAATTTGACATAATCTCCGCTTGGAAGCCGATACTCAAGATTCACATATTGACCGACAAGCGCATTCAGCTTTTCCACCTTCGGCATTCCGTCAATATGCAGTGTATTTATTTCGCAAATCAGTTGTTCTTTGAATTTTTCAAATTCACCGTTGTCGCTGAGCTCCCGATACCGTTTCCAATAATCAAGTTTCGGCAGTGTCTCTTTCATATAGGAGCGTGCCTGCTCCTCGGTAAACTGTTCATTTGTCATATTTTTTACGCACACTTCCACAAGGTCATCCATATTACTGTAGGTGTATGTTCCGTCCGCATAGCACCATTTACAGTAATCCTCGTTGAGCGAACCGTCGGCGTTATGGCTGATAACCGAGTCCTCCAATGGCATACCGCAGCATTGGCAGATTAACCGATGCGGAGCTCCGAGCAGTGTATTGATTGACACATTGAAGATTTTTGAAAGAAGTTTCAGCGTTTCGGAATTCGGTATCGTTTCTCCGTTTTCCCAGCGCGATACTGCTTGTCTGGTTACAAATACTTTTTCAGCCAGCTCATCCTGCGTCATTTTGTGCTTTGAACGAAGTTCAAATAAAACATCTTTTGTTTCCATATAAATTCCTCCTGTAATATTTTATTACAGTATAACATAACACTTACCAAATCACACGCAACCGACTGTTGCATACAGTATGCGAAACAAAATCTGATTTTTCGGAGCCGTATAAAAAGAGCAGCAGATATTTTTATCAATATCTGCTGTCTGTATATGGTGGAACAACCGAACCCGTAGAAGAACACGAAGATTCGGAATTAAGGTTCTTATCCACTTCAGACTTAAAAGATTTTGAAATCTTTAGAGATCTGCCGCCTGAATTAAATATACAAGTATATTCATCATCTGTCAAGTAAACTGCTCTCAAAAATATATTTATTACGCTTCTTCTATCATTTATATCAGCAAAATCGCTGTTTTGCAGCTTTTTAAGGAACTGATATACTTGTGGTTTTGAAAGCACTACCTGCTTTCTTTTTTCTATTGCCAACTGTGCTTCAAGGCTTGCTTTTTCAGCCTTTCTTTTATTTATTCTGTCGGTAATCATATCGGCAGATTCGCCTCGTACAAGTGCATTCCAAAGATTTTCAATTGCTTTGTCAATATCATTTATTTGCGAAATAATCATTGTAACAGCCGGACTGTGAGCATCTTTATCACAAACTGAAGCTACACTTGAAGATATTATTTCAATATTTTCATCAGTGAGCAATAATCTGCAATCCGCAATTATCATATCTTCAAGATATTCTTTGCTTTCAGTCTTTTTTTGACAAGATTTCTTTTTGGCATTTTTGCAGGCATAATAACAATACTTTCTGCCTGATTTTCCTGTGCCGCTGTATCCGGTCATCATTTCACTGCAATAACCGCAGAAGAGTTTTGTTGTCAATAAATATTCATCATCGCCTCTGGTTCTTGCAGAGGCT
>JAZRYD010000014.1:0-34051 GCA_045600535.1 Acutalibacteraceae bacterium | reverse complement strand
CGTGAAACGGCGTTAATACTCGGTATTGACATTCTACTTTTCCACCTCATCCACCACCTTCGGTGGTCCCCCTTCCCCTCGAGGGGAAGGAAGAAATCTCAAGAAAACTACTGCTAATTCCTTAACTTAATGACATTGGGCGCTTGCGCCCTTAATTCCGAACTCCGAACTCCGCATTCCGAATTCCGAACTGAAAAAGCGCCCCGGGGAATCCCCCGAGGCGCTGAGTATTAAGTTTTGCTGTCAGGCAACAACTTCAATTGAGAAGTGGCTTGCATCTGTTAACTCTGACCATTCATCGCCGCGAACCTGTACATCATAGGTGAGCTGTCCGGAAACTGCGAATCTGTAATTGATAGTCCAAACGAGGTTTCCGTCTTTTTCAGCTACGGAGCAGTTCTTGGAGGTCTTGAGATAAGTTGCCGACTTGCCGTTAAGTGAAAGCTTAACTCTTTCAACGTTAGCGCTTGTTACGATAACGATGCTTGAATATTCGCCCTTATTAACACTTTCTGCAGCGTCAATCGAAATTACCTCGTAAACGATTTCCTGACCTTCTTCGTCAACTTCTTCAAATCTTGTTACCTTGATTTCAAAGTCGCCCTTATCGGAATCAATCCACTCATATTCGCCTGCAAGACGGTACTGAATTGCCCATGTCTGCATCTCATATTCATCGGTTCCGGTGTAGGAAAGCTTAACCTTGATTGTCCATGTCTTATAACCGTCTTTTACTGCGGAAATGCTTACATTTTCATCAGCAACATCGCTGCTGAAGGTTACTGCCTTGAGTCCGTCCTCAGTTTCTCTTACGAATCTGATTCTGTTAACATCTTCCTTGGCAACAACTGTAAATGTTACATATTCGCCGCGCTTAACAGTATCAACATCAACAGCGCTGCTCTTGATTACTGTTGTATCAACGGGTTTAATATCATAGATGTTTTCAAATTCCTTGGCAACCTCCATGGATTCCCAAGAGCTTTCATCGTGGTTAACCTTTGCACGAACTCTGTACTTGCCTTCTGTGAATACAGCTCTTACAGTCCAGATTTCATATGCAACTTCGTCCGGGTTAGTGGTTTCCTGATCGTCCTTATCATAAGCAACGATGCTTACAAGACCGGTTTCGTATCCTACGGCAGTATTGATGGGAGTATCTTTTCTGTCGTAAGTCCATGTTGCGCTGACACCTGTCATTGCAAACATAACCTTAACGGGTGAGCCCTCAACCTTGATTGCATAATTTGCAACCTGGTCTTCGTAAACAGGTGTGGTTACGCGGGTTACTTCCTTAACACGGCAGTAGTTGAGGTCCTGAATCCACTGAGCCTCAAAGGTCATGCCTTCTTCGGTCATCTTGTCAACTTCAGGTGACCAGCCGTTGAACTGATAGCCTTCTCTTGTCGGGTCGGCAGGAGCCGTAATCGCTGTATCAAATTCAACATCTTTTACAGTCTTGGTGAGGCTATCATCTGCGAACTTACCGCCTGCTGCATTGAATATTGCATCATAGCTGTTAGCAGTAAATTCTGCGGTGTAGGTTGCACCTTCCGTGCCGATTGCAACGAGTTCGTTATCCCAACCGGTGAATTCATAGCCCTTCTTGACTGCTTCTGGAGCAACGGGGATTTCGCCATACGCTGTGGGAACTTTAACTTCCTGACCGTCAATAACGAATATTGCGTCATACTTGTTTGCAGTCCACTGTGCGGTAATGGTGAGGCTCGATGCAGGCATCGTCTTGGGAACATCAATATCCCATCCTGCGAATGTGTAGCCCTTCTTAGTGGGAGCCGCAGGAGCAACGATTGCAGTACCGAAGTCTGCTGTTATGGGTTCGATTGTTGTATCGCCGGTATTTGCGAATGTGATTGTAAACTGCTTTGCTTTCCACTTGGCGGTAATGGTCTTTGTTGCACCGTTTACGCCGAGTGCAGGCATCGTGGCGGGAATATCGGAATCCCAACCGTCGAAGTCATATCCGTCCTTGGTCGGATCAGCAGGCTTGCTGATAGCTGCACCGTAGTTAGCCGTTATGGTTCTTACGGTGGAACCGCCCTTGGTATCGAATACGAGGCTGTACTGGTTGATTGCGAACTTAGCTGCTACCTTAACATCCTTTGCAGGCATTGTTGCGGGAACAGTTCCGTCCCAACCCTTGAAGGTGTAGCCTTCCTTAACTCCGTCAGCGGGAGTCTGAACAGCCTGTTCATAGTAATATTTTGTATCCTTATCGGGAGAACCGTCTACCGAAACAGTAAATGTATACTGATTACGGATATAGTAAACGCTGAGATTAAGAGGAGTATCGCCGGCAACTGCCTTACCTGTAAGAACGCTGCCGTTTGTATCAAGGGTAAAGCCTACCTTTGTTGATGCATCATATCTTACAGTTTCGTCGGTATCGGCATCAAATTCCTTAACCTCGGGATTGCCGTACTCGCCGTTTGTACCCATTGTGTAAATGCTGACGGTGTACTTAACTGTACCTGCCGAGAATCTTGCTACATATTCGGCGCCTGCTTCTGTCATCTTGCTGAGAACGGGAGCCCAGCCGAGGAATGTGTAACCGGTCTTGGTCGGGGTTTCTTCAATTACGGGGATTGTACCGTAATCTGTGGGAATCGTCTTCCATGCTGTACCTGCCGTACGGTCTGCTTCGCTGAGATAGAACTTAGCATTGTACTTATTGGCAGTAAACGTACCGTAAACATCAACATTTGCTGCGGGCATTGTCTCGGGAAGTATATCCTGAGCAGTCTTGCCTGCCCAACCGGAGAATGTATAACCGGTCTTGGTGAGAGCAGCGCGGTAAACGATGGTCTGACCGTATTCAAATGTATCTGTGTACTTAAGCTCTCCGTCAACATAGTAGTTAACATCATAGCCTGAAGTTGAGAAATAGGGAACGAATGTGGTATTTCCTCCTACGGTGTACGGGAAGTTTGCTCTTTCATCGTTAACCTTCCAGAACTTAAAGGTTGAGCCTTCCTTAGTAACTGTGGGAACATCGGCAGCAGCGATAGTATCGCCGTAATGCTTTGCTGTCCATACATAGCCGGAAATATCGTTTCCGTCAGCGTCAACGAACTTAACTGTGTAGCTGAGCTGGTTGAGCTTTGCATAAACATCAAGGTTGCTTGCGGGCATCGTGGTGTATGCGGTATCCCATTTAACGAACTCGTATCCGGGAATCTCGGGAGCGCCTACGGTCGGAAGAGTGTCGTTATAATTCAACTGATATGTTGCATACGGGGTTTCGTCGCCCTGGAACTTATAGTAATTAAGAGTATAAGTTTCTTTTGTAAGAGTTGCGTTAAGAGTAATATCTCTTGCAGGCATGGTGTCGGGAACTGTCCAACCTGAGAAAGTATATCCGGTTTCCGGAGTATACTCGGGAGCAGTTACCTTTTCGCCATATGCAAACTGAGATGTTTTGAACAGTTCACCGTTGATATTGAATGTAACGGTGTACATTGCAGCACCTGTTGTGCCGTAGATAAGAAGGTCGTTTGCGGGCATTGTTGCGGGAACCGCGCTGCCGTCTGCAAGCTTCCAGCCTGAGAAGCTTTCGCCCGAAGCCGGAGTATAGGTGTAAGCAGGAACGGTATCACCGAACTTAGCTGTTGTTGCATACTTCTCAACATTATCAACATAATACTTAACGTTATATGTCTTAGCTTCGAGAATTGCTTCATAGGTAACGCCGTTATAAGGCATTGTTGTTGCGGCAGTCCACTTTGTTGACTGTGTACCGCTTCTCAGCCAGCCCTTGAACTCGTAACCGTTAACCTCGGGATCTTTCGGAGCAGCGAATGTTGCACCGTAATCAGCCTCAACCGAGTCATAGTATGCGCCCTGAACATTGAATGTTGCCTTGTACTTGATAGGTGTGAATGAAGCATAGTAGGTTGTTGCCTTGGTGGGAACTTTTTCGGGAGCAGCAGCACCGCTTGCATCTACCCAGCCGTTGAAGGTATGGCCAACCTTGCTCTGGTCGCCGGGAGTCTGAAGAGTTTCGCCGCAATACTGATATCCGCTGCCGGCACTTACGTTGTCAACTAAGAAATCAATATAAATCTGCTTTGCATTCCACTTAGCATAAACTACTATTGCATCTGCGCCGAGAGTTACGGGGAAGCTGACAGTCTTGCCGGCTCCGTCTACCCAGCCGCCAAAGTCATAGCCTTCTTTTTCAGGATTGGGAATTGCAGCTATCTGAGAACCGAAGCTTCCGGTCTTGGTCTCAATAACCTTATCGCCGTCCATAAATGTTACGCCGACTTCAGCTGCTTTCCACTGAGCCGTAAAGGTCTTGCCCTCTGCATCCATTGTGCCTACAGTGGGATTCCAGCCGTTGAAGCTGTAACCGGATCTTGTGGGAGCTGCGGGAGCAGTAATTGCTGCGCCGAATTCTACAGAAACAGTCTTGCTTGTTGAACCGTCAGCAAACTGACCGTTGTTGGCGTTGAATACGGCATTGAATGTTCCCTTGGTGAACGATGCTAAATATGTTACATCGCCGTCAATCGTATGAGTTGCGGGCATTGCATCACCCTTTGAATCAACCCAACCATTGAATATATAACCGGTCTTTGAGGGTGTTCCGATATTGGTGTTGTAGCTGCCGTTGAACTTAACGGTATTGTTTATATAGCTTGTTGAGCTATCCGTCATGAAGTAAACATTATATGTTTTAGCGGTGTACTGAGCCGTGAATGTTGCAGCTGCATTACCCATTGTGCCTACTGCCGGGCTCCAACCGTTGAAATCATATCCTGTCTTTGCAACTGCGCTGCTTGCGGGTGCAGTTATAGCTTCGCCGGGAAGATAATACTTAACCTCACCGAAGGCTGCACCGTCAACAACAAATGTTGCGGCATATTTGAACAATGCTACATAAGTAACATCAGCCTTACCCATTGTGAATGTGGTAACGGGAGTGGTTGTGCCTTCAACTGCCCAACCTGCGAACTGTGCGCCTGTCTTTGAAGGATCTGATGCCGGCTTTGTGATTGCCGCACCTTCTGCAAAGGAATCTGATGATACAGTCTGACCGTCAACAACGAACTTTGCAGTATGAGTTGCGGTATCTCCGCCGCCACCGCCTGCGGGATTCTTGCCGACCGTGAAGGTTGCCATAGCATCTTTGCAAAGGAAGGTATCTGTTTCATCATTGCCGGTGTAGCTCAGATAGGTCTTCATTGCTATATTTGTGCTGTTGCTTGTTCCGTTAAAGAGCGACATATCGCCGGCTTTATTTGACCTTGAACTCGTATCGGATACCTTGTAAAGATACGGGTTGAACTGAGCTATACCCGTTTTTCCTTCTTCGCCGATAACCTTGAGTCTGAGTGTCATAAAGTAATCATCGCTCGTCATCGGTGCGTAGGCATTCTTATCGGCTGTGGTATCTTTTTTAGTTGTCAGCTTCAGAAGGTCAAGGTTTTCATACGGGGTTATTTCTGCGTAATACTGACTGAACTTAATTGTCGTTGTCGTTGCCAGCTGGTCGGTATATAAGTCGGGTCTGATACCTGCATCTGAAGTATATGCAGGGTGCTTTGTGTTCATTGCAAACGGCGCAAAGGTTTCAAATACCTTGTCGGGACTTGCTGCACTCTGCTGTGCGCTTGCTATATTGAATTCTGTTTCTCCGATTTTAACAGTTGTTGCAAGTGTCTCTCCGTCCGCGCCGTAAATATGGTCAAATACGGTATTATCAAATATATACATCAGCGTTGCCGACTTGAAATACAGATTTGACTTGATATAAAGGAATGCATCCAGTATTTCGCCCTTGTCTACATAGTAGTCCGTGAGCTTGCCGTTTGATTCCTCATAGTAGTCTACTGCCATATACAGGAAGTTCTTGCCGCTGTACTGAGTGGAAAGCTCTTCATATGACTTTACTACCGATTTGCCTTCTACATATGATGCTGCGCCGAAAGACACAACACTGCCGAGACAGCTTACACTGCTCAACATCATAATGACGGCAAGAATAGCGCTTAATGAACGCTTAAATTTTGACATCAGTCTTTAACCTCCTTTTGTGAGGATTAAAATTCAGTAAATTGCCGAATTCAGCGTATTGGATTTATCTGCTTTCATCCGGCTTGCAGATTCTGCAAGCCGGATATTGATTCAACTGATTATGCGGGGGTATAGTCCTCAATGGGTGCATAATCCTGAGTAATGTCGCCTACCCATGCAAGATAGAAGGACAGGTCAATGTAGTCGTTCTGGTCACAGTATCCGTCATTGTTAACATCACCGGCAGCATACCACTTAACTGTATCTGGCTGTTCCCAGTCAACAACTGTTGCAATCCAGTATGTCATTTCAAGAAGGTCGTAGTCAAGAACGTCCGCATCACCGTCTACGTCACCTCTGAGGATAACCATATAAGTATGGATAACATTGTTGTTTGAATCCTTGATTTCAACGAGAGCACCTGTACCGCAGGAATAATACACCTGTTCGGATTCGGTTACTTCAACAGTACAGCCTTCGGTATTGAAAATGCTTGCAATGGTGTCCATCTCTGCCCAGAAAGGAACACCGTAAAGAAGGTCATCAACACCGGCAGCCGCAAACTGGTCGGGATAGTACACTATCATATCATCATTAATGATGGGATGTGTCGGTGTATCTCTCTGTGTAAGGAATTCGATTGTGGTATCAACTGAATAGGAAGCTGTATCTGCAACATATTCCTTAAGAGCATCTCTTGCATTGTTGAGAGCATCGGCAGCGTTGTCAATGCGTGACTGGTCACTTGTACCGAGAGCCGCTTCAACAAGCTGAACAGCAGTCTGATATGCATTGTAGAATGCAGTGTAGGAGTCGTTGGTGTAAACTTCAAGATTTAACTGCTCTTCAGGTGTACCGAGAGCGATTGCATCTTTAGTTGCCTGGTTGTTGATTGCGGCATTAAGCTTTGTATAATCTGCGCCGACTTCAAGCATCTTCCAGCTTTCAACGAGGTCAACAAGAGCGTCGCTTATCGTTGAGGGCTTAGCATCTGTTCCCTTTGCAATAACCTTACCTGCGAAATCATATGCATCGTCAAAAGCTTTCTTTGAGCTTGCGGTGTAAGAAACGCCGTTATCAAGGGGAACAAGGTTGGTATAAACATAGTTAAGCTTATCAACACAACCGTCAAGCGGGATAAGACGGCTGCCCATGAGTTCAACCATGTGCTGTGCATACTTGGATTCAATAGCACTGATTACGGGTGCTTCAAATTCATTTGCCTTAGCAATTTCTTCGTCGAACTTTGCACGCTCTGCGCTTGTTGCATCTGCGGGAAGAGGACCGGATACATAGCATACCTGTGAATTTACAAGGTCCTCAGCATTGTTCTTTGCTTCTCTGTATCTCTTATAGGTGTGAGGAACATAGTTCTTGTAGCTGAAATATGTGTAATTATCAATGTCTGTGTACTCGATATACTCTTTATAATAGTATGTCTTTCCTTCATACTTGAAGCTCTTAACCTCATAGTTGATTCCGCTGTACTCTTCAAGAGCTGCTTCTATATCGGATGTACCGGATGACTTCTCATACTCGGAAAGTGCTTCGATAGCATCGGTGATGGCGTTTGCATAAAGCTCATACTTGTTATCGGCATCAGCGCCTGCATAATAAATATCGCTCTGGAATGTTGAACCGTTCTTCGGCTTAAGAGCAACGGTTGCCGCGTTATTAAGAGCTGTGGTATATACAGTCCAAAGTTCATCAGCTTTGCCGTCATCCTTTTCGGTATCATAATCGGTTGACTGACGGTTTGCCGCAACTGCTCTTGAGAAGATTGAATCAAGGCCGTAGTCATCATAAATGTGAACATTGATGGGAACATTAACCGATGTGCCGGCAACATTGAGAGTTGCGGTGATTGCATAATCACCAACGGGGATACCGCCGTTGTCGCTGCCGTCTGCATTCTTCTTGAATCTCTCCATACCCGATATAATCTGAACGGGGTTGATGAGATAAGTTGCACCCTTGCCGTTGAATGCTATGCTTGCGCCTGCATTCTTCTGAACAAATGCGCCCTTGTCAACCGTTACGTTGGAAACGGTAACGGTACCTGTTGTTCCGGGACTTTCAACATCTTTATTTTCGTTGGAGTCTTCAATACGAAGGTTGTGGCCAGCTATATTTGAAAGGCTGTCGCCGGTTGCAATATAAATCTCTTTTTCATATTTAATCTTGCGGTTGCCGACAGGGATAGAAACTTCAATTTCATCATCGTCTACATTTGTTGATGAAACATAAGCATAGTTGGTGTTAACGAGTGAAGCCATGTTTGCACCGGTTTCATCGGTAACGGTGTATTCGATGTTAAGAACAACAACCATTCCCTCTTCAAAGTTACTGATTGTAACATTGGCGCTTTCACCGGCACCGATTGTATTCTTGTCGATGTTTGCGGAAAGGTCTTTCTTGACTCCGTTCTTAATACCGTTTGCATAAATCTTGGAAACATGGTAAGTGTAAGTTTCGTCAACAAATTCATTTCCGTCTGCATCGGTGTAGCCGGTATTGATACCGCTTGTGCCGTTGTAAACAGCAAATTTAACACTGTTGGTCGAAACGAGTTCGCCGTCCTCATTCTTAACCATAGTGGGAATAATGTCGGGCATATAGTTTTCGAGTTCGCCGAATTCCTGGTCATCGGAAAGTCCGAGAACAAGGCATACTATCGGAAGAGCAACATAAACGATATCCTTTGCTCTGCCGACAAGAGTAACGTTATTTGTTTTACCGGTTGCATTTGATGTACCGAGAACCTTCATAAGGTCGTGTACCATGAAACCGAGAGTTTCGTTATCAAGAAGTGCATCAATTGTGCTTAAGCCCTGCTTGAAAACATTGGGGAAGAGAAGGTCAAATACCTTCTGAAGGATAGTCATTATAATCTTAACGCCGTTGTTATTTGCAAACAGACCCTGGTCATTTTTTTCAAGGAGCTGAAGAAGATTTGCAGCGCTGAGATTCATAATGGGAGCAATAATGTGGTCTAAGAGAAGTGACTTAACAACATAAGTCTCTTTACTTATATTCGCTTCAATAATTGTGCCCTTACCCTCTTTATCCTTGATGGGAAGGATTGCATTTATTATTGTATCAAGGTCGGTCCAGAAATCTCCGATAGTCGGATTGCCGTCATCAAGCTCATAACTGAGAGCAAGAACAGGACCGTAGGTCTTGATGCCCCATTCGCCGAGGATAACCGCTGTATCTTCATAGCTGCCGTTATCGCCCTGATAGGGAAGAAGTCCTTCATTGTTGATGGGGTCATTACCGTCTTCAAGGTTCATATCAAGTTCCTGGTTAAGAACATATGCCGCATAATCCACGAGCATAGTGAGAATCTTGTCAACGATTGCTGCGTTATACTGTTCGGAAGTCATAGCACCTTTAACGGGCTTTGTATAGCTGAGCTGAGGAAGATACTGCCAGAGAATCTGCTCAACTGCCGAATATGCTACATCTGCAACGGTTTCGCAATCGGAAGGAATGTACATACCCTCAACGGAAGCGTTAACAATTGACCTTGCGATGTAGGAAACAACCTGCTGGTTGTTCATATCCATAATTTCGCTTGCGGGAAGGATTTCAACATGGCTTGAAAGGAATTCATCGCCTGTTTCTGCAAGAACGAACTTTGCAACGCTGCATACATCATCAAAGAGAGAAGCGTTGTTTCCGGACCAAGTCCATGAATTGCCGCTTGCGGATTTCTGATCCTTCTTAATCTTGAGAACCTGGTTAACAAATTCGCCGAGGATTCTGTCAAGCTGTGAGAAGAGGGTATCGCCTGCCGCAACGGTAATCTTGTTTATTTTAAGATTTTCGGTTTCGAAAAGGTTGTAAAGAGCGTTGTCGGCGATATCAACAGGAGCTTCGCCGCCGTAGTTTTCGTCATAGTCGGGGTTGTCTATCCAAGTCTTTGTGCCGGCATCATAAATCTGCTTGCTGTCATACTTCTCAAGGAAAGTATAACCGCATTCTTTCTTGAGCCAACGAACCGTATCTCTGTTGAGAACCGGAACGAGGATATAGTTGAATGCTTTCTGAAGAAGAGCTTCGATAAAATCATAGCCGTAAACATTGCCGGTGATGTCCATAAGAGTATAGCTCGGTGCGGGAGGAGTCTTTGTGCCGTTGGCAACTCTGATAGCATCGCCGAGACCTACGGTTACCCAGTTATCGGGATGAACCCAGCCATAGTAGTCGTATTTTCCGGTATCAATTGCTTCATCGCTTACATCAGCGCCGGTTGCCGAACCTGATTTGAACTGATAGAAACCGGGCATAACCTCTTCATGGCTGTCGTACTTATTATCAAAGTAGGGGTCAAGAAGTTCCCAGTTACCGAGAACAAGCTCATTGATAAGGTCCTGAAGAAGAATAAGCATACCCTTTGAAGTATCAAGATACTTGGTGGGAAGACCTGCATTTGCCTTGCCGTCTTCCTTTGCATCAAAGTAATCGTAATCCTCTGCTTTACCTGCATTGGTAGCACCGTAAACAAGACCGATAAGAAGCTCTCTTACATTGAAAACATACTCTTCAACGAAGGAGTTGAGAATACCGAGGCTGAATGTGCCGTTTGCATAATGCTCAAAAATACCTGCATTTGCGGAAAGGAAATCAAATACCGAGTAAACGATTGCAAGGTCAGCGTCGATTCCGCCTATTGTGCCGGAAGCTCTGCGCTTACCTCTGAGAGGCTCAATGCTGAGATCCGCGGCATCATCGAGCATACCGAGAAGCGTTGAAACGCTGCCGAGAAGATCTTCAAGGCTGGCAACTGCGTTATCAATACTGGTAACATCAAGAGTGCCTATGTATACATTGACATTAAGCTGCTCTTCTGCAAGCATACGGTCTACTTCGTCAAGACCCATTGATGCATACTGCTCTGTTGTGAAAGTTGCAGCATCAATATCGTTATACTTGACCGCATTACCCTTATATGCCTGATATGCGCTGCCCATTACCGAAAAACAGCCTACGAGCATCATCAGAGCCATAAAGAGCGAAAAAATTCTGGTTGACTTTTTCAAAATTGTGCACCTCCATAAAATATTTACACATTGTAATAAGGGATACGGATAACTCTTTTCAGATTGCATATCGCAAATTCAGGCTTTTCCGTAATTTACGCAAAAGCTTCATATTCGGATATGCGCCGTGACCGACCTCCTTTTAGATTTTGCCTGCGCCGCAACGCCTTGATAATTACGGCGCAAAGCAGCAGTCACAATCTGCAAATTTTTATCCACCCGGGGTTCATAGGGTAACGCCGCCCGAAAAAGGTTGCACTTCACCCAATAAACCACTATATGGTCATAATAAATATACCTAAAAAAGTTGCCGATGTCAACATCTTTGAAAACTTTATTTAATAATTTGTTAAAACCTCACAATATTATATTCGCGTTTTTGTTAATCTTGTCAGCGGGTTCAAACACAGCTTTCCTGTAAAGTATTTCAGCTTTACATACGTGCCGTATTTCCGCACTTTTGCCCATACGCACAATGCACTATATATAAAATGTATAGAAAAAATCGCGTTATTTTCGTATAAAGAACTGATTTTTTAAACTGTAAAGGTGTTTTACTTGCATAGCAAAACTTCCCGAAACCGATTTTCAGTTGAAAAAAGATTTCGGGAAGTGTGGTTTTTCTTTGCTTTTTACCGATAAATCCTGTAATTTTACAATCTGTAAAGCTATTCGCCTTTACACTTCTTATCATAAAATCTGCGGATTTCGGGAAGGTTTTCGAGTATACACCTGTAAAACCATGCTGCCGAGCCGGTGAAATGAGTCCACCCCGCCCTGCCTGAGGTTGAAACGTCGCCGGGCATAACATACGGTTCCGCTCTGTACCGCACAGCAGAGGCTTCATCGGCATATCTGTTGAGCGGGAGAAGCGCTTCAACAAGCTTCATCGCCTTTTCCGTATCTCCGATTTTGAAAAAAGCCATCGCAAGCCACACCGCACCGTGTGTATACTGACCGCCGTTTTCACGGATTCCGTCGGGATATGAGGCTATATAACCGACCGAATTTCTCTCGTATTCGTCAAACGCCGGAGAAAGCAGTTTTATAACGGACTTTTCTTCATCAAAGAGCTTTTCATATGCCGTATTCAATGCGGTTTTCACCCTTTCCGGGTCAAATTCCTCTGCAAAAGCCGCAAACGCCTGCGGCAGAATGTCAATGAAATCACGGTTTCTGCCGAGGCTTACTCCGTTTTTCAGCACGGCTCGGATATACCTGTCACCGTCCCAGGCAAAATTCTCGGTTCTTTGAACAAGCTCCGCCGCAGCTTTATCATATTCGTCTGCTTTTTTGGTCTCATTGAATCTGCGGCAAACTGCGCTCATTCTTTTAAGCACTATTATCTGAAACATCGCAAGCCAAACGCTTTCACCCTTGCCGGCGCTTCCGGCGTCGCTGAAGCCGTCATTCCAATCGCACGAACCGATAAGAGGCATACCGTTTTCGCCGAATCGAAGTGAGCGGTCAACCGCTCTGATGCAATGATACAGAATGCTTTCGGCAAACTCCGACCTCTCCGGCTGCATATAACATTCCTTTTCGCTGAACCGAAGCTCTCTGCCCTTTATATACGGGATTTTGAATTTGAGTATATCCTCATCGCCCGTTTTATTAAGATATTCGCAGAAAACATACGGCAGCCACAGCATATCGTCGCTGCATCTTGTTCGTATTCCGTGAATTTCTTTAACCGAATTTACGGTAATATGCCACCAATGGAGTACATCACCCTGCTCAAACTGCACGGCAGCACACTTAATCAGATGATTTCGGGTCAGAATCGGTTCAGTTTCGATGAATGCAAGGCTGTCCTGAAGCTGGCCACGGAAGCCGTAAGCGCCCGAGCATTGATAAAATCCCGTTCTTGCAAGAAAACGGCAGGATTTAATCTGCGGATAAAGAAATGAATTGCAGAAAATATCAAGCTTTTCATTGCCGCTTTCGATTTTTTTGCCGCAAAATCCGGAAAATGACGGGTCAAAAATATCGGCTGCCTTTATTGCGGCGCTTTCGCACGCACCCCACGAAAGAGCGAACGTTACGGAAATGCTTCCGCCGACGGCAAGAGAAATTTTTCTGCCGACGGCAAGACATATATCATCGGAGAAATCGGACTTTTCGGTATCCGAAAAAATTTCCCTGCGTGAAAAATTTACGGAATCCGCACGCACACATTGAAGGGCGGCAGCACCCTTTATTGGGGAAAGAGCATTTGAAATCACACCGCCGTTTTCAATCCGTTTATACGAAAATGCCGAGGCTCTTTCTCTGCTCTCGCCTAGCACGGGAATGATTGAATAAAGCAATTCAAAATCGGTTTCGGAAGCCGAATTATTTTTAATATTTACCCTGCACCGTTTTACCGCCGCCAGTTCTCCGACGGTAACCTCAAACGAAATTTCGAGTCCGTCCGTTCTGCATTTCCATTCGGCTTTTCGGGGCGTAAAAATCACATCGGATATTGCCGCAAGGTCGTAAATTACGCCGCCTTTTTTCAAAAAAAGAGCTTCCCCCCTGTTATCCGACATATTGTCGTTATACCACGGCGTTATTTTGTTTTCACCGGAATTCAGCGCCCATGTAAAGCCCAGAGCCTTGTCAGATACCATGGTTCCGAGCGTCTTGCCGGAAATAATGTGAATCCAAGGAATATCAACGGTATACGGTCCTTTTTTAATATTTATTTTACCATCTGTAAAGTTAAACGCCTTTACATTGTCAACTTTTTCGTGTGCGATTTTATCAATAACGGCAATCGGTTTCGCAGCGATGGTTGCGGCGGCAGCAGTCTCTTTTTCAACACCCGAATATACTGCGGAAAGGGTTTTGAGCGCAAGCATACTCACATACTCATATCTTGCCGAATTTATCGGGTGAACACCGCCCTTTACGCCCGTCATCAGCGAACAGCTTTCGGCATTCATCAGCTTTTTCACCTTATCCGTAACGGGGTCAAGATAGCCGCTCGGGTTTGAATAAATTACCGCAAGGTCGGTCGGTATTCCGGAGTTTCTTATCTGCTTATTGAAGCGGATATACGGCAGAATATTTTCGGCTTCGTCTGCCGAATCAACCTCAACGGAGATAATCGGAATATCTCCCGAAATGCCCAGACACCACAAATCGTTTATTGAAAAACACGGTTCGCCGCAGGCTGCGGGAGCGTGCGGAAACAGAATATCCGGCAGAAGATTCCCCGAGAGTGCCGCCGTAACCGCATCACCGTAAAACGGGTTCGGAGCAAGCTTCAAACTGCGTTTAGCCGAGCATACCGCCGCAAATGCACTCAATGCACCGTCGGCGGTTTCATCTGCCGAAATTATAAATCTTTTTTCCGTTTTTTCTCTCGGCGCAAGACTGATATTCACCTTGAACGCGCAGCAGCAGTCGGGATTCCCTTGTTCGCCGCCGTATGCGGTTTTATCTCCGACGGAAAAAATTCCGTTGGGACTTTGCAGAGCTGTTTCCCGTGAGCCGGTATATTCCGCATCTGCATCGGCAAATCCCGCCGCAGCAGCACACGATGCACCGTCTGTACTGTTCCTGCGTCTGAACACCATACATTTCCGCACGCCGTCATATTCATCGGTGATAAACAGCCGTGAAAAAGCGGGGTGCCGTAAAAATACGTCGCTTTTTTCAAGACACGGTTCAAAATATACGAACAGATTACCGTTCAGCGCTTCATGGTGGCTCGTATTTTCAACGGTAAAGCTCCTGATTTCGCAATTGCCGTTTTTCGTTATCCCCGTTGTCATTTTGAGTTTAATATTTCCGCTCTCGGCTCTGTGCTCTGCTCTGTCTCGCATAAAGGTACAGCCGTATACCGCCTTTGAAGCTCTGTCAAGCCCTTTTGTGAACGGAATTTTCTCGTTTTCCGCCGCGAAAACGGCAAAAACTCCCTGCGGTCTTGCAATATTGTCACGGTCACGCACATTTATATCCATTCCGTCAAAAACGGTAACTCCCGTTCCGCAGTCCGATATAAAACAGCTCATTCTGCCGTTTGAATAAACGGACACCCGAGGAGAATACGGTGACGGAGCATTTATCTGAATATCCGCGCTCTGCGTTCTTTCCCTTATTCTCGGAGTTTCTCTCTGACGAATATCCCTGAACGCTTTTGTACCCGTGGGTATCTTTTCTTCAAGCAGACTTGCCGCTCCCCGCATATCAACATCTGCCATAAATCTTTTCTGCATACGGTTTTCATTGAGCGCATTATCTGCGGCGATTATGCTCATTCCGATATGGTGAGCCATATATGAGCTGACAACCGAAAAGCCGCCGTTTTCGGAGCATCTTGTATAATCAACCGCTTCAAAGAAGCCGTATTTTCCCGTTACACCATATTTTTCAAGCCTTTGCAGATTTCTGACCGATGCCTCGGGGGCAGCCGCAAGCATAAGGAAGCTTGAATAAGGTGAGATAACCAAATCATCATTAAGCCCGCGCCTCAATCCGATTTTCTGAGCGCCGTGAGCCTTATATTGGTAATTCAGTTCGCTGTCAAAGGCATAAAATCCGCTTTCGGATATTCCGAACGGCTTTTTGCCGCAGCGTTTTTTCTGACAGTAAATGCAGAAATGGAGCGATTCATTCGTTATGCTTCCGACGGGTGACGGAATAAAAAGCTCGGGCATAAAATATTCAAACGCCGTACCCGTCCACGAAACGAGCCCGCTGTATCTGCCCTTGCTGACGATTATTCTGCCCATCGCTCCCCAATGCTTTTTCGGAATAATTCTCTTTGCAACGGCATAATATGCGGTCATTCGCGCTTCACTCATAAAAAGGTCATAGCAGCTTTCGCTGAGCTTGCCCGTTTCCGCATCAATCCCTATATAGAAAAGTGCTCTTTCCTTGTTATAAAGCGGAGTAAGGTCGGTTTCATCGGCAATTTTTCTTATTCTCGAAATAAGCGCGTCCATTCCCGCATATTCGGCGGCATATTCCTTTAAGCCCTCCGCAAGAGCGGTAAGACAGCAGAGAAAATTGCCGCTGTCAACGGTTGAAACGAATTTCGGCAAAAGCGGTTCAAGCGTTTCTGTGCTGTACCAGTTGAGCAGGTTTCCGTGATATTTTTCAAGCTTTTCAACGGTTGAAAGGCTCAGCCTCAAACGCATACACATTTCGCCCGTTGTGATAAATCCCATATCTCTCGCCGCAAGCAGAGAAACAAGCATAAGCCCGATATTGGTCGGAGAGGTTCGCTTTGCAACCGCTCTTGCCGGCGCAAGCTGAATATTATCGGGCGGCAGAAAGTTGTTTTCTCTTCCGCATTGCTCCTCAAAATATCCCCATGCCGCCGCAGTATAATCGGCAAGGCGTTCTCTGCTCTGCTGAGAAAGCTCACCCTTTCCGATATTGCTTTTCTTATCGCCGAAAAGTCCGAGCGGAATATCAAACAGAATGATAAATCCGATGAGCTTATGAAGCGGAGAACCGAAAACAATCAGGAATGCCGAAACAGCAGCCGCCGGAATGCAGGATAAAATTTTCTTTTTCCCGATATTCTTTTTTTCGCCGCCTGCCGCCGTTGTCCATTCAAGCAGGTTTCTTTTGCTGACAAGCATTCTCCAAAGGGCTTTGGTTATTGCTCTGAGCGATACAAAGGCTTCACGGGCAGAAAAAGCAAGTGAAATAAAAGCTCTTGAAAACGCTCCGAGAGCCGACGGCAGAATCTGAGAATAAAAAAGAGCCGACAGCGCCGAAAATCCGCCGTGAATAAGAGAATTAAGGCCCGAGAAAAGCTCCGATGAAACCAGCGCAAGCAGCGAAGCGATGCAGACAACCGCGGAAACCGGGTTTTTCATAAATACGCTTGCAATTATAAGTCCCGTACAGATAACGGGTGTTGCGCTTCGCCTGAGATTATCGAGAAGCTTGTATCTTGAGAGAGCATTCAGCGGATTTCTGCCGAAAATGAACGGCGCATTCTGCCAGTCACCCCTTATCCAGCGGTCAAGACGCAGAAAATAGGCTATCGGACTTTGCGGGAAACCGTCAGTCATCTGCACTTTCGGAACATATCCCGCTCTTAAGATGCCGCCTTCGATTATATCGTGGCTCAGTATTCTTTCCTTAGGCAGCCCGTCGCAGAGAAGCGAATAAAATGCTTCAATATCAATAAGACCCTTGCCGCAGAAAATTCCCTCACCGAACAAATCGTTATACCGCTCCGAGGAAGCCGTATCATATGCGGAAAGTCCGCTTTCGCCCGCCATTATTTTTGCAAAAAACGAGGTTTTTTCGCCGCTGAGTCTGTTTACCGAATGCGGAACGAATATGCCGTAACCGCTCACCACTCTGCCGTTTTTTATTTTCGGTCTGTTGAGCGGGTGCGCCGCAATTGCGGCAAGCTCACGGATTCCGTCAAATTCGGGCAGAGTATCGGCATCGAGAGCGGCAATATATTTAACCGAATGCAGAGTGCTCATATCGCCTTTCAGCACGGAAAATCCCGACGGGTCACCCTTGATTGCCTTAACAAGGTCGGTTATTGCTCCCCTTTTGCGCTCCCTGCCCGTAAATTCATCCTGAGTTTCGGAATAGCTTCTCTGCCTCACGGCAAGAATAAAGCCGCCTCCGTATTTTTTATTAAGCTCTTCAATTACGGATACCATTGCCTTTATTGCCGCCTTATCGCCCGCCACAACGGGTTTTGACGCCCCCTTGAGGTCGGCAAGGCAGCATATTTTAAGCTTTTTGCATCTGTTGCCGAGATAAACATTTTCAAGATGCTCACCCGTTTCACGGGCTTTCTCGGGTTCGGGCATAATGGTTGAAACAACGGTCAGCGTTTCGGGAATTATGTCATCGTTATAAGGGTCGAGCGACGGCAAAAACCTCGGCGCAACGCCGCTGAGCGATGCTCTTTCAACAGAGCCTTTGAATATTTCCCAAAGCGGAAAATACAGCGCAACCGCCGCAAAAACGCTGTTCATCAGCACTCCCGCCGCAAAGGCGCAGAATGCGGGAAACAGAATTTCCATAATAAGAAAAAGCGTTCCCCTTTTTCGCCTTTTCGGAAAAGCGAAAACATATTTTCCGATGTGTTCACCGTTCTTTTTCGCTTTTTCAAGCGCCCTGCGGGTAAATTCTGTTTCGGATATTCCGTTTTTTGCGGCAAGCAGATAAATCGAGTTTCTGTATGCGGCTTTGGTTCTGCTGTCCGAAACCGGATATATTCCGGCAGGGTCGGCTCTGAGCATTTCCTCGCAGGGATTGAGTCTCTCGCTTATCCGTTCAAAATCCGTTTCTTCAAGCTTTCTCAGGGATTTAACGCTGTTTGCAAGCAGCTTTATATTCTTTTCGGCCGCTCCCTCTGCGCCCTTTTCAACAAGAGCACAGGTAAATGCAAGCGGCAGGAACGAGCATTCGGCGGCGCTTTTGCAAACGGCTTTCAGCTTTTCGGCAAGCTCCGTTTCGTCGGGCAGAACACCTGATAAACAAATTTCCGTGCAGGTATCAAAAAGACCCGGAAGAATATCCGAGCCTTTCTTTGTTTTGAGAAGCTTTTTGCATTCAGCCGCCGCCCGTACCGCAGAGCCTTCAAGAATATAATAGTTATCAGTCAGCCAGCCCGAAGCGGATAAACCGTTCTTTTTGGCGCATTTTTTAAAAACGACAGCCGCTTTTTCCATTTTCACGGCAACGTTCTGTTTCATAAATTCAGTCCTTTCATAAGGCTTTGCGGAGCTTGAATAAATATAATCCGCACACCATAACCGCCGATATGCAAACCGCCTTTTTGATAATATTCATAAATTTTATTGCCGACATCGCCGTATCAACGGTTTTTATCATTTTTGATAATTCTTTCAATCTTCACGCCTCCTTAACAGTACTCCGTGTGCAATTGCCGGAACGGTTTCATTCTGAAGCGGAGAAACGCTTGAAAGCAGAGCACCCGTTCCGGCAAAAAACACACTTTTCAGTTCTTCCTGCTCCATTCTCCTGAGAATATGCGAACAGACAACCGCACCGCTGCAGCCGCAGCCCGAACCGCCCGCATTTATATCCGCCTGCTTTTTCGCATCGAATATCATCATTCCGCAATCATTATGCACAGATGAAATATCATAATTTTCATTTTCTTTTAAAAGCTTTTTGAGAAGCTCGGAACCTATCGCTCCGAGGTCACCCGTGAGTATCATATCGTAATCATCGGGAGATGTTTCCGTATCATTCAGAAAATCGGCAATGGTTCTTGCCGCAGCAGGAGCCATGGCAGCGCCCATATTGTTTGGGTCTTTAACGCCGAAATCCTGAATCCTGCCGATAGTGATTTTGTCTATATATACGGGTGAAGCGCTTTTTCCTATCACCGCCGCTCCCGCCGCCGTTGCCGTCCATTGGCAGGTCGGCGCTCTCTGACCGCCGTATTCAAGCGGCATTCTGAACTGCTTTTCGGCAGAGCAGAAATGAGACGAGGTTGAAGCAACCGCAATATTTGCCGCTCCCGAGTCAACCCATAATCCCGCATTTGCAAGTGCAAGAGCCATAGTTGAACAAGCGCCGTAAACGCCCGAAAGAGGAATATCAAGCGCTCTTACGCCGAAGCTTGTTCCCATACATTGAGGCAAAAGGTCACCCGCAAAGATAACATCGGCGTTTGACGGCGATATTCCCGCCTTTGCAACCGCTCTGGTTACGGCATCGGCGTGCATAATGCTTTCCGCCTTTTCCCACGAGCTTTCACCTGCTGCCGCATCATCATAAGCATAGTCAAATTCTCTGCCCAGCGGCCCCTCGCTCTCTTTTTTTCCGACCACCGCCGCATATCCGATAACCGACGGTCCTGACGGCAGAGAAAGCGTGTATCTGCCTATTCTTTCAGGCATAAACTCACCCTCCGAATTGTTTTTCAAAGCTATTTTTACCGAATAATTTACAATTATGCAAATTAAAATAAACCGCTGCGTGAACTTAGGCTCATACAGCGGTTTTACAAATTTTCTGTTTTTACTTTTTTACGAAAAGAAAAAGTTAATCATATAAATCTTTAATTAAAACCGATTTTATAATCGGCGCAAGCGCATTTCCCCACAGCCTGTGTCCTTCATCATTCGGGTGTCCGCCGTATACGGCTCTGCCCGTTTTTTCGCCGTCGGCGCAGAGAATATTCACCGTATCGAAAAATCCGTCGGCTTTCGGCTTGAGCTCGGCTCTGATAAATGCGTTTATTTCTCTCCACATTTCGGCGTGAACCTCGTCATAATCAAACGGCGGTACGGTCTGGATTATAACCTTTGTTCCCGCTTCCTTTAATTTTAAAACTACAGTTTCAAGGTCGGCTTTAATCTGCTCAACCGTTCTGCCCCGAAACATATCGTTAACGCCGAAGCATACAGTAACAACATCGTTTTCCTTTGCCCTTGCAAGCCACGCTCCGTCGGCGGCGGCATCTGCTCCTCTCGCATAGCCTATGCCCAAATCCCAGAATGAATATTCATCTCCGAGAATTTCGGCGGCAGCGGCAGCATAATGGCGGTATGAATTAAAGGCTGCTCCTATGCCCTGAGTTATGGAATCACCCATAAATGCTATCCTTTTTTCGGCGTTTCTTTCAATACCCGTGAAAAGCGGAACGGGCACTTCCTGAGAATATTTCCAGCCTATCCCCGACTTTCTGAACATTCTTATCTGACTTTCGGGGTGATAAGGCACTTTTCTGCCCGAAAAAGTGATTTTAAGACAGATATATTTATCGGCTTCAAGGCTCACGGGGTCGGAAAAGGTGATTTTTTCGCCCGTAATATCGGCTGACCCTTTGCCCGAAAAGGTTACGGGCTTAAAGCCGTTTTTGAATGCCGATTTCGGTTCGCATTCGTCTGCGGGCGCCGCTTCAAGCGCTTCGATTTTCCACGGGCAGACATCGTTGCATTTACTCACAAAGCCGTCTGCAAAAGTGCTGTCGATAACATCGGAAAAGGCAAAAACATAATTAAATATGCCGCCTTTGAAAACCTTTAAAAAGATAAGTCCCGTTGACGGTTTTGCTCCCGGGCTTCTTAGCATAAAGGTCTGATTTCCGTTTGAAGCAAGGGTATTTGAAACATATTTTTCAAACATATTCATTTTATCACCCGAATACATAAATATTTAATTTCAGTCTCTTACGCACGAAAATCCCTTCATTCTTCGAAAATGTCAAAAGCTTCGCCATTTTCGGATATTTTAAGTCTTACGGTATTGTTTTCAAAAACAAGTCTTATTTCGTTCTTTTCTCCGATGAACGGCTTGACGGATTTTTTGAGCTTCGCCGAACGGTAACTGCCGATAACAATCCATTTGCCCTTGCCGTCATTTATTTCGCAGTATGAGCCGTTTATGCGGTTCTTTATATGCTCGGGTGCAAATCTTGCCGTTGTAACCGCCGTAAGCCCGTTTTCTTTAACAAGCGCGGCAACATCGGAGAGTGTTTCGTCCGAAATATGATGTCCGCAGAGGAAGCAGAGCTTCACACTTTCAAGCGCATTTTTGCGCACATTGCCGTCAAACACAACCGCATTGTTAAGCGAAGCAAATGAGCGGTGGCGTCTTAACGACCAGGGTGATACTCTGCCCCAGCAGAAGCCGTTCCTGCCGGCATCGCCGTGAGTGATTATATGAAATACCTTAAGATATTCTCCCGACCTGAAATCGGGGTGAATTTTGCTGTTTCCGAAAAGCTCTCTGCGCCACATAATCGGGTCATTCTGTCCCCAGAAGGAGTCGTCATATCTGATTATCGCAATTTCGGGCCTGAGGTTGTGAACATCGTAGCTTCTTTCCTTGTCCTTATATTCGCCGCTGAATTTAACAAACGCTTTTCCGTAGTCGTTCAGCTTTCCGTCGGTAACAAACGGGTGACAGCTTTCAACATAAACCCTGTTCGTTCCTGCAAGATACGAGAAAACGAGATTATGATACATTTCCTCGGGGGTGTGACCCGGATTTGTCAGCCTGAACCACAAATCAACGCAGTTCCAAAGCTCCGTGCCGTATTCAATCGCCGCTCCCGCCGCTATCGAATACTGAATATCGGAAAAGGTTTCTTTCTGAGATTTGAAATTCGGAGTAAGTCCGTTTTCGGCAAACTTATGGAACAGCACGGGGAAAACGTGTTCTCCGCAAAGAGCGGGAGCGCCCGCAGCTTTGATTTTTTCGGCATATTTTTTAAGCTGAGAGCCGAGAAGCTCTCCCTGCTCAAAAACGCTTTTGCTCTTTGAAAGCGGAAATGCCGGAATGCTTTTCCTGAATTTTGACGAAAGCTCAATTGACTTGTTGCGGTTGATTATAACGTGTTCAAGCTCGTCATACATAATTCCGGCAAGATTTCCGCATTTTGCAAGCGCAGATATAAATTTATCGGGGAGGTTCAGAAGATGCGTTCCGTCGGGGCGGTTCGCCCATTCATAGCCGTCCTTGCCCTTGCTTGCATAATCAAAATTCTGAAACTCAAAGTTTGCAATAAACTCCGTGTTCCTTTCTTTGAGCTTTTCGGCAACCTTTTCGGCGTGCTCACACGCTTCGTCAACCGTTCCCCTCTGAGGGTCAAAGTGGCATACCACGAAATCCTCGTTCTTTCCGTTATCGGAGGTAAGCTCGAAGCTCGGAGCGGAATTTAAAACATCATCTTCAAATGTGTTGAAGCCCAACTTGAAATTTTTGCTCATATCGAAAATTCCTTTCGGTTATTTACACCTAATTATATATTTTATTTGCACCGTTTGTCAATCTTTTCGGTTTTCTATTGAAGTAAATGTAAAATTATGTTATTATAAGGCAAAAAGAGAGGTGTTCTTTTATGATAAATGTTGCGCTTGTCGGAACATGGCATGTTCATTTTGAAGGCTATGCAAACGAAATTGCCTCAGACCCGAATTGCAGGATAACGGTTCTGTGGGATAACGACGAAGAAAAAGGCAAAAAATATGCCGAAAAATACGGCTGCGATTTTGAGCCGAACTATGAAAAAATGCTCGGCAGAAAAGATGTTGATGCCGTTATGGTGTGCACATCCACCGACCTGCACAAAAAGGTAATAAGAAGAGCCGCAATCGCCGGAAAACATATTTTCACCGAAAAGGTTCTCTGCTTCACCGAGGCAGATGCTCTTGATGTTGCGGCGGCGGTCAAGAGTGCGGGAGTTAAATTCTGCATCTCGTTCCCGTGGCGTTCAAGGTCGGATTTTCAATGGATAAAGCAGGCTGTTGACAGCGGTCTTATCGGAACGGTCAACTATTGCCGCATGAGAAACGCCCATAACGGCGCATCGGCAGGCTGGCTTCCCGAAACATTCTATAATAAAAAGACCTGCGGCGGCGGAGCGATGATGGATTTGGGCGCTCATTCGATGTATTTCCTCAACTGGATTCTCGGTGAACCCGTTAAGGTTGTTTCTGCATTCACTCATGTCAAGGTTAATTCCGTTGAAGATAATGCCGTTACGGTTATCACTTATGAAAACGGTGCAATCGGAGTGAGCGAAACGGGCTTTGTTGCCGAAAACAATCCGTTTGAGCTTGAAATAGTCGGCTCAAAGGGAACTATTCTCGGCGGCGGATTCTTAGACAGAACCTGCTACAATATCGGAAACGGCTGGGTATTCCCGAAGCTTCCCGCGGCTCTGCCCTCACCGATGAAAATGTGGATAGACGGTATGGTGAACGGTACTCCCATTCCGTACACGGTTGATGATGCCGTTGCTCTTTCCAAGATAATGGAAATGGCATACGAAAATATTATTTAAGAGGAATAAAGATGGAAAACAGAAAACCGTCCGAGCCCATAATTTTTGTTACGGGAATCGGTCAGACCTGGAGCACGCTTTCAGATAAATATCCCGACCGCTGGAATCTCTTTCCGCGTTCAGGCAGGCTTTTATTCAACGATTTCGGAATAAAGGATTATGTCAACACAGGCTTGCTTGCCGCCGAAGCCGCATTATCAATGCTTACGGGCAGAGGCCTGCGTCCCGTGCGTGCAAGGAACACCGTTTCCGCAATTATGAAATACTGCATTCCGAACCGTGACGGGAAACTGACGGACGAAGTGAATGTGCGTATTTACGGGGCGCGTCCGTTTTCGGAGCTCCGTCACATAGATTTTAATTCCGGCAAAAGAATCGAAAACTGCGAAGATTCCCTGCTTGCGAGAATGTACATAGATATTCCCTGCGACAGACTTTCGCATATATACGGCGAGGAAAATCTTTATTGCTTCAATTATTCAAGCTTTTCAAGGCTCTATAAAGATGCCGATGCTCTCGACGAAATGATTAAAACCGTTATTTCCAAGCGCAATGACTCAACGGGAAAGGTTATACTTGTTCCGATGAGCATGGGTGCAACGGTTGTTAACGCCTATCTCGATAAATACGGAAGCGGGCTTGTGAGCAAGGTTATAAGTATAGTCGGAGCGTGGAACGGCAGCGATGCCCTTGCGGATATGCTTGTTTTCAACACCGCTCCCGATGCGCAGAAAAAGCTCGGCTGTCTGATACACGGAAAAGCGCTTGAATATGCACAAAAAGCCAAAAAAGAAAATTTACATAAAACTCTCGGAACGGTGCTTGATGCATTCGTTGAAACGGTGCTTCTGAAAACCACCACTTTTATGGCACTGATACCGTCGGAGCGCTATGACGAGGTTTCAAAAATACTTTTCACACCCGAAAGATTTAAGCGGAACGCTTTTCTCGGCGAAATAAAAGAGGAAGCCGAGAGATACCATAATGCGCAGTCGAATATCAAATCAAGATTTTATGAGCTGAACCAAAAATACGGAACGGATTTTTATTTCATCAGCGGTTACGGCCTTAAATTCGGCGAGGGAAGCAACGATTTTTCGTTCCTCTCTCTGATGAAATCATCTGAAAATGCCGATACGGACGGCGTTATTCAGATTTCTTCAACCACACCCGGAACGGCTCACCTGCCCGACGGCTCAATCGACCCCGCTTCCGCTTATTTTGCTGATAAAGCGTGGTATTTTGAGGGTCAGAAACACGAGCTCGGCACAAACAATACCGCTCTGCGCCTTGCGTTTGATATTGCTTTGGGAGAAATATCCGATATAAACGGCAAATATCCGCAGTTCAATAAACACAGAAATATAAAGGATTCATATCGCCTTCTGGATAAAGCAAAAGCCGCCCTCAATTCGGACAGCCTTAATAAAGAATATTCTGTTGAGCTTCAAAATGCGGTTTGCGCCGTTGAAAAAATGCTTGGGAGCATTAACAATTGCCCCAAAAAAGACGATGAAACGATTGAAAATTTAAGAAAGGTTCTCAGCAAAACAGACCTTTGAATTTTTCAACCGAAGCCATTGAAAAACCGTCATTGCCCGCAATTATTATATGGTCAATAAAGTCAAGCCCGATTGAGTCGAAAAGGTCGCGGAATTTTTCCGTGAAGCCTATGTCGGTTTTTGAGGGTAAGGCGATGCCATTGGGATGATTGTGGGCAAATATTATTTTATCGGTATTGTTTCTAAGCGCCGTTCCCACGGCAACACGCTTATCAACGAGTATTTCGTCGGTTGTTCCCTCGCCGAGCTTGCAGCAGTTTATCAGATTTCCGGTCTCGTCAAAGCAGAGCATATAAAACACTTCTGTTTTAACTCCGCAATACTTGTTTTTCAGAAAAGCGATTATATTTTCCGTATCGTCAAGCGATATTTTACCCGTTGAACCGCTCTCCATATATCTGCGGCAAAGCGCCGGAACGGAGGATATGAGAAGCGCCGAGCTCTCACCCATACCGTCAATCTGCATAAGCTGTTCATACGAAGCATCAAATACCCTGCGCAGCGAACCGAATGCATCAATCAGTCTGTGGGCAAGCTCATTCGTATCGGAACGCGGAATCGAATAAAACAGAAGCAGCTCAAGAACATTATGGTCCGGCATATTTTCAAGGCCCGTTTTGCGAAAGGTTTCACGCAAACGGGCACGATGATTTTTATGAGGATTATCCTTTTTATCCGGCATTAAGCTTCACCGTTCTTTTCAGTCAATTTCTATCTGTTTAACCGTTCCGCCGAGTCTGTCACCCATAAACACAAGTGCGGTTTTTTCAAAATATTCGGCATTGTCGCTCACATAATAACGCCTTTCTCCGCCGCGGTCATTGAGAAGCCCGAGCTTTTCAAGGCCGTTTTTCAGTTCCGAAGCCGCCGCAACGGACGAGCTGATTATGTTGACATCGGGCATCATCTGAGCAATAACATCATAAAGAAGCGGATAATGAGTACAGCCGAGCACAAGTGTATCTATGCCCTCTGCTTTAAGCGGAGCAAGATATTCCCGCATAACCGTATTTATTACCACATCATCTTTTCTGAATCTGCCGTTTTCAACAAGCGGCACAAGCAGAGGACAGGCAGCATTCATAACCGAAGCTTCGGGATTATACCGTGCAATTGCCTTGGTATAAGCACCGCTGTTAACGGTTGCATTGGTTGCGATAACACCTATTTTTCCGTTTTTCGTAGCTAAAGCGGCTTTCTTTGAAGCGGGGTCAACCACTCCGAAAACCGGCAGAGGATAAATTTCCTCAACCTTTTCTCTCGCTATCGAATCGGCTGTGTTGCAGGCGATAACAATTGCTTTGAGGTCAAATGTACTCAGAAATTTAACATCGCTGAGAACATATTCGGTTATTTGCTCCCGTGACCTCGTGCCGTAAGGCACATGAGCCGTATCGCCGAAATATATTATATTTTCCTCGGGCATTGTTTCAACAATGCTTTTGACAACGGTCAGACCGCCGATGCCCGAATCGAAAACACCGATAAACTTTTTTTCGGAATCCATAAACTTATCCTTTACAGAGAATTTACAAGCTTTTTGAAATGTTCGCCTCTTTCTTCAAAGCACGAATATTGGTCAAATGAGCTTGTTGTGGGGGAAAGAAGCACCGTATCGCCCGAAACGGCAATTTTGTTTGCTTCATTCAGAGCCTGTTCGAGATTTTCAACAACCGTTCCGTCTTCTCCGACCAAATCGTCAACAAGTCTTTTTCCGCAGGCTCCGAAGCCGATAACCTTTTTAACACAGCCGAGATGACGCTTGACATCGTCCATTGCAAGACCCTTTTCAAATCCGCCCACAAGCAGAATAACACCTTTTTCAAAGGATTTGAGCGCCGTAACGGTTGCATCGGTATTCGTCCCCTTGGAATCGTTATAATATTTAATTCCGTTTAATTCGCGCACAAATTCTATTCTGTGCTCAACTCCGCCGAACTCGGAAACAGCCTGAGAAATGATTTCGTTTGAAATTCCGAGAGCCTTTGCCGCCGATACGGCAATGATAACATTCTGGAGATTGTGCTTTCCGACAAGCCTCACCTTGTCAAGTGAAAGCACCTTTTCGCCGTTTATGAAGAAATATCCGTCTTTTATGAAGCTGTCCGCATCGGTGCTTTCAACGCTGAAGCTCTCCGTTCTGCACTTAACGGGATAACGCTCGGTATATTCGGCAACAACCTCATCATCGGCATTGAGCAGGAACACATCGTTTCCGCTCATATTTCTGTAAACCTCGGTTTTTGATTTGTAATATGCATCAAGACTGCCCATAAAATCAATATGGTCGGGAGTCAGATTGATTATAACCGCAGTCTCGGGACGGAATTTATCAATGTTGACAAGCTGAAAATTCGATATTTCAAGGGCGATATAGTGTCCGCCCTCCTCCATAAGATTATTTTCAAGCACGATTTCGCAAAGCGGTATTCCGATATTTCCGCAAAGATGCGATTTATCGGGAAAAGCTCTTTTGAGTATCTCATAGGTAAGAGTTGTGGTTGTGGTTTTGCCGTTAGTACCGGTTATCGCAATATAATGCTGGGGCTTTGAAACGATGTATGCAAGCTCGATTTCGGTTATAACCTGTATTCCCCGTTCCTCAAGGCGCTTCATCATCGGGCTTCTGAACGGAACACCCGGATTCTTAACGCAAAGGTCAAAATCGCCCTCAAAAACTTCAGGACTCTGGTCTTTTATTTCAACGCCGAGCTCCTCAAGCAGAGCGGCTTCCTTTATATCTTCTTTTTTCTTGCTTTCCGAAAGCGTTACCTCTGCGCCGAGCTTCTTGAGAACCTTTATCGCCGCCATGCCGCTTCTTGCAAGACCGACAACAAGTATTTTTTTGCCTTTAAAATCCATAAAACGACCTCCGCACGGTCATAGTATTCAACAACAGTTTATTATATTCCATAAGCAGTTAAAAGTCAAATGAATAATATGCTTATAACAAATTATTATTCCTTAAAAAATGCGACTATTCTGACCTTATAGTCGGGTGCTTCATCGTATACGGCGTGACCGTAGCCCTCATATACATAATATCCGCAGCCCGTTAGTGCCGCAATTTCCGGCGCTGCCATACTGCCCACCGCTTTATCTTTCATTGAACCTACGGCAAAAATCGGGCATTTTATTTTTTTAACGCCCTGCTCATAATCGAAATTGACACAGGCCTCAATCAGCACCTCAAAGCGTTTCATTTCATCCTCGGTAGCATCGTTTTCCATAAATGTGAACACATCACGGTATTTTTCGAGATATTCTTCCGAATAAACCACGCTGAAAAAAAGGCGGTTCATCTCTCTGACCTTTCTTTCACGGGCAAGAGCAAGCATACGCGGAAACACATCTCTTGTGACTTCATTCTGCTTTGCCATTGCAGAAGCAAGAAAAATTTTCCGTGCAAGCTCGGGATATTCCGCGGCGATAACCTCTGCCATCATTCCGCCCTGAGAAGCCCCTAAAATATAAGCTCCCGATATACCGAGGCGCTTCATTGCATCGGCGGTATCCTCAGCCATATTCTCAACCGAATATCCTTTTTCGATATTTCTTTTGCGGTCAAAAAGATAAACCGTATATTCTTCGGAAAATCCGTTATAAGCTGCCGCAACAGCGGGAACTGAAAGCATTACCGATTTAACGCTTATCCCGGGAAGCATTATAAAGCTCTTTTTGCCTTTTCCGAATACGGCATAATCCATTTCGTATTTATCGGTTTTTACCGTTTTTATTTTATAATCCAAGCTCATTATATCGCCTCTTTTTTAGATATTACCACAACAGCACTTTAAAATCAATCGGGTGTTGCAAAATATCGGGATAAATTGTATTATATTCATGAAAGGAAGATGTTGAATGAAAATTATTGCACACCGCTGCGGAACGGATAAATTTCCGGAGCAGACCATTCAGGCGGCTCGCTTTTCGCTTGCAAACGGAGTTGACTTCGTTGAGGTCGATATTCGTTTCACCGCCGATAATATTCCCGTTGTAATTCACGATGCAACACCCGAAAAGCTTTACGGAATAAGCACACCCGTATGTGAAATGACCGAAAAGGACTTTCTTGCCCTCAGAAGAACGGCAGATAAGTCAGTATGCGGTCACTCATTTATGAATTATCTTGAATGCGGAATTGACCGTATGCTGTTTCATTGCAAGGAGGGAGGCGAACGGCTGAATACCGTTCTTGACCTTTGCAGCCGTTACGGCATACTCGATAAGGTGGTTTTCGGCGTTCAGAGCCCCGATGATGTTAAGCTTGTTAAAAAATACGGAAATATCGGTGTTCTTGCATTTATGCCGAAAGCAAATATGATTGAAGCCTTTGCCGAAGCGGGTACGGATTATATACGCCTCTGGGAGGGCTGGTGCAGCAGCGAAAATATTGAAAAAATAAAATCCGCAGACAAAAAGCTGTGGATTATGTCAAATTCTCCGAGCGTCGGCGAGGTGACGGACGGCTGTTTTGAATTTTACGAAAAATGCGGAGCCGACGGAATACTGGTTAACAATATCCTGCCGGCAATTGAATATTATAAATAGTATTTGACATACATTATCGCTTATGGTAATATATTGGCGGTACTGAAGTACCCGGAAAGGTAACTATATACGGATAGGCGGTTACACTCTTTGCCCTCGTAAGGAGGGATGCTTATGCAGTATGTTACATATGAGAACCTGTTTGCGTTCGCAGTTGTAATAATAAGTATTGTAAGTCTTTTTATAGACATAGAGCATAAAAAGAAATAACCGCCCATCGTCCAAATGCAGCGGTTAATTTCTTAATCGATTGTTTGAGGGCGTAACCGTCTGTCGGTTGCCTTTCTGTTATTATTATAGCATAAATCGGAATATTGTCAACAGTTAATTGTTTGAGGCTTGTGAAATGTCACAGGCTCTTTTTATTTAACCCTTATCAATTCATATTTCCTTGTACCTATGCCGAGCTTTTCGGCATGGATAAGTCCCGCTTCCCAATCGGTATCGGGGTGAACCATTTTGAAAACATCGTGTTTTTCTTCGTCCTTTTTGCCGTGGGCGCAGCTTTCGGCATTTACGGGCTGAGCATTTGCCGCATCAACGCACGCCATATCGAGTGCCACGGGGTCAAACGAAGCAAACATTCCCACATCGGGAATAACGGGAATATCGTTGCAGCTGTCGCAGTCGCATTCCGGCGAAACATCAACCACAAGGCTGATATGGAATGACGGCTTGCCGCCGATTACCGCCTTTGTGTATTCGGCGATTTTTTTGTTCATAACGGGTTTTGCCTCGTCCCACTTCGTCATAATTGCGCCCTTGGGGCAATAGGCAATGCAGTAGCCGCAGCCGAGACAGTTATTTTCGTCAATCACGGCTTTACCGTTCACAATATGAACTCCGTTGTTTGCGCAGTTTTTGACACACATTCCGCAGCCGATACATTTTCCCTTGTAAATAACGGGTGTTCCGCTTGAGTGCATTTCCATTTTTCCTTTTTTGGAGCCGCAACCCATTCCGATATTCTTAAGTGCTCCGCCGAAGCCCGCATTGCAATGACCTTTGAAATGGGAAAGCGAAATGATTATATCAGCTTCCGCAACCGCCGCGCCTATCTTGGCTTCCTTAACATATTCGCCGCCCTCAACGGGGATAAGGCGCTCGTCCGTTCCGCGCAGACCGTCGGCAATTATCGTCTGAACTCCCGTTGAAAGAGGATTATATCCGTTCATATACGCCGTATTCAGGTGGTCAACCGCATTATTTCTGTAACCGACATAGAGTGTATTGCAGTCGGTAAGAAACGGTTTGCCGCCGTTCTTTTTTATATGGTCACAGAGAACTCTCGCATATTGGTGGCGCAGGAACGCCATATTTCCCGCCTCTCCGAAATGCACCTTGACCGCAACATACTTTCCGTCAAAATCAATTTCGTCAATTCCCGCTTTTGTTATAAGCCGCTCGAATTTGTCAAGCTGACTGTCACCCATCGCAACGTGCATATCCGAAAAATATACTTTTGAATTCATAATAATTCCTCCGTAATTTATTTATCATTCGTCAATCGGCGGTTTCGGCTCTATCCAGCCGAATTTGCTCGTGGGCAAAACAAGCTCATCGGGATTGCCGCCGTGTGCGATAAATATATCGTAAAGCTCCTGCTTGCGCTCCTCGGAATAAACATATCTCCAAATTCGCTTGATTTTTTCAAAATCCTCAAAGGTTTCATCGGGCAGAGCCGTCACCGTTTCACGCTCATACGGCAGAGGCACGCACACCGTTCCGTCACCCGTGATATAATGGGAATTTGCAAGCTCAATCGCCTTTCGGTTTGCCGAATGTCTCGGAAGGTCACCGTCAAACATTATTCTCGTAACGGGGAATATTGCCAAATCGGCATTAAGGAGCGTATAACAGTTTTCACTCAGCCCCGTATGACCGTGATGTGCAATCTGAACAACATCGCATTTCAGAGCGGCGGAATAGCGTTCCTCAATAACTCTGCCTGCAAGCTCGGCGGCATCGCCGGGTATAAATACCTTTGAGCCCTCGGCTTTCATCATCAGAACGGTTGATGAATCATTGTAATCCGTCAGCCTCTCGGGGAACGCGTCCTCGTGAGTATAAAGCACATCAAGCGAAAGATTGCGTATATAAAATCTTTGACCCGTGTGAAGCTTATATACGGGAGCAGGATATTTTTCCAGAATTGCAAGCAGCTTTTCCGCCATTTCGGTTTCCTCGTGATTATCTCTCTGATAAGGATACTCAATCGGCAGAATGTTATGATAAAAGCCCTCGATGACAACATCATCGGTATTGTATTTCAGAAAATCAATCAGCTTTGATATGTGGTCGGTATGAGCGTGAGTGATAAACCAGCCGTTTATGACTATTTTCTGCCCATCGGGAGTGCGTTCACGCATAAACTTATGTATTCTGTCGTTATCGTTCATCTGAAAATAGTGTCCGCTGTCAACAACAAAAAAACTGTAATCCGGACATTGAACCATAAGGCACATTCCGCAGTCAATGAGAGTCTGGTCATTCTCAAAGGCATAAAATGTTGTTTTGTTGTCTCCCTCACATTCGGTTTTTTCAAGGTTCGGACTCAAATCCTTACCGCACGCCGTAATCCTTATTTTTCCGTCACACGGAGTAAAAAGCACATTCGCCTGAATATCCTTTTTCAGAGCGGCAAAAAGATTGCCGTCAATTTCGTTTTTCTGCTCAACGGAAAATCCGTCCGCTTCAAGCACTTCGATATATTTTTCATATACCGCCTTATCCGCACCGCCGTAAAGATGCATAAAACAGCCGTCACCGCAGGAATATTCTCCGATAATTTCACCGCCGAATGACGGAATTTTTTCAAAAATTTCTTCCATATTATTTTTCTCCGAAGCTGTTGATTGATTTGAAATCAGTATATCATAACCGTTCGATATAGTCAATAACACCGCAAAACTTAAGCCCCGACCTGTCAAAACAAATCGGGGCTTTGGTTATTGAAGCTTCGGCACTTATTTATCGTCGTGCTTTTTCTTTTTTGTCATTGCGAGAACGGCTGCGCCGCCTGCAAGAGCGATTATTGCGGAGAATGTTGTTGACATCAGGTCGCTGCTTCCGGTATCGGGAATTTCAACATCGGTATCCGAAGTTGAAGGCTCATTGCTCTCCTTGATTGCTTTGACTTCCTTAACAATATGCTTTGTTGCAAGGATTGCAAGAGGAATGCCGATTGAAGCTGCTACCGTTGCGGCAAGCATTGATGTGCCGATTGCAACGGGAACACCGACTGCGATAATCGGAATGAGAATACCTGCGCTGCATTTGGCCTTGACTTTCTCGAATGTGTAAGTGAATCTCTCGGCTGAAGTGCCGCTTACCTTTTCGGGAACTGCGGGAACCCATACGCCGTTGCCGTGGTTATCAAACGGAATCATTCCGGTGGGAGCGGTTACCGCTGCAAATCCGGTTTCCGAATAACGACCGTGCTCATCACGGAGAGTAACAACCACAGTAATATCATTTGAATTGCCGCCTGACCATTTGCCGTTGGAGATTGAGAATGTAATCGTCTTCTGATATTTATCGGGTATTCCGTCGGATTTGCCGTCGGGACCGATTTCATCTTTCTCCCAATCGGCCTTGAGCTGATATGCAATGCCGTCGTCAAGTCCGGTCTTAACAACATTCCAGCCCATAAATACATTGCCTGCTTTTACGGGGTCATTGATATCTGTATCATCTTCAATGGTAAGAGTACGAATATCGCTATAGGTATTTCCGCCGTTTTCCCATAAGCCGGTGTTCGGATTAACCTGAATCTTCGTGCCGTAAGGAACTGCGGGAATTTCTTCGGGCAGGCCGGGCTCCTCGCCGGGCTTGGGCTCGTTATATTTAACTTTCTTTTCGCCTATCTTTGAGAAGCTGTATGCGTAAACCGTCGGGTCGGTGAATGTCTTATCAACCGTTACCGATGCGCCGATTTCTGCATTCCAGATACCGTTTTCATAGCCGTAATCTGCTTCCATTCCGGTGGGAACGGTTACGCTTGCGGTACCTTCCTCTGACCACTTGCCGTCTTTGATAAGAGTAACAACATTTGTCTTGTCTGCCTTATCCTCGGGGCTCTTTACCCATACGCCGTTTACTACCTTGAAGAT
>JAZRYD010000013.1:0-30319 GCA_045600535.1 Acutalibacteraceae bacterium | reverse complement strand
CGTGAAACGGCGTTAATACTCGGTATTGACATTCTACTTTTCCACCTCATCCACCACCTTCGGTGGTCCCCCTTCCCCTCGAGGGGAAGGAAGAAATCTCAAGAAAACTACTGCTAATTCCTTAACTTAATGACATTGGGCTGCCAGCCTATTTTTTTATTTGAACAGCGTTCCGCCGCTGCAATCTATTCCGACAAAAACGGGAAAATCACTCAGTTCAAGACGCTTGACACTTTCACAGCCGAGGTCATGAAAAGCGATTTCCTCACATTTCTTTATATGCTTTGCACAGAGTGCTCCCGCACCGCCGACAGCGCAGAAATAAACCGCTTTATTTCTTATAATCGCATCACACACTTCTTTGCTTCTGCCGCCCTTGCCTATCATTGCGGCAAGCCCCAAATCAAGCAAGCGGGGTGAATAAACGTCCATACGGCTTGAGGTGGTAGGGCCGCAGCTTCCGATTGCAAGTCCCTCCGGCGCAGGGGTCGGCCCTGCAAAATAAATGCACGCACCCTTTAATTCATACGGCAGTTCTTTGCCTGAATCCAACAGTTCAAATATTCTTTTATGCGCCGCATCGCGTGAGGTGTATGCCGTTCCGCTGAGCATTACCATATCCCCCGCTCTGAGCTTTTCGGCATTTTGCGGTATGTCTTTTATATTAAGCTTATGTATCATTCCGTTCACCGTCTGCACAGAATTTTCCGGAAAGCTCCGTCAATGCGGCTATAAGCTCATCGGCATCTGCGGCAACACCGTTTGAAGCTTCGCTGAGGACTCTGCTTGATTCCTTATATTTTGCGTTTGCCTCACTTACCTTCTGTATCGCCTCGACAATTGCGGCAGATACATTTACTGCCGCAAGCTCTGCGGTCTCCTTGGCGGTCTGCATATACTTATCGGCATCGCCGTACTGATTGTATTTTTCCTGAAAAGACATAAATTTCTGTTCAATAAGGTCGATTTTCTCACGGCAGGAATCGAGCTTTGCGGAATATTGCTCCGCATTGGAATTTGCCGCTTCGATTTCAAGCGAATAGGCGGCATTCTGCTCAAGCAGTCTGCCGTTTTCGGTTTTAAGCTCATCAGCAGCTTTCTCCGCCTGCTCAAGCTGTTTTTCGAGAAGAATTATTTTCTTGTTTTCTTCCTCGGCTTTTTCGAGTTTTGTTTTCAGTTTCATATTTTCATTCTGAAGGTCTTCAAAAAGCTCAAATACGCTCTCCTTTGAAAAGCCTCCGAATACGGTTTTTCTTAAATAGTTTTCCATTATACTTCCTCCGTTTTACCTATTCAAATAATAATATTTCGCTTACGCTGTCCGCTATCTCCGTGACCTTACCGGAGCAGCTTATGCAGAGTTTTCGCTCTCCGTTTTCTCCGCAGCGAATGAATGCGGCGTTGCCGTTTTTATCAAAATCATATCCCGATTCCGCAACGCATTCACCTATAAGCTGTTCTTCACCGTCCTTATAGGTATAAAGGTCAACGGTCGGAGCATCATTCTCATCGCAGTAATTTTTAAGAATGATTATATTTTTATCATTATCAAGTGTGAATGTTCCGGCATTATTTGAAAGCTTGGTGTTTTCCTTTCCGTTATAAGAGAAAACATCACCTGTTCCCCTGCCCGTATCGGATTTGAAATAGATTATCGAATCCTCGTTCAGCTTATATGCCGAAACATCGGTATCAACCGAAACTCCGTCTGACGGCTTCTGCGCCGCGTCAAGCACATTTGTATAAAGACTCAATCTGCCCGCCTGAGCACCCTTGACAAGGGCATAAAGTCTATCGCCCTCGGTTGAAAACGAAAATACCGTTTTGGTGTTGTTATATTCCGTAAGCGGATAGCTCACACAGCCGGATTCTCCGCAGGCGGCAAGAGCCATTCCGTTTGATTTGATACTGTTATTCACAACGGATTTTGCAAAGTCTATCACCTCGTCCATTGTGCTTTTCTGCGCAATTGCCACAAGCTCCGTCATATCCGTTGTACTCGGGAAAATATTGGTGCTTTCATAAACGAGTTTCGGCTCTCCGAAGCTTGAAACGGTATAAACTCTGCCCGGGTCAACATTCTCGGCAACCTTGAATGTTCCCTCGGAATTATAGGCATAAACGGTAAAAACGGGAGCATTGAAAGTACCTGCCTCCATAGTTTCATTCAGCGCCTCACGGATTTCGTCTCTCACAAGCTTATCCTGATATGCTCTGAGCTTTTCATTATATTCGGTTGAAATTCCGAAAAATGAAAAGAAATCGGTGCGCTTGGGTTTGGTTATCGTTTTATCCGTCTCTTCATAGGCATCGGCAATTACATAACTCCACGAAATGCTTTCACTTGCCGATGTAAAATAATAAAGGTTTCCGCCCGCCTTATATTCATCAAGCATAACCTTATTTGCCGAATCGCAGATAAGCTCCGGCTCGCTTCCCGAATAAGCTATATAAAGCTCCCTGAGTGAATCGTTTACCGCAGACGGCTTTTCATAGATTATATGAGGTTTATCGCCGTTATTGAAGCCCTGAACAACCGTTACATCTCTGCACAGCTCAGTCGGAGTGCCGTTTGAATAACGGTAAAGCACCTTGGTATCGGAGTGCATTTTGGTAAAATATATTTCGTTTGAATTTTCAAGTGCAATAACACTTTTCACATTCTGCGAAAATGTTTCTATTTTATTATCGGAGATACTGCATATGCAGCCGTCGTCCGTATTATTCTGACTGTTGAATTTGAGGTAATACACATTGCCCGATGCAACATAATATTCTTTCTCAATGCCGTAATCAATGAGCCTCGGCTCAATTATTTCACCCTTTTTTATTTCAACATAGTACAGGTCATAAAGCTCCTGCGATTTTGCGGAGCCTGCCAAAAAATATACCCTCTTATTTTCTTCGTCACATTTAAAATCCGCTGCCGCCGGGTCTGCGATTATTTTTTCTTTATCATTTATTCTGACAACGCACTTACCGTCTTTTTTATAGACGGTTATTCTTTTGTTCGCCGCCGAAAAGCCTTTAACGGCAAGGAATATCATCACGGCTGCAAATATCAGCACCACCGCCGCAGAAGCAATAATAATTATCTTTTTATAATTCCTGCTGAAAAAATTCTTCGCCTTTTCCATTTATTGCGTTATCCCCCGATATAGCTTTACGGCGGTTGCCCCGAGAACGGAGCAGCCGCCTTTTAATGAAAAATTATTTCATTGAGATTGCCTGCTTTGCCTTCTCAACTATATTCTGTGCATCAAGTCCGTAAATATGAAGAAGTTCAACAGCGGGACCTGATTTTCCGAATTCATCGTTAACGCCGAGCTTAACAACGGGAACGGGCTTGGAGCTTTCGCAAACGACCTCGGAAACCGCGCTTCCGAGTCCGCCGATGATGCTGTGCTCTTCAGCGGTAACAATTGCACCCGTCTTTGCCGCAGAAGCAAGGATTGCTTCCTTATCAATCGGCTTAATTGTATGAATATCAATAACCTCGGCGCTGATGCCCTCAGCCTCAAGAAGCTTCTGAGCTTCGATTGCTTCATTGACAAGAAGTCCCGTTGCGCAGATTGTGACATCTTTACCGTCACAGATTTTAACAGCCTTGCCGATTTCAAACTCATAGGTATCGGGGTCATAAATTCTGGGAACTGCAAGTCTGCCGAATCTCATATAAACGGGGCCCTCATACTTTGCCGCCGCAAGAACAGCCGCTCTTGCTTCAACATCGTCGGCAGGATTGATAATAACCATACCTGGAATGGTTCTCATAAGAGCTATATCCTCACAGCACTGATGGCTTGCGCCGTCTTCACCGACGGAAATGCCTGCGTGAGTTGCGCCGATTTTAACATTGAGATGAGGATAACCGATTGAATTTCTTACCTGCTCAAAGGCTCTGCCTGCTGCAAACATTGCAAAGGTGCTTGCAAATACGGTATAACCAACCGTTGAAAGACCGGCGGCAACGCCCATCATATTGCATTCTGCAATACCCGAATCAAAGAACTTTTCGGGATAAGCCTTTTTGAACATTCCTGTTTTTGTAGCCGCCGCAAGGTCGGCATCAAGAACTATAACCTTATCGTCTGTACCGCCGAGCTCAACGAGAGCCTTGCCGTAAGCATCACGGGTTGCGGTTTTAATAATTTCAGCCATGTTATTCACCGTTCCTTTCTCACGCCTCAAGCTCTGCAAGAGCCTGATTGAGTTCTTCCATAGCCTGCTGATACTGTTCCGCATTGGGAGCTGTGCCGTGCCAGCTGACCTGGTCTTCCATAAACGAAACGCCCTTGCCCTTAACGCTCTTTGCAATTATAGCGGTGGGCTTGCCCTTGAACTCCGAAGCTGCCTTGAAAGCGGCATCGATTTCGTCAAAGCTGTGAGCGCATATTTCAATAACATTCCAGCCGAATGCCTTGAATTTTTCTGCGATGGGATACGGAGAATTGACCTCTGTGATTTTGCCGTCTATCTGAAGATTATTGTTATCAACAACGGCAACAAGATTATCAAGTCCCTTTGATGAAGCATACATAGCTGCTTCCCAGACCTGACCCTCCTGAATTTCGCCGTCACCGAGAACGGTGTATACTCTGAAGCTCTTACCGCCTAATTTTGCGCCGAGAGCCATTCCGCAGGCGGCTGAAATGCCCTGACCGAGAGAGCCTGTGCACATATCAACGCCGGGAGTATATTTAATGCTCGGGTGACCCTGAAGCATTGAATCACTCTTACGCAGAGTTTTAAGCTCCTCAACGGGGAAGAAACCCTTAAGTGCAAGCACGGAATAGAGTGCCGGTGCGGCGTGACCCTTTGAAAGAACAAATCTGTCTCTGTCTTCCGCCTTGGGGTTCTGTGCATCAACATTCATGTGGTGGAAATAAAGATAGGTGATTATATCAACGCATGAGAGAGATCCGCCGGGATGTCCCGATTTTGCATTGAAAACGCCTTCAATAATTCCCATTCTCGCTTTGCAGGCCTTGATTTTCAACTGTTTTCTGATAACTGCATCCATTGCAGCCACCTCCTGTTTAATAATTGGTTTCAGCTTTTTTTCTGATATATCCTATAAAATCGGCAACCGCTCCTTTGTTGCAGTGGCAGGTCACATATTCGGAAATTTTTTTCATTTCCTCGGGAGCCTGACCGCAGCAGGCGGGAACGCCGACTTTTTTAAGCATTTCGTAATCGTTGAAATAATCCCCTATCGCTCCCGTATGTTCATTATCAATCCCGAGCATTTCGGCAAGCTTCAAAACCGCCGTACCCTTATCGGTATCACGGGCAAGCACCTCAAAGCTCGCTATTGATGAAGACATAACGGTTATATCGGGGTCTTCCGCAGAAGCGAAATACTTTTTCAACCTGTTGATTGTTGAGGGAAGTCCCGAATAAATTACCTTTCCCCAGTTTTCTCTCGGAACGTCCTCAATATATTTAACATAACGGTAATCAAGGCTGTCAAGTGCAACAAACACCTTTCCGAACCAGCCGCTGCCCGTTACATAAATCATATCCTTTGCCACAACCATTGCGTCAACGGAGGGAAACTTCTTTGCCGCTCCGATTGCAAGGCTCATTGCGCTGTTGCTCATCGGGCTGAACCAAAGCATTTCTTCCTTTTCAAAATCATATATTCCCGCGCCGTTGATAACAACCGCAGGAGTTCCCGAAATGGGAAGCTTTCTGAAATGCGGCTCCATTGACTGCGGATTTCTGCCCGAAGCAAGTGTGAATCTGCCGCCGTCTTCAACGAATTTAATTATCGCTTCCTTGTTGTTTTCCGGCATACGGCGGCGCTTATTATTTATTGTTCCGTCAATATCCGAAGCTATCAGCCAGCCGGAACAGGGTTTATTTTTATCCATTATAATTATCTTATTCTCCTGAGAAACTGCTCAAAATACTGCGGAAGCGGCGCTTCGATAAGAATATTTTCACCCGTTGACGGGTGTACAAATCCGAGCACTCCCGCATGAAGGCATTGACCGTTAAGCGATGTCACACCGTTTTTGGGACCGTAAACGGGGTCGCCTGCAACGGGGTGTCCGAGATACGCCATATGCACTCTTATCTGATGCGTTCTTCCCGTTTCAAGTCTCAGCTTTATAAATGAAAAATCCTTATATTCTTCAAGCACCGAATAATGCGTTACCGCATTTTTTGAATTTTTCTCTGTAACACACATCTTTTTGCGGTCATCGGTGCTTCTGCCGATTGGCGCATCAACTATGCCCTCCGGCTCTTTAAGACGGCCGTGAATTACGGCCCGGTATTCCCTTTGGAGAGAATGAGCCTTTATCTGCTCCGAAAGAGAAATATGTGAATTATCGTTCTTTGCAACAAGCAGAAGACCGCTTGTGTCTTTATCTATACGGTGAACTATCCCGGGTCTTATAACTCCGTTTATCCCCGAAAGCTCACCTCTGCAATGCCACATCAGAGCATTGACAAGCGTTCCCGAATAATTTCCCGGGGCGGGATGAACCACCATTCCGCGCGGCTTATTCACCACAAGCAGGTCATTATCCTCATACATTATATCAAGGGGAATATTTTCCGGCTCAAGCGAAAGCTCCGACGGCTCGGGAACGGTAAATTCTATAACATCTCCGCATTTGGGCTTAAAGCTCTTGGAAATCTTTTTTCCCGCGCACGAAACAAGCTCATCGGCAAAAAGGTTCTGAACGAACGAGCGTGAATACCCGCTCAGCGCACGGGCAAGAAGCTTATCCGCTCTTTCCGTTTCGCTCTCCTTATCGGCAATAACCGAGATAAGCTCGTTATATTCAAATGCGGAAACGGGTTCAATCATTTTTCTTTTCCTTTTTGATTTTTATAAGGTCATATATTTCATAGCCGATAAGCATAAACGCTCCGACGGTTATACAGCAGTCCGCAAAGTTAAACACCGCAAAATCAACGAAAACAGGCTCAATAAAATCAACCACAAAGCCGTAAAAAACGCGGTCAATCACATTGCCTATTCCGCCCGAAACGATGATAACAAGACAAAATTCGGCAAATCTCGAACGGAGCTTTCCGCTGAAAATGATAACCAGACAAACCGCAAGAATAATCACGGTTGCGGCGGTCAGCAAAAAAGTTTTATCCGAAAACATACTGAATGCCGCACCAGTATTTTCAACATATCTGAAACGGATAAACCCGGGCAGAAAATCGTATGCACCATTTACCTTAACCGTTGATACAGCGGCATATTTCGTTAAGCGGTCAGCAACCGTAAGCACTATAATCACTGCCGCCCATATCGCCTGAAACATAATGACCTCTCAAAAATCAATCGTTAAAAAGGCTGTCGAAAAGTGAGGTTATATCCTCGTCTTTTTCTTCGCCGTCAGCTTTATCATCATCGAAAACTATATCGTCAATAGAACCGAGATCAAAATTGAAATCCTCGTTATCGTTTTCTTTGATTTCATCATCTTCGTCAAATCCGCCGATATCAAGGTCAACGGCTTCGGGAAGAAGGTCATCAATATCAGATGCAATTTCGGGAGCTTCGGAAGCTTCGGAATTAAGAAAATCAAGCAGGTCATCAAGGTCGCCGTCAAGAGCTTCATCTTCTTCCGGCTCTGCCTCGGCTTCGATTTCTTCTTCCTCTTCTTCTTCCTCTTCTTCTTCTTCTTCTTCTTCTTCTTCTTCTTCTTCTGCAAAATCTTCGATAACCGATTCTTCCGCAGCCGCTTCTTCAATAACGGGTTCTTCGATAACCGGTTCTTCGATAACCGGATCTTCTTCAACTATCGGAGCTGCTGCGATTTCTTCAACTGCCGGAGCTTCTTCGACAACAGGTGCTGCATCAACGGTAATTTCGGGAATAGAACCAATGAGCTTTAACTGCTCACCGCAGAGTTTTTCAACCGATGCCTTAAATTCGGCTGTTTCCGCTTTTATTTTTTCAATCTCTTTTGAGTAATATTCATATGATGCCTTGCTGTTTCCGATTATTGCGGCGCTCTGCTTTTCGGCATCGGCAACAATCTCGGCTGCCTTTTCCTGAGCGGAAACAATTGCCTTTTCGGTTTCACTCTGAGCTCTCTCGGTCAGCGAAGCAACAGCGGTTTTGGCATTATCAACTATGCTCTTTGCCTGCTCTCTTGCCTCTTCAATCGTCTGAGAAGCTTTATATTCAGCCTGAGCGGTTATATCGGCCGCCTTCTTTTCGGCCTCGTCAACAATAACGGCTGCTTTGTCGCTTGAAGTCTTGTTGATATTCTCAGCCATTTTATGAGCATCGAGAAGTGCAAGCTTTATGGCTTCTTCATCATTGCGGTAGCTCTCAACCTTATCGGCAAGAATGCCCATTTTTCTTATGAGTTCATTTTTCTCATTAAGCGACTGGTCATAGGACTGGGCAACTGCCTTAAGAAATTCGTCAACCTCTTCTGCGCTGTATGTACCCTTGCTTACGGGAGTGAATTTTGCGTTTAATATCTGTTCTGTTTTAAGCATTTTATTCACCTTTCCTCTGTAAAAATTACTGCTCGTTATTCTGACCGGTTATCTCATCAATAAGCTCGCCCGAAACGGGAACATTATACGGGGTAATGATATAAGCTCTGCCTGCGATTTTTTTGAAATCGCCGCGGTTTGCATATGCAACACCGTAAAGAAAATCTATTATTCTCTGCGAAGCATCATTCGGGCAGTTCTCAAGGTTGAGAATAACTATTCTCTTTTCATTGAGAACATCTGCAACCTCGTTAACATCTTCAAATCTGTTTATCTTCTGGAAAACAACATGGGGCTTTGGCTGCTGCGATGAAGCCTTAACCGTTGAGTTTATATTAACGACATTTGAAGCAGATGCCTTATCGGTTCTTGCACGCATAGGCTGCGATGAAGCTGCCGGAGCTGAAAAAGCAGGCTCAAAATCAAACTGGTCATTATATTCCTGCTCATCGCTTTCAACATAATCATCATCGGTAACGTTAATAAATTTTTTCAGGGTATCTTTGAAACTCATTTTGCATTCCTCCGTAAAATGATGAGATTTTATCTATCTGTATATTCTCATACCGAAAATCGACGAACCTACTCTGACGAGATTTGCGCCTTCGAGTATCGCCTCACGGTAATCGCCGGACATACCCATTGAGAGAATATTCATATTTATATTATCTCTTTTTTTATCGCCAATGTCAATAAACAGTTGGTGCATATTTGAAAAAATATTGCGAATTTCTTCATTTTTTTCGCAAATCGGGGCTACACACATCAGTCCGTCAATCAAAATACCTTCTGTTTCCGAAATTTCGCACGCCTTTTCGTATAATTCTTCGCGAGAAAATCCGAACTTGCTTTCCTCGTTTCCGGCATTCACCTCAAGCAGAATTTTCGTTTGTATTCCCGCTTCAACCGAACGCTTTCCGATTTCCTTTGCGATTTCAACCGTATCAACAGACTGAATCGTGCTCACTTTTCCGATTATTTTCTTAACCTTATTCGATTGAAGATGCCCTATCAGGTGTCTTTCACACGGTTTAAGCTCCGGCTCTTTGAGCAAAAGCTCCTGAACCTTGTTTTCACCGATAAGGTCAATTCCTTTGTCAATTGCGAAATTTATAAATTTCGGCTCAACGGTTTTCGTAACCGCCATAAGCTTCACATCAGCCGCCGTTCTGCCCGAAGCAAGCGCCGCTGAAGCAATATTTTCATTGATTATTTTTAAGTTTTCCTCAATTGCGGAATATCTTTCTTCATCCGATAACCATTCCATCGTAAATATCCTTTCCCGAGATAACAACCCGGTCATAAAGCTTTATATGAGTATACGGAAGCTTGATTCCGCTTTCCTCATCGGGCTTCTCGGCATAAACATAGTTTTCATCCGAATAGATAATATTTATACTTCTGATATTGACTATATTTCCTCTGCGTATGAATACCGCGGATTTTCCGTCATCATCAATTCTTACGGCGTCCTTGCGCACCTTAAGTCCGCTGAGCTCAGCAAGCACGATTTTTCCGTTTACAATTCTGAGCGTTGCAAGCTCCTCATTCATCAGGTTACATTTAAAAACAGCAACCGAACGCATATTATCAACGGATAACATCTTGTACAGCTCGGTCTGCACCGTATTCTCTGCATTATCGCCGATTAACAGATTTATTTTGTTTCCGACCTTATAGTCGGAAAGCTTTGCCGTTTCAACCGTGCAGGCGATATACCAGTTATATCCGCTGATTATCTTTCCGAGAGAATCCGACGGAATTTCCTTTTTTTCGGCGTTGAGCGCAACATCAAGCTGAGCCTGAGTGAGCGTTTCAATATCGTCAACGGTCAGAATATCCTCATAGCCGTCCGGCTTACTGACATAATATCCCGAGGTTTCCGCCGAAATTATGCGCTGAGGAACAGCCGCCGCCTTAACGGTTGATATTTCATTCTGAAGCTCGGCTATTTTTCCGGTACAGTCAACCTCTTCATCAAGTGAAATCTGCTTTCTCGAAAGCTTCTCCGCAAATGAAATTTCGTCTTCCTCAAGTGATGAATAATCGTTATAATATACGGAATCCATAAGCGAAAAATAATCGGAATTTATTTCACCCGTAAGCTTGTTTATATCAAGATTCGCAAGCCTTAACTGGCTGTTTATCTTCATATATGATTCAAGCTTTGCATTGAGCGCACCGAGCTTTGTATAATTATTCGCCGAAGCTTCACTCGGGAATATCGCCGCTATCTCGCTTCCCCTGCTGACTCTTTCACCGTTTGAGGCTATCGGAACGATAACACCGCTCGATTCCGATGAAAGCAACATTTCGTCACGGATAATAAACATTTCGGCATCAACCGTATCAAGCACCTTTTGTTCATACACCGTCTGGGTTTCAAAGGAGCTTGAGGAAAGCTCATAAATTTTGAGGCAGAAGAAGCCGACGATTATCAGAGCCGCCGCTCCCGCAAGGAATTTAAACATTCCGTCCTTTGATTTCATTTCCGTTCTCCGTTCAATATTTCAAGTGCCGCCGAAAGCAAATCGGCGGAATTTTCATATTTATCAATATAAAGGAATTTTATTCTTTCATCGCGTCTGAACCAGGTTAACTGACGCTTTGCATAATGCCTTGTTTGTTTTTTGAGTTCTTCAACACATTCTTCAAGGCTCTTTTCGCCCTGAAAATACGGATAAAGCTCTTTATATCCGATTGCCTGCTTCGCCGTTGCTCCGAGCGGTGATTTAAAGAAGCTTTCGGCTTCCTCAACAAGTCCCGCTTCAAGCATCATATCGACTCTGCGGTTTATTCTGTCATATAAAACCTGCCTGTTTTCGGCATCAAGGCATATGGTTTTAACCTCAAACGGAGAGGGATTAAGCTTTGAAAGCCTGTTTTGCTCCGTTTTGGTTCTGCCCGTTGTGTGAATTATTTCAAGCGCTCTGATTACCCTGCCGAGATTATTCGGGCTCAGCTCCGATGCGGAATCGGGGTCAAGCTCGGAAAGCTCGTCAAAAAGCGTCTGAACGCCCTCTGCTTCGGCTCTCTTTTTCAGTTCTTCACGGTATTCAAAATCGGTTTCCTCGGGAAAAAATTCGATATTGTCAACCAATGAGCTGTAATAAAGTCCCGTTCCGCCGACCAAAACGGCTTTTTTCCCTCTTGAATGAATATCGGTTATTATCTTTTTTGCATCGGAGCAGTATTTCGCAACGCTGTAATTTTCATCGGGTGAAACAAAACCGATAAGATGATGCGGAATGTTTTTCATCTCCGCCTTTGTCGGCTTCGCCGTTGCAATATCCATACCTTTATATATCTGCATTGAATCGCACGAAACCGCTTCTCCGCCGATTGCTTCGCAGATTGAAACTCCGAGCGTGGTTTTTCCCGAAGCCGTCGGACCTACCACCGCAATAAGCGGAATTTTACACTCTGCCAAAATTCTTCTCCAACTCTCTCTGCGTCATTTCAACAAGAACGGGTCTACCGTGCGGACAGTATCTTATTTCGGGCATTGAAAGAAGCTGTTTCGCAAAGCGTTCCATTTCGAGCCTTGAGGTGAAATTGCCTGCCTTTATTGCACTTCTGCACGCCACGGAATGATATATCCAGTCAAGCTTTTCAAACATAACATCTTGTTTTTTATCAACGAATCTGCCTGCGATTTCGGCGATAACTTCCTCAACATCGTCGGTTGAAAGCTCCATCGGGCATTCCCTGACTATAACGCAACCGCTGCCGAAATCCTCAACATCAAATCCGGAATCGTTAATAATACCAATGTTTTCAAGCACCGCCGAATATTCTTCCTTTGAAAGAGTAACAGTTACCGGAAGCAGAAGAAGCTGCGGAGTTCCGTCTCCGCTTTCCTTTTTGAGCTTTTCGTAAATTATTCTTTCGTGTGCGGCGTGCTTATCAATTATAACAAGCTTGCCCTTGTATTCGCAGATTATATATGTAAGGAACGCTTCACCCACAAGCCTGAAGCTTTCTTCATCGAAAACCGGCTCGGGTTTAACGGGTTCTTCCCGTTTTTCAACGGGTTCGGATATTGCTTCAGCCGCTTTTTTCGGAGGATTATTCAGCAGAATATCCGTTATATCGTCAGCTTTTTCAGCCTCATTTTTCGGCGCTCTGACATAAAGCACGGGGGATTCGGGCTGTTTCTTTATCGGTTCTTCTTTTTTCACCTCGGGAACGGAAACGGGAATATGCTGCCAGAAATCCTTTTTCGGCTCTGGCTGTTCGATTTTAAGCTGCTCCGCTTTTTTCTCGGGTGCTTTATAAAAATCTGTCTGTGCCTTATGAATCTGCTTCGGAGTATCGCCCGACGCAAGCGCGTTTCTGCACGCAAAATAGACCGTATTGAAAATCAGCTTTTCATCTGAAAATCTTACCTCGGTTTTTGAGGGGTGAACATTAACATCAACAAGTGACGGGTCAAGCTCGATATTGAGAACGCAGGACGGGAATTTACCGACCATAACGGAGCCCTTATATCCCTCGCTGAGCGCGGCTGAACCCGTTCCCGTTTTGATAAGTCTGTTATTTATAAAGAAAAACTGCATATTGCGGTTGGGTCTTGAGGCCGAGGGCTTTGAAACATAGCCGCTCACTCTTACACCCTTTCCGTCCGCCTCGGCATAAATAAGCTCCGAGGAAAATTCTCTGCCGAATACTTCTCTTATGCAGGTAAGTAAATCGCCTTTGCCGCTTGTTATGAGAGTCTGTTTGCCGTCACGCAGAAACCTAAATGAAATTTCGGGGTGTGACAGCGCAATTCTGTCAACCACGGCAGCAACCGCATTTGCTTCGCTGACGTCTTTTTTGAGGAACTTCATTCTCGCCGGAGTTTTATAAAATAAATCTCTGACCATTATTGTTGTTCCCTCGGGACAGCCTGCATCGTCAAGCAGAATTTCTTCACCGTTTTCTATAACATATCTTGTTCCGATTGCTTCATCGGCTGTCGCCGTCATAACCTCAACCCTTGCAACCGCCGCAACGCTTGCAAGCGCTTCGCCTCTGAATCCGAGAGTGAAAATCGCATTCAAATCCTCGGGCTGAGCGATTTTGCTTGTTGCGTGGCTTACAAAGGCGTTGCGGATATCGTCACGGGCTATTCCGCAGCCGTTATCGGTTATTCTTATATACGATATTCCGCCGTTCTTTATTTCAACGGTTATTTTATCCGCGCCGGCATCAATCGAATTTTCAAGAAGCTCTTTAATAACCGATGCAGGGCGTTCAACAACCTCACCTGCCGCAATAAGCTCGGCAAGCGATTTGGGAAGCACGTTAATTTTCGGCATCGGTATCACTCCTTAGTTATTCGCCTGTTTTGTAAGCTCATAAAGCGTGCTGAGCGCTTCAATCGGGGTAAGCGTATTCACATCAATGCTTCTGAGCTTTTCGACTATCGCTTCGGCGTTTGAATTGCCGAATGACATCTGCATTTCATCGGGTTCTGCGGTCTGAGCGGGTCTGTAAACAATATTTGCACCGTCTGCTTCAAGCTCTTTGAGCACAACCTTTGCTCTTTCAACCACCGCATTCGGCACTCCTGCAAGCTTTGCAACCTCTATGCCGTAGCTGCCGTCCGCACAGCCCGAAACAATTCTGCGCAGGAATGTTATATCGTCTCCGCGCTTTTTGACCGCTATATTATAATTCTTTACGCCGCTTACCTCGTTTTCAAGCTCGGTAAGCTCGTGATAGTGAGTTGCGAAAAGGGTTTTTGCACCTAATTTCTTCTTATCCGCCGCATATTCAAGCACGGCTCTCGCTATGCTCATACCGTCAAAGGTTGAAGTTCCTCTGCCTATCTCGTCAAAGATTATAAGGCTTTCGGAGGTGGCGTTCTTGAGAATATCGGCAACCTCGGTCATTTCAACCATAAAGGTTGATGAACCCGATGAAAGGTCGTCCGATGCGCCTATTCTTGTATATATTCCGTCAACCACGCAAAGCTCCGCACTCGCCGCGGGAACAAAGCTTCCCGCCTGAGCCATAAGGCATATCAGCGCAACCTGACGCATATATGTTGACTTACCCGCCATATTCGGACCGGTGATTATTGCGCACCTGTTATCGGTGCAGTCAAGCACGGTATCATTCGGCACAAACGGCATATCGTTCATCTTTTCGACAACGGGGTGTCTGCCGTCGGTTATTGAAATTCCGTTTCCCGAAACCATTTCGGGGCGGCAATAATTATTTTCGATTGCGGCCTTTGCAAATGAACACAGCACATCGAGAGAAGCAACCGCGGAAGCCGTCTGTTGAATCTCAAAAAGCTTTTCGGCTGCCTTTTTCCTCACGGAATCAAATATCTCATATTCAAGGCGCACTATGCGCTCCTGCGCTCCGAGAACCCTGGATTCAAGCTCCTTAAGCTCCTGAGTTATAAATCTTTCGCAGTTTACAAGGGTCTGTTTTCTTATGTAATCATCGGGAACAAGCTCTTTAAACGCATTCGACACTTCGATATAATAGCCGAAAACACGGTTATAACCGATTTTGAGCTTCTTTATTCCCGTTTTCTCCTGCTCACGCATCTGAATATCGGCTAAATAATCCTTGCCGTTATTCACGATATAGCGAAGCGAATCAAGCTCCTCGTTGAAGCCGTCATTTATCATTCCGCCCTCTCTGACGGAAAACGGCGGTTCATCAACTATCGCTTTTTCGATTATCTCCGCAACCTCTTCAAGAGGGTGAATATCCGAATTTATATCGCCGAGCATTGCGCTTTTGCTCTTTGAAAGAATCGACTTAATCTGCGGCATACGCAGAAGCGTTGCGGAAAGCGATTTAAGCTCTTTTGCATTCGCCGTAGAATAGGCAATGCGGGTTATGAGTCTTTCGATATCCTGACAGCCTGTAAGAAGCGATATGATTTCATCTCTCATATCGGGTTCATCAACAAGCTCCGACACCGCATTATGTCTTCTGGAAATTTTGGCAATATTCAGAAGCGGCTGTTCAAGCCATGTTCTGAGCATTCTTTTGCCCATTGAGGTTTTGGTTTTATCAAGCACCCAGAGAAGCGAACCGCGCTTTTCACGGTTTCTCATTGTTTCGGTTATTTCCAAATTGCGCAGCGTTGCCACATCAAGGCGCATAAAGCTGCCCGTTCCGTAATACTCAATATTTTTGATATTATCAAGCTCATTTTTCTGAACGCTTTTCAGATATTCCATCGCCGCACCGACTGCGCTGACAGCCGCATCGGCATCACCGAGCGACAATTCCGCAAGAGATGCAACATTGAAATGCTTCATAAGCGAAGCGGAAGCTTTTGAAGGGTCAAAGCATTCTTCATCAAGCAAATCGCAGGCGGCATAAAGCCTGTTTTTTATGAAATCCGTAACCTGACCGAGAGAGACAGCCGACGGATTCATAATAATCTCTGTCGGCATAAATCTGCCCAGCTCATTTACGGCTCTGCGCTGTGAATCCCTGCTTTCAAACTGCGTTGCATAAACGCTGCCAGTGGATATATCGGCAAAGCAAAGACCGATTTTTTTATCAGCCGAATAAATTGAAGCAAGAAAATTATTTTTGCCCTCATCAAGCATTGTGCTTTCGATAACGGTTCCGGGAGTCAACACTCTCGTAACATCACGTTTTACAATACCCTTTGCAAGAGCGGGGTCTTCAAGCTGTTCGCAGATTGCAACCTTATAGCCCTTGGCAACAAGGCGTGCAATATAGGAATCCGCGCTGTGAAACGGAACGCCGCACATCGGCGCTTTTTTCTCCTGACCGCAGTCCCTGCCCGTGAGCACAAGCTCAAGCTCCTCTGATGCAAGCTTTGCATCATCGAAAAACATCTCGTAAAAATCGCCGAGACGGAACATAAGTATTGTGTCCGGATACTGCTCCTTAACCTGAAAATATTGCTTCATCATCGGGGTAAGCTCTGCCATTTTTTAATCCTTACCTTTCAAAAACTTCCGTTTTTCGGGAATAGCCAATTTATATTTATTGGCAAGTTATCAGTGAGAAGTGAGGAGTTAGGAGTTAGGAGTTCGTAATTATGGATCACTTCGCTCCGAATTTATATTGATACTTCTAACTACTAACTTCTAACTGCTAACTGATAAACCCGTGTCGGCGGGATGTGGTCATCCCGCCCTGCAATGCGGTTTTTATATATACAATCGGGTACGGGTGAAACCCGTCCGAAATTCCGAATTCATAATTCCGAATTCCTAATTAACTTCTGACTTTTAACTGAAATTTTAATTTTCTCAGTGGCAGCCGCCGCAGCTTGAGCATTCGCCGCCGCAGGTATGCTCGTGCTCCTCGGGAGGCTCGCAGGTTGCGGGGTCTTCGCCCTGGAGGCAAAGTGCGAAAATGGCGTTTACCTTTTTCATAAGCTCATCTATTTCCGCTCTTGCAGCTTCATAAGCCTGCATATTGGGATTAGCCATTATCTGAGTATAGATTTCGCCGTATTCCTTATCGAGAGCTTCGAGAGTTTCTTCGCTCTTATCTTCCTTTGAAGCCTCGTGCTGGAAAGACATCTGAAGGAACTGCATTCTTGCGATAAGGTCATTGAGAGCCTTATCTGCCTCGCACTCTTTCTGAGCGGCGTTGAGTTTTGCATAGCGTTCGTCCTGCTGAAGAACTGCTCCGAGTTCTCTTGCTTTTGCGATTACATCCATTGTTGTTTTCTCCTAACTTGTTGATTTATATATTTCAATCCGTAAGCTCGCCGCGCAGAATCCATGTTAACGATTCCGTTACGGTGACATTCCGGAAACTGCCGATTACCGAAGCATCGGCAGGAAATTCAATAATAATGTTGCCCGAGGTTCTGCCCTCGATAAGTCCGTTTTTGCTTATGCTCTCGCATAAAACTCTGTAGGTTTTGCCCACGGTTGAAGCGGTTCGCTCTGCGGCAGCCTCCTCCTGAACTGCAATAAGCTCACGAAGCCATTTTCCCTTTTCTTCCTTTGAAATCGGGTCGGGCATTTTCGCCGCTCTCGTGCCCTCTCTGGGCGAATAGATGAAAGTATACATTGAGGTGAATTTTGCTTCTCTGACAAGCGAAACGGTTTCGAGAAATTCATCGTAGGTTTCCCCAGGAAAACCGACTATAACATCGCTTGTTACCGACAAATCGGGCATAACCTTATAGGCGTATTCCAGAAGTCCGAGATATTTTTCACGGGTATATTTTCTGTTCATCTCGGCAAGCACTCTGTTTGAACCGCTCTGGAACGGCAGATGCAGATGCTTTGCAACCTTTTCACACTCAGCCATTGTGTCAAGCAGCTCAGGAGTACAGTCCTTGGGGTGTGAGGTCATAAAGCGGATTATAAAATCCCCCTCAAGGCTGTTGAGCTTTCTCAGAAGAGATGCGAAATTGCAGCCGTAATCCGGATATTTGCCGTAGGAATTAACATTCTGACCGAGCAGGGTTATTTCTTTATAGCCCTGTTTGATAAGCTCCTTCGCTTCGGAGATTATCGCCTCGGGGTCACGGCTTCTTTCTCTGCCCCTTACATACGGCACTATGCAGTAACTGCAAAAATTGTTGCAGCCGTACATTATCGGAAGCCAGGCCTTGAATGTGCTGTCACGGTGAACGGGAAGCTCTTCGGAAATAACGCCGTCATTTTCGGGAAGCTCATAAACCTTTTTGCCGGTTGAAAAGCTTCTGTAAAGAAATTCGGGCAGGCGGTGAATAACGTGCGTTCCGAAAACTATATCAACAAACGGATAGCTTGTCCGCATCTTCTTTGCGATATGCTCCTGCTGCATCATACAGCCGCAGAGAATAATGCGCATATCCCTGTTTTCGTATTTCATCTTTTTAAGTGCGCCGACATTTCCGAAAACTCTGTCCTCTGCGTGTTCTCTGACGGCGCAGGTGTTATAAAGCACCAAATCCGCTCCGTCAAGCTCTTCGGTAAGCTCATAACCCATCTGCTCAAGCATACCCTTGAGCCTTTCGCCGTCGGAAACATTCCCCTGACAGCCGTAGGTATGAACAAACGCTTTCGGCGTTCTGCCGAGTCTTGCTTCAACAAGACTTCCGACAAGCTGAGTATATTCTCTCTGCTTTGCCGTTTCGGCGGCATCAACCGTTATTTTATTTATATCAGAAATAACCGACAAGACTTATTCCCCCGTGTGAACACATTTATATTATTATATAATAAAAAAACGCATTATTCAAGAGAAATTTGAATAATGCGGTAAATTTTTTATTGCTCTTCCGAAATCATTTTTTCAAGGCGTTCGAGATTTTCTTTTCTCTGCTTATCCTCCTGAGCGCTGCTGCACAGATACCTGCCGTTTCCCATATCAAAAAGCACGCTGCCCTCGTGCGGTTCGCCGTCTATCAAATCAAGCTTTACCGCAAAGGTTTCACCCATATCGCCGACGCAGACCGCAATATTTTTTTCAATTCTGTCAACGCTGTAAAACATCAGAACACCTCGTTTCCGTTAATAATGGTTTTTATATTTTTTCCGTCTGATAAAAGCACGATATTTCCGCTCAAATCCGTTCTGTAAACCCGTTTCGTATAAACCGATAATCTTTGAAGCAGAGCGGCGTGAGGGTGTCCGTAATCGTTATCCTTTCCGCAGGATATTACGCAGATTTCAGGAACGATTTTTGCAAGAAAAGCTTCGGCTGACGATGTATCCGAACCGTGATGAGCGACTTTCAGCACATCGCAGTCAATATCCGCACCCGATGCGATTATATCCGCTTCCTCACTTTCGGCGGCATCACCCGTAAGCAGAAAAGTATTTTCGCCGTAGGTCAGCTTTATGACGATTGACATATCGTTGAGGTTATCGTGTTCCTGCGAAACGGGAGCGATAATCTCAAATCCGGCATCGCCGAGAGAATATTTATCCCCTGCGGCTGCGTAAACCGCTTTGTCCGCACGCCTTGAAACGGCATCGAGAAAGTTTGAAAATGTTGAAGATGTGGGCACAAGAGCATTCGGCAGGTGCGGCATTATCACCGTTTCCGCTCCGAATTCTTCAAGCACATCGGCAAGAGAACCGATATGGTCGGTATGCGGGTGGGTGGCGATAACATAATCAAGCTTTTTCGTTCCGCCTGAACGGATAATATTATTTATCTTCTGTCCGTTCCCCTTTTCGCCCGAGTCAATCAGCAGAGTTTTTCCGCCGCATTCGATATAAGCCGAATCACCCTGACCGACATCAATAAACGTGATTTTCAGCCCGTTCACGGTATCGGCGGGAGCGGAGCCCATAACGGTTTCCATTCCGCCGAACGGATTTCCCCATATGCCGAGTCTGTTTCCCGCCCACAGCACCGCCGAAACGGCTATAAGCAGAATGAGTATAATCAGCTTTTTATTTACGCTTTTCTTTGTATCTTCGTTCATTGTTTCTGTTATTTCCGCCCTGTTTTCCCGAGGGCTTTACAAGGCATTTTTCCGAATATCCTATGAGGTCGGCTCTGCCCGCCTTTTTAAGTGCTTCGCATACAAGTTCTCTGTTTGCGGGCATAAAATACTGAAGCAGCGCCCTTTGAAGCGCCTTTTCATGCGGGTCTTTTGCAACATAAACCTCTTTGAGCGTATAAGGGTCAAGTCCCGTATAAAACATACAGGTTGATACCGTTCCCGGGGTCGGATAAAAATCCTGTACCTGCTCCGGTCTTATATTATTCTTTTTGAGAAACTGAGCAAGCTCAACAGCTTCCTTGAGCGTACTGCCCGGGTGAGACGACATAAGATAAGGCACAAGATACTGTTCCTTGCTTTCGCCTTTACTTATTTCAAAATATTTCTTTGAAAATTTAATATACGCTTCAATGTGCGGCTTTCCCATTTTATCAAGCACCGCCGCAGAGCAATGCTCGGGCGCAACCTTAAGCTGACCGCTCACATGATTCGCAACAAGCTCTTTGAAAAAGCTGTCGTCCTTATCCTCAAGCAGATAATCGTATCTTATTCCCGAACGGACAAACACCTTTTTTACTTTCGGCAGAGAACGCACGCTTCTGAGAATATCAAGATATTCTTCGTGATTCGCAACAAGATTTTTGCACGGCTCGGGTGCAAGGCATTTTCTGCCCTTGCAGAGTCCTCTTTCCTCCTGACCGCTGCAGGACGGTCTGCGGAAATTCGCCGTAGGTCCGCCTATATCGTGAATATATCCCTTAAAATCGGGCAGAGTTGTGAGAAGCTTTGCCTCTTTAATTATGGATTCTTTGCTTCTGGCGGTTATGTATCTTCCCTGATGAAACGCAAGAGAACAGAAATTACAGGCTCCGAAACAGCCCCGGTTATGCGTTATCGAAAAACGCACCTCACTTATCCCGGGAACGCCGCCGTCTTTTTCATACATCGGGTGATACGTTCTCATATATCCGAGTGCATAAACGGCATCAAGCTCCTCCTGAGATAACGGCAGCGCAGGCTGATTCTGAACCAGCATACGGTTTCCGTGGCGCTGTTTTATAACCTTTCCCCTGAAGAAATCCTGCTCGTCCTGCTGAATACGGCAGGAAACGGCATATTCTTTTTTGGAATTAACAACATTTTCAAACGACGGGCATTCCGCTCCGATATAAGGCGTTTCACGCACATCAACGCTGTAACACGTTCCCCTTACATCGTGCATAAGCGAAATATCCTCGCCGTTATCGAGTCTTCGGGCAATTTCAAGCATAGAGCGTTCGCCCATACCGAACGAAAGCAAATCCGCCTGAGAGTCAAAAAGGATTGAACGGCGCACTTTATTATCCCAGTAATCATAGTGCGCAAACCGTCTGAGTGAAGCCTCCAGGCCGCCTATGACTATGGGTATATCCCCGTAAGCCTCTCGGATTTTATTGCAGTAAACTATCACGGCACGGTCGGGTCTTAAACCCGTTTTGCCGCCCGGACTGTAAGCATCGGTACTGCGCCTTTTCTTTGCAACGGTATAATGTGCAACCATTGAATCTATGTTTCCGCTGCTGACAAGAAAGCCTAAACGGGGTCTGCCGAAGCGCATAAAATCATCGGTGCTGCGCCAATCGGGCTGAGCAAGAAAAGCAATCTTAAAACCCGCATTTTCAAGCACTCTCGTTATAAGGGCCGCACCGAAGCTCGGGTGGTCAACATAAGCATCTCCGCTGACATAAACGAAATCAGCCTGCTCCCACCCTCTTTGGCGCATTTCTTCAATTGTAACGGGTAAAAATCCGTTCATAGCTTACCTCTTAAAAGTTGAAATCTTCGATTTCCGTTTCTTCCTCATCATCGGCAAAAATATCGTCTATATCGGGAGCGCCGCTTCCAGCACCGTCTGCAAGCGCCTGCATTTCATACCACTGCTGCTTTGAAATAAGAACCTCTCTCGGCTTTGCACCCTGTGACGGGCCTATAATGCCCTTTTCTTCAAGCTGGTCAATAACTCTCGATGCTCTCGCATATCCGAGCTTCAGCTTCTTCTGGAGCATGGTTGTTGAAGCTGCGCCCGCGGAAATAACAACCTCTGCGGCATCGTTGAGAACGGGGTCCCAATCACCGCCGTCATCTTCATCATCGTTTTTCTTTCCCGAGTTTTCGCTTGCGGCGGCTTTTTCTTCGATTTCTTTCATCGTTTCTTCGTTATATGTTGACTGCATCTGGCTCTTGATATGTCCGACTACCCTTTCAACCTCTTCATCGGAGATAAAGCAGCCCTGTATTCTCGTGGGTTTCGATACGCCGACGGGTGCAAAAAGCATATCACCGTTGCCGAGAAGCTTTTCCGCTCCGCTCGTGTCAAGAATGGTTCTTGAATCCACCTGTGACGAAACGAAAAGCGCAATTCGGCTCGGAATATTTGCTTTGATAAGACCCGTAATAACATCAACGGACGGTCTCTGCGTTGCGATAACAAGATGTATTCCGGCGGCTCTCGCTTTCTGAGCAAGACGGCATATGGAATCCTCAACCTCTTTCGGAGAAGTCATCATAAGGTCGGCAAGCTCATCAATGAATATAACAATCTGGTGCATTGAGGCAATATCCTCACGGGACGCGGCAAGCTTATTATATCCCTTGATGTCTCTTACGCCGTATTCGGCAAAGAGCTGATAACGGCGTTCCATTTCGCCAACCGCCCAGCTAAGCGCGCCCGCCGCCTTCCTCGGCTGAGAAACAACGGGAACTTCAAGGTGAGCTATGCCGTTATAAACGGTAAATTCAACCGCCTTGGGGTCAATCATCAGAAGCTTGACCTCCTCGGGCGTTGCATTATAAAGCAGGCTGATTATCATTGAATTGAGGCATACCGATTTGCCAGAACCGGTTGTGCCCGCAACAAGCAGGTGCGGCATTTTGGCAAGGTCGGCACATATGATATTGCCCGTTATATCCTTACCGAGAGCAACATTTAGCTTGCTTTTAGCCGTCTGAAACTGTTCGGTATCAATTATTTCACGCATTGTAACCATTGACTTTGCGCTGTTGGGAACTTCTATTCCGATTGCGGCTTTTCCCGGTATCGGAGCTTCTATTCTGATGCTCTTTGCGGCAAGGCGCAGAGCAATATCGTCAGAAAGGCTCGTTATTTTGCTTATTCTTACTCCCTCTTCGGGCACAAGCTCATAACGGGTAACCGACGGGCCTCTGCTTATATTGGTTATCTGAGCGTTTATTTTAAAGCTTTCAAGAGTAGTAATCAGCTTTCTTTTGCTCATTTCGATTTCGGTATCGTAATTGTTATCCCCGCTCTTTTCGGGCTTACTGAGGCATTCGACAGACGGGAACACATACGACTGACCGTTTTCGCGCGCAGGCTCTTCCGGCTCACCGTCGGGAATATCGGGTTCTTTTCTGCGCTTTCTCGGTTTGGGAGCTTTTTCCGTCTGCCCGGGAGTCTCTTCATTCGGAGCATCGGGGAGCGTTGTTATCGGAATATCGGGGATTTCAATATCCTTAACGGGTTCAAAGGTGCTTTTATCGGTTACGAATTTTTCGCTGAAATCCTCTGCCGCAACGGTAGGAGGCTGCGGGGGCTTAAACTGCTTTTTCTCCGTTTTTTCCTTTTCTTTCTCCTCTTTTTCCTGCTCACGGCGCTCATTATTCTTTTCTATTCTCTCGTTTGTGAAATCGCTGACCTTGCGGACAGGCTTTCTTATTGCGGCAAAAAGCGCTCTGAGAGTTGTACCAGTAAACAGCATAAGCACAACAAAAATGAGAATTATAAATGTTATTGCCGCGCCCGCCTTGCCGAAATATTTTCCGACAAATCCGCCGAAAAGCGCTCCGATAACTCCGCCGGACGCAAGCGATGAGCCGCCCTTATCCCAGGCATCGGCAATCTGATTTCCGACTGAGATTGAAAAATAATCCGAACTGTTTGAGAAAATATGTATCACACCGCTCAAAAGAACGGTAAGCAGTCCCGTGCTGAGCAGATTTTCGGAAAGTCCGCCTGCGGATTTTTCTTTTGCAAGAATAAACGCGGTAAAGAAAAGTATCAGCGGAATGATAAAGGCGCAGAAGCCGAACAATCCGAACATTGAGTTATGAAGCCATTGCCATGCGCTCTCTCCCTCGATAATATCAATAAAGAAAAGGAATGCTCCCACAGCGGCAAGAATAACCGCATATTTCTGACATCTTGCCGAATAAGCTTGAGCCGACACCGGCTTTGACTTTGCTTTTTCGGGTGCGGCCTTATCTTTTGATTTAGCCTGCGTATTTGATTTTTTTCCGGTGGTGTTTGCCACTTTATTTCACCCTTTCGGAGTTTGATTTTCAGTCATTTCGTACAGGCAGTTAAGTGCATCGGAAAGGCTTCCGAGAGAATCTATTATCCCCTCTTTCACAGCCGTTTCACCGCTTAACACCGTTCCCACGTCCATAACAAGCTCACCCGTTGCAAGCATCATTTCACGGAAACGATCTGCCGAAATATGTGAATTTTTCGTAACAAAATTAACTATTCTTTCCTGCGTCTGCTCAAAATATGAAAGGGTCTGCGGAACACCGAGCACAAGCCCGTTCATTCTTACGGGGTGAATTGTCATCGTTGCGGACGGCGTTATAAAAGAACGGTCTGCCGAAACGGCAAGAGGAACGCCGATTGAATGACCTCCGCCGAGAACCAGCGAAACGGTGGGAGTTTTCATTCCCGAAATCAGCTCCGCTATGGCAAGTCCGGCTTCGATATCGCCGCCGACTGTATTTAAAATCAGTATCAGCCCGTCAATCTCGTCGCTTTCCTCAATTGCCACAAGCTGAGGAATAACGTGTTCATATTTTGTTGTTTTATTCTGCGCGGGAAGAATATAATGACCCTCTATCTGACCGATAACCGTCAGACAATGTATCAGCTTATCGCCTTTCTGAACGGTTATTGAGCCCGAGCCGAATATTCCCGATTGGCAGGAATTATCCCTCTCGTCAATCTCGCCGCCGCTGTTCAAATCGGGAGCCTGCCACGGAAGCGACGGCAAAAAGAAATTGCCCGATTTAGCGTTTTTGTTTTTCACGAAAACCATTCCTTTCAAAATGCAAAATGCAGCACGGGAATAGTATTCCGCAAAAAAGCAACAATAACCACAATAAATAATAATGTATTATAACATTATCTGCACACTTTTTCAAGAATAAAACGCAATATTTTGTGTTTTTTATTATTTTTCAATTCGGAAATTGACTTTACATATTCAAAGGGGTTATAATCCTTTTCGGGGTGAAAAATATGACGGAAGAAATCGAAAAGCTTCAGAAAATGATTGATGAAAGCAGCCGGATTGTATTTTTCGGCGGCGCAGGCGTTTCAACCGAAAGCGGTATTCCCGATTTCAGGTCGGCAGACGGATTATATATGATGGATTATGTTTATCCGCCCGAAACGGTTATCAGTCACAGCTTCTTTATGCAGCACACAAAAGAATTTTATGAGTTTTATTCAAAGCATCTTTATGCGCCGAACGCAAAGCCGAATGCGGCTCATTATAAGCTTGCGGAGCTTGAAAAAGCGGGCAAGCTCTCGGCGGTTATCACTCAGAATATTGACGGTCTGCACACGGCGGCGGGAAGCAAAAAGGTTTATGAGCTTCACGGCTCAACGCTTCGCAATTACTGTATGAAATGCGGCAAATTTTACGATGCGGAATATGTATGCGGTTCAAAGGGCATTCCCCTTTGCTCCTGCGGCGGAACAATCAAGCCCGATGTTGTTCTTTACGAGGAACAACTCAACGATGAAACCGTTGAGGGTGCGGTAAGGGCAATCGAAAACGCAGATATGCTCATCGTTGCGGGAACTTCTCTCACCGTTTACCCCGCTGCCGGATTTATCAGATATTTCAGAGGAAAGAACATTGTTCTGATTAACCGCGATGCAACGGCAATGGACGAACGCTTCGGATTTATCATTCACGGAAAAGTCGGAGAAATTCTCAGCCAAATTAAGTGAAATCTATTGTTTTAAATAAAGCATTGTGATATAATACTGTTTGGTCAAAATTTAAGCGATGTTTAAAATCGCACACAATACGGAGGTTTTATCAATGAACTATGATGTTGCCGTTATCGGCGCAGGCGTTATAGGTTCTCTTATCGCCCGTGAGCTCAGTCGATACAACATTAAAATCGCTCTTGTTGAAAAATGCAGCGATATGGCAATGGGCACTTCAAAGGCAAACAGCGCCATTGTTCACGCCGGATTTGATGCAAAGCCGGGCACACTCAAGGCAAAGCTGAATGTTGAGGGTACGGCTCTTATGCCGAAGCTCTGTGAAACTCTCGGCGTTCCGTTCAAGCCCGTAGGCTCTCTCGTTGTTGCTTTTTCAGATGAAGAAATGGATACCGTTAAAGAGCTTCTTGAGAGAGGCGTTAAAAACGGAGTTCCCGGACTTGAAATATACAGCCGTGAAAAGCTCCGTGAGGAAGAACCTCAGATAAGTGACGAAGCAAAAGGCGCTCTCTGGGCTCCCTCGGCAGGAATAGTATGTCCCTATGAGCTTACCATTGCCGCCGCCGAAAATGCGGTTATCAACGGTGCTGAATTTATCCGCAATTTTGAAGTTAAGAAAATTGACTTTGACGGTGCGGAATTTACCGTTTCAAACGGAGAAAAAGAATTTAAAGCAAAATATGTAATCAATGCCGCAGGTGTTTTCTGTGATGAAATTGCCGCTCTTATCGGCGATAATTCAATCCGTACCGTTCCGAGAAAGGGCGAATATATGCTCTGCGACAAGTCAATCGGCGGTCTTGCAAAGCACACGATATTCCAATGCCCGTCCAAGATGGGTAAGGGAATACTTGTTACTCCCACCGTTGACGGCAACCTGCTTTTAGGCCCGAGTGCGCTTGACATTGAGGATAAAACCGATGTTTCAACCTCTGCCGATACTCTTGCCGATATTCTCGAAATTGCAAAGAAATCCGTTCCCTGCCTCAACACAAGAGAGGTTATAACCTCATTTGCGGGTCTGAGAGCGCATTGCGACAAGGACGATTTCATCATTGAGCCGAGTGAAAAGAATGCTCAGTTTATAAATGTTGCCGGAATTGAATCCCCCGGCCTTTCATCAGCTCCGGCAATTGCGGTTTATGTTAAGGATATGCTTCTCAGGGTTTTCGGTGCAGATGAAAAAGCTGATTTCAAGCCCGAAAGAAAAGCTCCCGTTCGTTTCAGACATATGAGCAACGAGGAACGCAAAGCACTCATCGAAAAGAACCCCGCTTACGGCAGAATCATCTGCCGCTGTGAAACAATCACGGAGGGCGAAATTCTCGATGCCATTCACGCTCCCGCAGGCGCAAGAGATGTTGACGGCGTTAAGAGAAGAACCAGAGCCGGAATGGGTCGCTGCCAGGGCGGCTTCTGCGGTTCAAAGGTTGTTGAAATTCTTGCAAGAGAGCTCGGCGTTGAGCTTAACGAAATAACCAAATGCGGCGGCAATTCCAAAATTCTTTACGAAAGAACAAAGTGAGGCGGGAAATATGCTTAATTATGATATAGTTGTAATCGGCGGCGGCCCTGCCGGAATGGCGGCTGCTCTCAAAGCAAGAGACTGCGGAGTTGAAAGCATACTCATTCTTGAAAGAGCCGAAACCCTCGGCGGTATTCTCGAACAGTGCATACATACCGGCTTCGGTCTGCACTATTTCGGCGAAGAGCTTTCGGGTCCCGAATATGCCGACAGATTCATTCAGCTTGTTAACGAAAAGAAAATCGAATATAAGGTTGACACAATGGCACTTCAGATAACGGATAACAATGTTGTCTATGCCGTCAACAAGGAAGACGGTCTGCTTGAAATTCAGGCAAAGGCGGTTATTCTCGCGATGGGCTGCCGTGAAAGACCCAGAGGAGCGCTCAACATTGCAGGCACAAGAGCCTCCGGCGTTATGAGCGCCGGAACGGCTCAGAAATATGTTAATATTGACGGCTATATGCCCGGTAAAAAGGTCGTTATTCTCGGCTCGGGCGATATAGGTCTCATTATGGCTCGCCGTATGACTCTTGAGGGCGCAGAGGTTCAGGTTGTTTGTGAGCTTATGCCCTATTCAAGCGGACTCACAAGAAACATCGTTCAGTGCCTTGACGATTTCGGCATTCCTCTCAGACTGAGCTGCACCGTTGTTGAAATTCACGGCAAGGACAGAGTTGAGGGCGTTACCATTGCCAATGTTGACGAGCATCTTAAGCCGATTAAGGGCACGGAACAGTATATCGAATGCGATACCCTGCTTCTCTCGGTCGGTCTTATCCCCGAAAACGAGCTTACGAGAGAGGTCGGCATAGAGCTTGACCCCGTTACCAAGGGCGCGGTTGTTGACGAATTCAGAGAGACCTCTCACAAGGGTGTTTTCGCCTGCGGAAATGTTCTCCATGTTCATGACCTTGTTGACTATGTTACTCTCGAAAGCCAGACTGCCGGTGAGGGCGCGGCAAAATATGTTCTCGGTCAGAAGGCAGATGCAGAATATATCACCACAAAGGGTGTAAACGGCGTTCGCTACATCGTTCCGCAGAAAGTAAATATCAAAAACGACGATGATGTTAAGCTCTATTTCAGAGTAGGTTCAACCTATAAGAACGCAAAAATCGTTGTTAAATATAACGGTGAAGAAATACTCAGCCGCAAAAGACCGAGACTTGCGCCGGGTGAAATGGAAAATGTTGTTATCAAGAACGATATGCTCAAAGGCTTTTCAGCCGGCGGCGTAATCGAAATATCGGTGGAGGCGTAATTATGCAGAAAAATATTATTTGTGTATCTTGTCCCATGGGCTGCGGAATTACCGTTGAGCTCAACGATAACGGAGAGGTTGTTTCCGTTACGGGCAACACCTGCAAAAGAGGTGACGCCTATGCAAGAACGGAATGCACCCACCCCGTAAGAAGCCTTGCCACCACCGTTAAGGTTGACGGCGGAATACATAATGTTGTTCCGTGCAAATCCGCAGGTGCGCTCCCGAAAGAAAAAATCTTCGACTGCATGAAAGAGATAAACAGCGCAGAAGCAAAAGCTCCCGTTGCAATCGGCGATGTGCTGATTGAAAACATTCTCGGCACGGGCATAAATATTGTTGCAACAAATAATTGCCCTGCAAAATAAGGTGTTTTTATGGGAGAAATTTTTGAAATAATAATGGTTGTTCTTTTCGGAGCATCATGGCCCGCAAATGTAATCAAATCCTACAAATCACGCACAACAAAAGGAAAAAGTCTGCTGTTTCTGATACTCATATTCTTAGGGTATATTTCCGGCATTATCGCAAAGGTATTCTTTGTGCCCTGCAAATGGTATGTGCTTTTCTTCTACTGCCTGAATCTCTGCATGGTCGGAGCAGACCTTGTGCTTTATTGCAGGAATTACAGACTTGACAAAAAGGCCGACGGCGAAAACAGAATATAACACTATAAAATCTCCCCGAATGCGGTAATTCACATTCGGGGAATTTTGCTGCCGTTATTTGATTGATGCGATTCATTATTTTTGAATATATGTGTATGCCTTCTTGTTGAACAAAAGCTTGAAGAATGCAATAAGCTTATCAAAGAATCCGTGTTTGATTTTTATGAATTCTGTTTCAAAATCAACTGTTTTTCCGCTTGAATCCTTAACCGTACAAGTAACCGTAAAATCATTTGCCGCCTCTTTTACGGTAAAGCTGCCGTCGGCATTTTCAACACCGTTTGCGCCGCTTACCTCCCATTCGGCAGAACCGTTTTCGGGAATATTTGCATAAAATTCAAAGGTTGAGCGATACGCCTGTGTGGTGTTATTATATTTTTCATAACAGATTATGGTTCCGTTTCCGGGGATTTTTGAATCATAAATCCAATTTGCATTTTCAAAAGGCTCATTGTAATCACTTATAAATATCAAACATTCCTCTTTTGAGCCGGAAAAATAAACATCTGTCAGATTGTCACATTCCGAAAAAGCACAGGAATTAAGTTCTGTTTTCGAACCGGCAATGTATATTTTTCTTAAAGCCGTGCAGCCGGAAAAAGCATAATGACCGATGCTCGTTACGCAGTAAAGTATGATATAGCTTGTTCTGTCATTTCCGATGGGATATTGTATAAGCTCGGTTTTGTTTTTATCGAATAAAGCACCGTATGCATCGCTTGAATAATTTTCATTGTTTGCATCAACCGTTATGCTCGTCAGGCTCGTGCAGCCGTCAAAAGCACAATAGCCTATGCTCTTTATGCTTTTAGGTATGGTTATGCTTGTAAGACCGGTGCAGCCGGAAAAAGCACCCCAGCCAATCTCGGTGACGCTGTCGGGTATGATTATGCTTGTCAGACCCGTGCAGCCGGAAAAAGCATAATCGGCAATGTTCGTTACGCCGTAAGGTATGGTATAGCTTGTTCTGTCATTT
>JAZRYD010000012.1:0-6752 GCA_045600535.1 Acutalibacteraceae bacterium | reverse complement strand
GTTTTATAATATTGCCTCTCAGCTATCAAACATTCTATTTGATATATTCGATTTTTATCACGAAGAGAATATATGTATCGGTCCATTCCATGAAATGTCAAATTATTGCAAGTGGAAAAACATTGACACTTTCAATTTAGTGCAAGAGCTTAAACAGCAATTAAAACCCAAAAAATATTACCAGATAAATATTAAAGACGATAAGATGCTGATTGAAAATCTGATAGAAGGAAATATGCGGTATCTGACGCAGTCCTGTTTTTACCTTCCGTCTAAACAGATATTAATACAGGTCGGACATCATACCGCTTTCATTGCTTTTTCAAATAACTTAGAAGCTCTTAATAATGAGTTTGCAAATATTATTAAAAATTATTTGGGTTGGCATTGTGAATTAACATCTTTTTACGATAATTAATAATTTTGGAAACAGTTATTATAATTGGTGATAAACGCCGCTAAATCCCTGTTTGTCGGGATAGATATGAATTGGCATTCGGTTTCCCCTTTGTCATGAAGAGGATAATTCTTAATTTTTCATTCATAATTCTTAATTTACTTTTGTTTTCCGCATAATCCGACGGCTGCGCCGCCGTCTTTCCCTCAAGAGAAAGGCAGTTTATCAAATTCAGCAAACGGGGTCTTTATGAACAACAGATATATTATCACCGATTTCGGTGCTGAGGCGAACAGTCCGAAACTGCAAACCCTAAAAATACAGCGTGCATTTGATATGTGCCGCGAAAACGGCGGAACGGTGGTTATTCCGAAAGGAAAATTCATTACGGGTTCACTTCGTATGTGGTCGGATACAACACTTTATCTTGAAAGCGGTGCGCAGCTTATCGGTTCGGATAACTGCGGCGATTACGAGGTTTTTGAAGTGCCGGACGGAATTGAGCTTCGCACCGATATGGAAATGATAGCTCAGCAATATGAAAACCGCCCGTGGCAGGAATACCGCAGAGCGATTATTTCCGTTTACGGCGGCAAAAACATTGCCGTTATCGGTGAAAAAGGTTCTTTGATTGACGGAAACGACTGCGCCGACCCGAACGGTGAAGAGGGCTTCAGAGGCCCTCACGGGTTTATGATAACCAATGCCGAAAACATCACTTTGTGCGGCTATGCAATAGCAAACTGCGGAAATTTTATGCACCAGATTGATAATTGCAAAAACATCGCCGTTCAAAATGTTGAATGTTTCGGCGGTTCCGACGGAATACATCTGCATTGCTGTAAAAATATTCTGATTGAAAGCTGCCGTTTTCATACGGGTGATGACTGCATTGCGGGAATAAATATGGAAAACCTGACGGTAAAAGGCTGTGAGCTTAACACCTCCTGCGATATATTCCGTGCAGGCGGAAGTCATTTTCTGATTGAGGATTGCCGTATGTACGGTCCCGGCGAATATCCGCACCGAATGACGGTTGTTCAAAACAGAGGAACGAAAGCCGTTACGGATAAAAGCAACACCCTGCCCAGGGGATGCGGCAGACACAATCTCGAGGGCGTTTTTCTGCACTTCGCAAGTATGAAATATCCGAGCGAAAAACCGTATCACGATATAGTTTTCAGAAACTGCACAATAGAAAATCCCGACTATTTTATGTGGTATGAACCCGATACCGCGCCGCTCCAGAGCGGAGCATATCTCGGGGATATAACGCTTGAAAATGTTGAATTTAAGGGCATTAAAAGGTCATCGGCCGTTAAGGCAAACGAAAAATTTCCGCTCACCGTAACGCTGAAGAATGTTTCGGTCTCGTTCCGTGACGGAGCGGAAAGCGACAGACTTTTCGACGGCGAGGACAAAAACACAAAGGTTATTACGAGGTAACAAAATGAAGCTGAAAAATCCCCTGCTTGTTGTGACCGATATTACCCCGGGCAGACCGAAATTCGTAAATTCCGCAATTCGGTAAAAATTTTTTAGAAAAGTACAGTACTTTTTTCGGATTCATTCGTATAAATGAACGACAAATCCGAAAAGCAAAAAATTCCGATGAAACGGAGGTTATTTAAATTGGATAAAAAGCTGAAAGCGCTGTTTGATTATCAGAAGTTTGAAAATAACGAACGGCTCGGCGCAATCATCTCAAAATCGCAGGACAGGCTCTCAGCCTCGCTGGAGGACGATGAGCTGGATATCGTTTACGCCGCCGGAAATATTTATGAGCAATTGGAGAAAAAAGAGGAAAATGCCGACGGCAGCGGCGGGCAGGGATAGTTTATATTTAATAATCCGGAATAATATTTTTATTTCCCGATTTGTCGGATTCCTTTATGCAGAAGATAAATTTATGAGAGGTCAAAGTATGATACACGAAGCAAAAGCAAAAAGAAATAATGCTGTTGCGGTTGCCGATGCTCTCAATAAAATCGAGGGTGTCCCCGTAAGTGATTATGCCCGCAGACTTTCAAAAGAGTGGGCAGACGGAAAAATTACAGGAGCGGAAATGAAGGCGGCATTGCTCGCCGTGCATAAGAGGACTTCGTGATGAATGATATTTACCTTTATGAAAATACGAATATTCTTAAAAATCTTCTTGATATTCATAATAACGAGGAACTTGACATTGCGGAGGCTGAACTTTCAAGAGCAAATATGATGCTGCTTTACGAAAAGGGATTTGATGATTTTTCTGCTGACGGTATTTGTGAAATTCACAAATATTTATTCGGAGATGTGTATGAATGGGCAGGTCAATTCAGAAAAATAAACATCAGCAAAAGAGAAAAGGTTCTTGCCGGTGCAAGCGTTTGGTACTCAAATGTAACGGAAATTGATAATGACCTCAAGAAAGCATGGAATAAAATCAACAAAATAAAATGGTCTTCACTTTCAAAAGAACAGTTTGCAATTAAAATTGCTCATCTGTTTCCGATGCTTTGGCAAGTACACCCGTTCAGAGAGGGCAATACGAGAACAGTTGTTATGCTTATGACATTTTTTGTTGAGCATTACGGATATTATTTTGATCAGCTTCTTATGTCTGAAAGTGCCGGATATGTCAGAGATGCTTTCGTTATGGCTTGTCTCGGAGAAAATTCCGAATATGAACATCTTGAAAAAATATTACTTGATGCAATATGCAGCGAGCCTATCGACTATTCGGAAAGTGAAGATGCCGATAATGAGCAGGAAAACAACAAATATGAAAAATATAAAACAGATTATGTTCCGGCCAAACACGAATATATCGAATAACATAATAAACCGTATAATTGGTTAAATTTTCTATTGACAAACAGATTATACATAAGTATAATGTAATAGTATTTTATGACAACGGGTCAAAATAACAAGACTCGGCTCTTTCGGAAAGCCTGTCAGGGAGTATGCGCCGTGACTGAAAGCGCATTCAGGTGAGTAGTGAGCTCGGGAACGCTTCGTTATTCCGCTGCTTCAATCTCATATTCAAGTGGATGCCCTGCATCAATTCGGGTGGCACCGCGGGTTAATTTTCGTAATTGCTCGTCCCGGGGATATAATATCCTCGGGGCGTTTTTATTGTTTTGACAACAATGTTCTGAAACGCAAAGCGTTTCAGGTTCTTATTTTATCCATTTATTTTCATTGGAGGTATGCTTAATGTACAGAACTTTGATGTGTAACGATATTCGTGATGAACACATCGGGCAGACTGTCAGTCTTGCCGGATGGGTTGATGTTATCCGTGACCACGGCGGCGTTTTATTCGTTGACCTGCGTGACTATACGGGCGTTACTCAGGTTGTTGTTCACGATGATTCGCTTCTTAAGGACGTTTCAAGAGAGTCGGTTATCAGCGTTTCCGGCAAGGTTTGCAAAAGAGACGAGGAAACCGTAAATACCAAAATCGAAACGGGCTTTGTTGAGCTTGTTGCCGATAAGGTTCAGATTCTCGGCAAGAGCAGAAATATGCTCCCGTTTGAGGTCAGAAATTCAAGACAGAGCAAGGATGAGCTTCGTCTTAAATACCGTTATCTTGATTTGAGAAACCCGAAAAATCACGATAACCTCGTTAAGCGCAGTATGATAATCCGTTATCTGCGTTCGATTATGGAAGAAAAAGGCTTCCTTGAAATGCAGACCCCCATTCTCACGGCTTCATCACCCGAGGGCGCGCGTGATTTCCTTGTTCCCAGCCGTAAGCACCCGGGAAAATTCTATGCTCTCCCTCAGGCGCCTCAGCAGTTTAAGCAGCTTCTTATGGTGTCCGGCTTTGACAGATATTTCCAGATTGCTCCCTGCTTCCGTGATGAGGACGCAAGAGCCGACCGTTCACCGGGCGAATTTTATCAGCTTGACTTTGAAATGGCTTTTGCAACTCAGGAAGAGGTTCTCGATGTCTGCGAAGACGTTGCATACAAAACATTCACAAAATTCTCGGATAAAAAGGTTTCCGGCAAGCCGTTCAGGCGTATCACCTTTGCCGATGCGATGATGAAATACGGCTCGGATAAACCCGACCTTCGCAATCCGCTTATTATCTGCGACCTTACCGATTTCTTTGCCGGCGTTGCGTTCCCCGCATTCAAGGGCAGACCGGTCAGAGGTATTGTTGCGGACTGCACGGGCAAATCAAACAAATTCTTTGAGGATTCGCTCAAATACGCAACCTCTCCCGAGGTTGAGCTCGGCGGTCTCGGTTATATCACCCTCAAGGACGGCGTTTTCCTCGGCCCCATCGCAAAATTCCTGAATGATGCACAGAAAGCGGAAATCATTGAGCTTTCCGGCGTTAAAGAGGGCGAAACTCTCTTCTTCATCTGCGATGATAAAAAAGATATTACCGAGAAAAAGGCAGGCCTTATCCGTCAGTGGCTCGCTCAGAAGGAACAGCTTGACCTGATTGACGAGTCCGTATTTGAATTCTGCTTTATCGTTGATTTCCCGATGTTTGAGCGTGATGAAGAAACAGATGAAATAATATTCACTCATAACCCGTTCTCAATGCCTCAGGGCGGTCTTGAAGCTCTGCTTACCAAAGACCCCACCGAGATTTTGGCTTATCAGTATGACCTTGTATGCAACGGCATTGAGCTTGCCTCGGGTGCGGTCAGAAACCACGATATAGAAATAATGAAAAAAGCATTTGAAATTGCCGGTTATCCCGAAGAGGAGCTTAAGAGGCGTTTCAGCGCTCTTTATACCGCATTCCAGTACGGCGCACCGCCGCACGCAGGTATGGCACCCGGCGTTGACAGAATGGTTATGCTTCTCACCGATGAAGAAAAGATTCTCGATGTTATCGCATTCCCGCTCAACGGAAATGCTCAGGATTTGCTTCTCGGCGCACCGAGTGAGGTAACAAGCCAGCAGCTTGAAGATGTTCATCTGCTCGGCAACGGCGGTATTCCGACACTTCAGACGGTTTCCGCAGGCGGTTCGGGTTCAAAGCAGATTCAGAATAAGCGTTCAACATTCTCAAACGCTCAGCAGCTTAATCAGCTTGCTCTCACCGAAGACGAAGAAAAAACCATGCAGGATATTTTCACATTCATGAACGCCAACGAAGAAAAGCTCAAGGCGGTTGACACCGAAAATACCGAGATTATGGTTCAAGTTATGCCGATGAAGAATGTTCTTCGTGAAGATGTTCGCAGTCAGCCGTTTGCGAGAGCAGACCTGCTTAAGGGTGCTCCCGAACACAGCGAAGACAGCTGGCAGGTTCCCAGACTTGTAAAGTGAGGTATTGAAAATGAGTTATTATTCAGCAGTTATAAACGAAAACGGCAAAATTGCGGTTGACGATACAATACTCGTTAAGGATACCGTTGCTTCTGCCGGTTCAAAAATACTTGATGGCTACAAGCCTCTTTTCAGCGCAGAAGCCGTTGAAAGACTTGAAGCAAAAGGATATGCAATTTCGGGCAAAACCCATACGGGCGAGTTCGGGCTTGACCTTGCAGGCGAATTTTCCGCCTTTGCTCCGCAGAGCGGCAAGCTTGCCGGTGCGGCGGCTTCTCTTGTTGCAGAAGGCAAGGTTGAAGCGGCTCTCGGCGTTGATATGAACGGTTTTCCGAGAAGAGCGGCGGCTCTTTCGGGAACGGCATTCATAAAGCCCACCTACGGAACGGTTTCCCGTTACGGCGTTATTTCCTGCGCCGCTTCGGGCGAACAGCTCGGCGTTTACGCTCCCGATGTTAAAACAGCCGGAAAAATTCTCGGCATTATTGCGGGTCACGATTCAAAGGACGGCACAAGCCTGCCCGCAGAAAGCTATGATTACACCGTAAGCTCCGATGTAAAGGGCAAAAAGGCCGCCGTTATCAAAGAGCTTTTTGACATTGCCGATGATGAAACCAAAAAGCGTGTGAACGCATTCATTGAAGCTCTCCGTGCAAACGGCGTTGAGGTTGAGGAAATTTCTTCCGATATTTTTGAAAAAGCAAATATCGCATGGCAGATTCTTATGTGTGCCGAAACCTGCAACAATGTTTCGAGATATGACGGCGTTAAGTTCGGTTACAGAGCCGAAAAATACCGCAACATCGACGAGCTTTACACAAATTCAAGAACAGAGGGCTTCAATTTCCTCACAAAAGCCGTTATTCTTTACGGCTCCGATGTTCTTTCAAAGACACGCTATAAAGATTGCTACGATAAGTCGCTCCGTATACGCCGCATTGCAGCCGAAGCGTTTGCAGAGCTTACCGGAAAATACGATGCGATTATAACTCCCGTCTGCAGCAAAACCGAGTTTGAGGCATATGACATAAGCGGTGCTTTTGAAAAGCTATTTTCCGAAAGCATATTCACA
>JAZRYD010000011.1:0-9493 GCA_045600535.1 Acutalibacteraceae bacterium | reverse complement strand
AAACGGAATTTGACTGAGTATACTTAAGAGTTATAAGAGAGATAATGAGGTCACGAACAGCGCTTTCGGGAAGCTCTTTGTTAGCGGTAACAACGTTTGAAAGAAGCTCACGGTTGATTTCAAAATTGTTTCTGCCCTGCTCAAAGGTGATTCCGAAAACCTGCTTATGCTCGATGGGAGCGGGAACATAATTCGGGTCAATCTTAACTATGTTATAGTTGCCTTTTCTCTTTGTTTTGAGAATTTCAAGTGCTTCGGGTTCATAACCGGGGGCGATTATACCGTCGGAAACCTCTCTTTTAACCATCTTTGCGGTTGTAACATCGCAAACATCGGAAAGAGCAACCCAGTCACCGAATGAGCACATACGGTCTGTTCCTCTTGCTCTTGCATAAGCGCAGGCAAGGGGAGAATCGTCAAGACCCTCGATATCATCAACAAAGCAAGCCTTTTTGAGTGTATCGGAAAGGGGAATACCTACTGCCGCCGAGGTGGGGCTTACGTGTTTGAAAGAGGTAACTGCGGGAAGACCGAGAGCCTCTTTAAGCTCTTTAACAAGCTGCCACGAATTGAAAGCATCAAGGAAGTTGATGTAACCGGGTCTGCCGCAGAGAATTTCTATCGGCAGCTCGCTTCCGTCGTGCATAAAAATCTTAGAGGGCTTCTGATTGGGGTTGCATCCGTACTTAAGTTCAAATTCTTTCATTTTCGGTATCTCCTTTATTATTTATTTTTATTTATTATTCTGCTGTCTGCTTTGCCTGTTGCAAGGTCTGTATACTGAACATAGAGAGAAATTTTGTTATCCTCATTGAGAGCGTTCCAGAGCTTGTCTGTAAAAACATCAATATCCGAGTCAATCTCAACTCTTTCGGGTTCACCCTGGAATGTGGGAATGGGATTGCCGTCGCAAACATAGGTATGAACGAAATGACCGAGACCTGCGGCTGAGGGGTAATCGAAGCAATAGCGTGCGCATGCAGAACCGTCTTCATCAATGCTCTTGAGAATGCTCATGCTGTAAGTGAAATCACCGTTTTCAAAGGTGAGCATACCGCTGATTCTCGGGGTGAAATTCGGCTTGTCGGGTTCAAATTCTCTTGAAGCAAGAGCTTTGCCGAATGTGAGACCCTTTTCAAGTCCCTCATAGATTGTGTCGGTCTGGTCGCCGTTGGTAACGATGAGATTATTCTTATAATTGCGAACTGCGGCATAAATTATAAGGCTGGGGTCTTCAACCTTTGAAGCATCAAACGGCTCGGTGAAGATTTCGCCGTTCTTTTCGGTGAAGATACGGTTGCGGCTGTTTGCACTTCTGCCCATAATGAAGTATGCGGCACAAGCCTTTTTGCCGTCTGCACTCTTGCCGATAACGATACCTCTGCCTACATAGGTGTTGTCCTTGATAAGCTCTGCGATGTCATTGATTTTGTAAATTTCCATTTTATATTTCTCCCTTTAAAATTTTTGATGAAATCAGCTCCGCCGATGCGGGAAGTATTTTCCATTCCGCCTGCTCCATAACACGCTTCTGAAGAACCTCGGGAGTGTCGCCCTCCTGAATTTCAACAGCTTTCTGCATAATTATTTCGCCGCCGTCGGGAATTTCGTTCACAAAATGCACCGTTGCGCCCGTAACCTTAACGCCCTTGGCAAGTGCGGCTTCGTGAACATGCAAGCCGTAAAAGCCCTCTCCGCAGAATGACGGTATAAGCGACGGGTGAACATTTATTATTCTTTTTTCAAAATGCGAGGTGAATTTTTCGCTGAGAATGCTCATAAATCCGGCAAGGATAATGAGGTCGGTTTCCGCTTCCTCAAGTGCCGAAATGAGGGTATCCTCAAAGGCCTCCTGCGAACCGCATTCTTTTTTTGTGATAACCTTGCTCCTTATATCGGCATTTGCGGCTCTTTCAAGCGCATATGCACCCGCCTTATTTGAAATAACAAGCTTTATGCTGCCGCTTGAAATTATTCCGCTTTTTTCGGCATCAATAAGCGCCTGAAGATTTGTTCCGCCGCCCGAAACGAGAACGGCAATATTAGCTTTTTTATCCATTTTTCTTTGCTCCGTTTGCATATTCGGTAAATGCCGAGAGAAGCATTGAACCGACGGCGTTTCCGAGGATTACCGTCCAGAGGAAACCGAATGCTTTAAGTGATACAATGCCCGAAGCGGCAAAATAGAATATATCGGCAATTGAATGCTCAAATCCGCTGAGAATGAAAACGGGAATGCAGAAGAGAATACCGAGAGCCGTGTTCTTATCTCTGAAAATGCTGACTGCAAGATACATAAGCACTCCGCAGAAAAACGATCTGATAAAGGTCTGGAAGAACGCCTGTTCAAGCTTTGCATTGCAGATTGTGAGAGCGTTTGCGCCGATATTCGGAATTGCATAAGCGATAAGATAACCGAAAATTATTGTTGCGATTGTGTTGCCGAGCAGACCGAGAAGCAGAACGGAAAATTCTTCCTTGCCGTGCTTCTGCGGAATATATCCGATTTTGCCCGTAAAAAGTGAATATCCCTTATAGCAGATGCAGAGAAGTGCAACCGAAAAGAGAATTGCGCCGACATATCTGTTTTCGCAGGCAAGAAAAACGCTTCCGCCCACAGCAATAAGGATACCTGCATTGATACCGTTTACGATTTTTCTCAGCATATCGTTATTTTCTCCTCCGACTTGATTATTTCGCCTATAACATAAGCATCTTCGCCGTTTGCCTTGAGAATTTCAAGAGCCTTTTCGGCGTCCTCGGCTGAAACAACAATGCTCATACCGACGCCCATATTGAATGTGTTGAACATATCTCTTTCGCTGATTCCGCCTTTTTCGGCGATGAGCTTGAATATCGGAAGAATTTTAACGCTTGACTTGTTAACCTTTGCGCCGAGACCGCCGGGAATGCTTCTGGGAATATCCTCATAGAAGCCGCCGCCGGTAATATGTGAAATACCCTTAACCTTAACCTGCTCAAGCAGAGCAAGAACGGGTTTAACATATATCCTGGTGGGAGTGAGAAGTGTTTCGCCGATTGATTTTCCGCCGAGAGCCTCAACGGGAGATTTAATATCGGCATTTTCAACATCGAAAACTTTTCTTACAAGCGAGAAGCCGTTTGAATGAACGCCGCTTGAAGCAAGAGCGATAATAACATCACCCTCACGCATTGATTTGTTGTCGATGATTTTGTTTTTATCAACAACACCGGTGCAGTAGCCTGCAAGGTCATATTCGTCAACGGGATAAAAGCCGGGCATTTCAGCGGTTTCGCCGCCTATAAGAGCCGCATTTGACTGAACGCAGCCGTCACAGACGCCCTTAACTATATCTGCAATTCTTTCTGGAATGTTCTTTCCGCAGGCGATATAATCGAGGAAGAACAGAGGTTTAGCTCCGCAGCAGATTATATCGTTAACGCACATCGCAACGCAGTCTATGCCGACTGTGTCGTGCTTGTCCATAAGGAAAGCGATTTTGAGCTTTGTGCCCACGCCGTCTGTTCCGCTGACGAGAACGGGACGGGTGATGCCTGTTAAATCAAGCTCAAAAAGTCCGCCGAAGCCGCCTACATCGGAGCAAACTCCGCTTGTCATGGTTTTTGCTATATGTTTTTTCATAAGCTCAACAGCCTTGTAGCCTGCGGTTATGTCAACGCCTGCTGCTGCGTAGCTGTCTGATTTTGACTGAGTATTCATTATATTATTCCTTTCCGTTCCAGCAGTAAGTGCAAAGGTCATCGGGATTAAGACCTATTGATTTTATAACACCCTCGAGTGACTGAAATTCAAGGGAAGCAAAATTCAGCTTTTCACAGATGTTCTCGCGAAGCGCTTTTCCTCTTTCGGTTGAGCCGTCGCTGTATTCTTCAATATGCTTGAAGCCTTCTTCACCCTCAAGCTCCATGATAACTCTGCGTGCGATAAGCTCCATATCGCTTGTTGCGCGTGTGAAATTCAGGAACTTGCAGCCATACATTATCGGCGGGCAGGCTGAACGCATATGAACCGATTTTGCGCCGCTTTCATAAAGAAATTCAACTGTTTCACGAAGCTGAGTACCTCTGACAATCGAGTCATCGACAAACAGCAGGTTTTTATCCTTGATAAGCTCAATAACGGGTATCTGCTTCATCTTGGCAATTCTGTTTCTGTCCGACTGCTTGGAGGGGATAAAGCTTCTTGACCAGGTGGGGGTATATTTTATAAATGCTCTTGCAAACGGTATGTCGCTTTCGTTGGCATAGCCTATTGCGTGAGGTGTGCCCGAATCGGGAACGCCGCCCACATAGTCGATGTTGTCGGTCAAACCGTTTTTCTTATCCGTCTCCGCCATAATCTTACCGTTTCTGTATCTCATGGCTTCAACATTTACTCCCTCATAATTTGAGGTCGGATAGCCGTAATAGCTCCAGAGAAAAGCGCAGACACGCTTTTTCTTTCCGGGCGCTGCAAGACGCTTCATCGAGTCGGGAGTTATCTCAACTATTTCACCCGGCCCGAGCTCGCAAACGTCCTCAAAACCGAGCTTCTGATATGCAAAGGATTCAAACGAAGCGCAGTAACCGTCATCGCTTTTTCCGATATGAAGCGGTATTCTGCCCAAACGGTCTCTTGCGGCGATGATTGTTCCGTCATCTTTCAGAATAAGAATCGAAGCCGTTCCCTCAATTGATTTCTGAGCGAATTTAATTCCGTTCACGAAATCGCTTTTCTGATTTATCAGAGCAGCCGTAAGCTCAATCATATTTATTCTGCCGTTGGTCATAGTGTTGAAATGACCGCCGCTGAATGAAAGAAAACGGTCAATAAGCTCTTCGGAATTGTTGATAAGTCCAACAACGCTTATTGCGTAAGTTCCGAGATTGGAACGGATAAGGAGAGGCTGAGGGTCGGAATCGCCGATGCAGCCGATTGCCGAAGTGCCTTTCATCGAATCGAAAACCTTTTCAAATTTTGTTCTGAAAGGGGAGTTTTCTATGTTATGTATTTCACGCTGCATACCGAGTTCTTTATCGTAAACAGCAATACCGCCGATTTTTGTTCCGAGGTGGGAATGATAATCGGTTCCGAAAAAAACATCGGACAGGCAGTCTGTTTTTGAGGAAATTCCGAAAAATCCGCCCATATACAACCTTCTTTCTGAAAATCGAAGCCGACCGGTACTCCTTATTCAGCAGATGCCGATCGTCTTCACTTAAATATTATTGATTATGCAAAGAAAAGCTCCGAAAGAGTCATGGGGTCGATATATTCTCCGTCCTTGTAAACGCGCATATTGCCCGAAGCAATTTCGTCTATGAGCATAACTTTTCCGTCGGCGTCATAGCCGAACTCAAATTTGATGTCATAGAGAACAAGACCTTTTTCCTTAAGGTCATCGGCAACGATTTTGGTAATCTGCTGAGTCATTGCCTTGATATCGTCATACTGCTCTGCGGTCATAACGCCGAGGTCGATAAGTCCGTCCTTGGTAACAAGGGGGTCGCCCTTTTCATCATTCTTGAATGTGGTTTCAACATATGCGGGAAGGTCTGCACCCTCTTCAATATAATCACTGTAGCGGCGGTAGAAGCTGCCCACTGCCTTATGGCGGCAGATAACCTCAAGACCCTTGCCGAATACCTTTGCAGGAAGAACCTCCATAGTGGTGTTTGCAAGGTCAGCGCTTACGAAGTGGGTCTTTATGCCTGCTGCATTAACCTTCTCAAAGAAGTAAATGCTCATACGGAGATTGACGTCACCAACGCCCTCAATGGTAAGACCTACCGAGTTTTCGCCCGGGTCGAACTTGCCGTCTTTTCCGGTGCAGTCGTCCTTGAACTTGAGAAGATAGTTGCCGTTTTCGAGTGCGAAAACGTCCTTTGTTTTTCCGGTGTAAACGAGTTTGTTTGACATAATTTGCAGCTCCTTTTTATATTATTGAAATAAAATTAAATACTGTCTGAAATAAAGGCATCTTTTTCAAGAACCTTTTCCGCATCAGCCTTGCGTTTTGCATCAAGTCTTTCGGCAAGCTCCGTATCTTCAACGGCAAGAATCTGAGCGCAAAGCAGAGCGGCGTTTGCTCCTCCGTTTATTGCAACGGTTGCAACGGGGATACCGGACGGCATCTGAACCGTTGAAAGAAGAGCGTCCATACCGTCAAGTACCGATGATTTGCAGGGTATGCCTATAACGGGCAGGGTGGTGTTTGCCGCAATTGCTCCGGCAAGATGAGCCGCCATACCGGCTGCCGCGATTATTGCACCGAAGCCGTTTTCCCTTGCAGAGCGTGCAAAATCTCTTGCCCGGTCGGGAGTACGGTGTGCGGAATAGATGTGAACCTCAAACGGAATTTTGAGTGCGCCGAGAATTTCGGTTGCTTTTTTAATTACGGGAAGGTCGCTGTCGCTTCCCATTACAATTCCTACCTTCTTCATTTTTAACCTCCTGAAAAAATCAAAAAAGGGCGCACTTGACTCGGTAGAGTTAAGTGTGCCCAGACGGTCGGCTGAAAGGATTTCACAATATCGTTTCCCGTTCCTCCGTGGTGCTCCACGATAACCCGTCAGTCTCGGAAAACCGTATTCAGATTATGTTAAGATTATAACATCTGAGGAAATCCGTGTCAAGGCACATAAGTCAAAATTGCAGGTAAAATAATACCGTTGTTGAAATATATTTTTTGTCTATTTTGCCTTTGTTTCGCAATATATGCAGCGATAGATTTTGTTTTCCGCATCGGTGAGCCTGAAAATATGCTGAATTTCCTGCTCTGCGGAGGTTATGCATCTCGGATTTTTACATTTTATAACATTGGTAAGCGTTTCCGGCAGACCGATGACGAGCTTTTTCACAAGCTCACCGTCTTTTATAATGTTGACCGTTGCATCGGGGTCAACATATCCGATAACATTAAGGTCAACGGGAATATCGGCATCAATTTTGATAATATCCTTTTTGCCGAGCTTCTTGCTTGAAACATTCTTTATTATCGCAACGGAGCAGTCAACCTTATCAAGCTTCAGAAGCTCATAAAGCTTCATTGCGCCGCCGGCTTTTATGTGGTCGATAACATAGCCGTTAGTAATTGAATCTATATTCATTTTGCAGCCTCCTCAAGAAGCATGAGAATAAGCGCCATTCTCATATATTTTCCGTTGAGTACCTGCTTGAAATAGCAGGCTCTCGGGTCATCGTCAATCGAAACGCTGATTTCGTTAACTCTCGGCAGGGGGTGCATAATGCAGAGGTCGGATTTTGCATTTATGAGCTTATCGGGATTGAGAATATAGCTGTCCTTAAGCCTTAAATAATCCTCCTCGTTAAAGAAGCGTTCACGCTGAACACGGGTCATATAGAGAATATCAAGCTCGGGCATGGCGCCCTCAAGGTCGGTGGTTTCTATATAAGGTATATTATTATTTTCAATAACATCTTTTCTCACATAGCTCGGAATTTTCAGCTCCTCGGGAGAAATGAGAATGAATTTTATTCCGCTGTACCGTGACATTGCGCCGATGAGCGAATGAACGGTTCTGCCGAATTTAAGGTCTCCGCAAAGTCCGATTGTGAGATTATTGAATCCGCCCTTTTCACGGTAAATCGTCAAAAGGTCTGCGAGAGTCTGGGTCGGGTGATTGTGACCGCCGTCACCTGCATTGATAACGGGAATGCCTGCCGCTCTTGAAGCTACAAGCGGAGCACCCTCTTTGGGGTGACGCATTGCGATTATATCGGCATAGCAGCTTATCGTTTTCGCCGTGTCGGCAACGCTTTCGCCCTTTGCCGCCGAGGAATTGTTCGCCGCCGAAAAGCCGATAACGCTTCCGCCGAGCTCAAGCATTGCGGCTTCAAAGCTCAGCCTTGTTCTTGTTGACGGCTCAAAAAAGAGCGTTGCAAGCTTTTTGCGTTTGCATTTTTCGGCGTATTTATCGGGGTCTGCAATTATATCGTTCGCCGTGCTTATAAGACTGTCTATTTCCTCAACCGAGAGGTCGAGAATATTTATGAGACTTCTCATTTGTTTCCCCCAATCCAGCTTTCGTCCGACGGATTGTTTCTGAATTTTATAAGCTTCTGAACGTCCTCGGGCTTGATATAGCCGTCATCTGCGGCAACCTGAGCGATAACATCAAAGTTGGTAAGAGAAATATTTTTAACCTCTGCGGCTGCAAGGCGGTCAAGACCCTTCTGCATACCGTAGGTGAATATCGAAACTATGCCGAGAACCTCTGCTCCGGCTTCTCTGAGAACATTAACAACCTCAATAACGCTGCCGCCCGTTGAAATCAAATCCTCAACAACAACAACCTTCTGACCCGCTTCAAGCTTGCCCTCAATCTGATTTTGTCTGCCGTGGTCTTTTGCGCCCGAGCGGACATAACCCATAGGCATTCCGAGAATATGAGCCGTGATTGCGGCGTGAGCGATTCCGGCGGTTGAAGTGCCCATAAGCACTTCGGCATCGGGATAGTTTTCCTTTATGAGCTTTGCAAGTCCGTTTTCAACATCGGTTCTTACCTCGGGAGCGGTAAGAGTAAGGCGGTTATCGCAGTAGACGGGGCTTTTGATACCGCTTGCCCAGGTGAACGGCTCTTCGGGGCGGAAAAATACCGCCTTGATTTTCAGCAAATCCTTTGCAATAAGCTTTTCCATTCTTGTTCTCTCCTTAATCTGTAAATTCGGCTATACATCTTTCGTATGCGGCAACGGGGTCTGCGGCGGCGGTTATCGGTCTGCCGACAACAATATAGTCAGAGCCGATTTCCTTAGCCTGAGCCGGTGTCATAACTCTCTTCTGGTCGCCGATGTCACTGTCTGCAAAACGCACACCCGGGGTAACGGTCAGAAAATCTTTGCCGCATATTTCGTGAACCTTTCCGGCTTCAAGAGGTGAGCATACAACGCCGTCAAGTCCCGCTTTCTTTGCGTTTGCAGCATAGTGCATAACAACCTTGTCAATCGGCTCATGAATGAGCAGGTCGTTTTCCATACTCTCCTGGTCGGTTGAGGTAAGCTGAGTAACGGCGATAAGCAGAGGCCTTGTGCCGTCGGGTCTCGTGAGTCCCTCAAGCGCCGCCTCCATCATTTTAACCGTTCCGCCGGCGTGAAGATTGCATATATCAACATCAAGTGCGGAAAGCACCGCCATTGATTTTTTAACCGTGTTCGGAATATCGTGAAGCTTGAGGTCAAGAAAGATTTTGTGACCTCTTTTTTTGATTTCTTTTACTATTGACGGACCCTCGGCATAGAAAAGCTCCATACCGATTTTAACGAACGGCTTTCTGCCGGTGAATTTATCAAGAAAATCAAATACTGCCTGAGCGCTTGAAAAATCGCAGGCAACTATAACATCTTTACCCATTTTTATAATCTACCTTTCTGCGAAAGGCACCAACGGGGTTATGAAACCGGCAGGTAACTTCCGCTTTAATTTTTTGGTATAATATCCACGGAGAATCGGTAAACCACAGAACCCGTGGAGGTGAGTGGCGGGGCTGT
>JAZRYD010000010.1:0-28109 GCA_045600535.1 Acutalibacteraceae bacterium | reverse complement strand
TTGCACGCAGAGGATATTATGACATATCCGAAGCGTACAAGTCTATGCACTGTTTATGATTGAACCGCCGTGTACCGAACGGTACGCACGGTGGTGTGAGAGGTCGGCTACTCAACTAATGGGTAGCCTCCTACTCGATTCATAATTTCAAAATCCGAATTATCAAATCTTGAAAAAAGATTATGGAAAAATGTTATCAGCTTTTGAAAAATATTTCCGTCGGCGGTGCAGGTGAATTCAACCGCAAGAAATTCATATCCGGATTCATCGGCAACAAGCTGAAAATTGAGAATCTCTCCGCCTTTTACCGAAACCGACATATTATCCGAAAATTCGTATCCGCTTCTTGCTTCAAGGTAAACCGCAGCGGCGTATTGATTGCCGGCATACATTTTTTCGGTATGCTTATCGGTGTTATCCTCATAGAAAAGCGTATTAAATTCGGGCTTAGAATAGAATCTGTCAAAGGTGATGCCGTCGGCTTCAATTTCAACAAGCTTTTCGGGTTCATTGAATTTTATACCGTGCTTTGCGTTTACGGAAATTGAAATATCCGTAACGGTGATTGCTTCCGCATCGTTATCCGCATATGCTGCAACAGCCGAAAACAGCAGAATGGCGAATACCAGAAGCAGTGATGAAATTTTTTTCATATGAAAATCTCCTTGAAATTATTGATGAACCAAATTCTCCGTGCTTTCTTCAATTGTTTTCATTTCTTTTGCCTGAGTCGCTTTCGCATTGACCGATTCCGGCGTATGGAATGTGGGAACGACCTGCATCAAAGCATTTTTGACTTCATTATCCGAGTCCGATGTAACCGCCGCTCTGAGAATATCAAGCTTTTCCTCAAGTGCGGAAACGGTTATCGGATTATCGCGCTCAATGAAAATAAGCTCATTATCGGTTTTATCCAGCTCTTCTGTTTTGACAAGCAGCTCTTCATAGAGCTTTTCGCCGGGTCTTAAGCCTGTTTCGATTATTTCAATATCCTTGCCCGGTTCCATGCCGGAAAGACGAATCATATTCACGGCAAGGTCGAGTATTTTAACGGGATGACCCATGTCGAGCACGAAAAGCTCACCGTTTTTCGCCATTGCACCCGAGGTTAAAACAAGCTGAGATGCTTCGGGAATTGTCATAAAGTATCTGATTATTCTTTTATCGGTGAGTGTAACCGGTCCGCCGTGTGCAATCTGCTTTTTGAAAAGCGGAATTACGGAGCCTGCCGAGCCGAGAACATTTCCGAAACGGGTTGTGCTGAAGGTGGTTGCACCGCCGACTGCCGAGTGTGCCTGAACTATCATTTCGCACATACGCTTTGTTGCACCCATAACATTTGTGGGGTTAACCGCCTTATCGGTGCTTACCATTATCATTCTTTCAACGCCGTATTTTTCACTGAGTTCTACGGTGTTGAGTGTGCCGAATACATTGTTTTCAACTGCTTCAATGCAATTTTTCTCCATAAGAGGAACATGCTTATGAGCCGCGGCGTTGAGCACTATCTGAGGACGGTATTCCTCAAATACTCTTTCAAGACCTTTTCTGTTGGCAACGGAAACAATTTCAACCCTTATATCAATTTCGTTCTTATAAGCTATGCGCAGCTCCTGCTGAATATCATAAGCGCCGTTTTCGTATATATCAAGGATTATCAGCACTTTCGGGTGCATTTTCGCTATCTGACGGCAGAGCTCGCTGCCGATTGAACCGCCGCCGCCCGTGATAAGAACGACTTTATTATTATAGTATGCGCGTGTCCTGTCGTTGATAACGTTGAGAGGCTTTCTGAAAAGAAGCTCTTCGGGGTCAAATTCACGCAGGTGTCTTTTTTTACTTCCGGCGTTTTCAACCGACGGGAAATCATATACTTTTATTTTGTAACCGGCTTTTGCATAGTAATCGTAAAGCTCCTTGCGTTTTTCGGCATCGTCTGACGGAAATGTGAATATAACCTCCTGGACGCCGTATGCCTCAAGGTCGGCAAGGGTTGCTTCGCTCTCCGGAAGAATCGGCAAATTATGTATCTCTCTGCCGATTTTGTTTTTGCTGTTATCTATAAAACAGACCGGAACATATGATGAAACATTGTTCATAAGAAGCTCTTCGGCAAGACCTATGCCTATATTTCCCGCACCTATAATCGCAACCTTTATTTTGTGCTTGTCGGGAATTGTTATCGGCGTTATTGTTCCGAAAGAGCATATGCGGAGAAGGAATCTCAGAACCTTGCCGCGAATGCCGCTCATATTGCCGAATTTATAGGCATATCTGTAAAACATACGCATGGCAAGCGCAGACAGCAGATTAAGACAAAAAAGAGAAAGGCAGCGTGAGAATGTCATCTTGTTGCTCATATCAACCATGAAAAATTCAATAACATAGTATATAATAAAAGCACAACCGTCAGATACGAGCAGCTTTATATAGGATTGTATTCCTCCGTAACGCCAGACCTGATTATAAATTTTGAAAGCAAATCTGAATGCAAATATACAGCAGGCGGCAAGCACGGATTGAACGACTATCGCGTCAAAGGGAAGCTTTTCGTTTCCGCGGTAAAGACCGAGCAGAGTTATGCAGATTGCCGTGAACACGGCAATATCATAACCGAATATGCTCCATCTTACGCTCTCTTTATTTTTGATTCTGTTTCTTTTAAAATTCATAGATTATTTTCCTTTTTGTAACATTTAGTTTATCATATTACTGTTCAGATATGAACAGTCAATCAGAAAATCGACTAATTTTTAAATGGAACATATTTCCGATTGCGAATAATAATTTTTTCTTTTTTTGAGAAAAAACTATTGACTGTGCACTCGTGAACAGTTATAATATAATTTAGGTATTACCGAATAGTATTCGGTATATCTGACCAATATTGCACCGAAAGGTGCATTGTCAGTCAGAGGTTAATATGAAAAAATATCCGTTATTCACAAGTCAGCAGCTTGCTTCGGCAACGGGCACAAGCCGTTCAAAGATACTGCGCATTGAGGAGGCGGGGCTGATAGCTCCCGATAATCGTGACGGTTCGGCTTATGCAAGGCATTATGACATTTATACCGCAGTTAAGCTTTTCAGTATTCTCAACTATCATAATCTGGGATTCACCAAAAAACAGACGGTTAAGCATTTTGATGAAAACGAGGATTATTCCGAAGCAATTGCGGTTCTCGAAAATAAAATAAAGGTTATGAATGATATCCTTTATTCTCTGAAAATCCGTACGGGAAAAGAAATGCACAATGTTATCAGGGAAGAAAGTGACATTGCTTCATATTATTATGTAAAGCAGGTTGGCTGTGATAATATCGGTGAAATATGGAGTGATATTCTGACCGTACTTTCCGAGGCGATGCTTCACGGATATGAAATCCGTTATGAAAGACCCGTTTCGATTAAGGCTGAGTTCGATTCAAAAGGTAAATGCAGATATTTTGTGTGCATTCCGATAGCCGACGGCTCTGCGGATAAAGATACGATTCTTTTTGAAGCATCGGATAAGGTTTTCATAACATGGTTCGGAAGCTTCAATGAACCCGAAAAGGTTTTCGCCGAGCTCAAAAAATATGCCGCCGACCGAAAATTAAAATATGAAAATTCATTGACGGTGGATGTGCTTACAATGCCGTTTGATAAAGAAAAATTCAATTCGGATGAATTGGTTTTTAAAATCTCACTGTCTGTAAATAAATTATAATAATTAAAGGAGATATTTCAGTATGAAAAAAATTATTTCGATTTTCGTTGCAATGGTTACCGCTTGTGTGATGTTTATGTTCGTTTCAACATCGGCATCGGCAGAAATCAGTCCCACAGCCGAAACATTTACACATCATCAGCATGATATTGAAACAACAACCTATTCAAGGTATGTTACAAGGAGAAGAACGACAACAACAAGACCCGGCGGAACCGTAACGCATCCTTACAGAAGAGAAACCACAACCAAGAATGGTCCCGGCGGTAATGTAACCACAACCCGCAAAAAGGCTACAACAAATCCGTTCATTGAGTATGTTACCGATGAAGAAGGAAAAACCGTTACCGATGTAAACGGAAGAGTTGTTACAAGGAAGCCGAATGTTACTTCCGATACCTCAAATGAGTCTCCCAACACGGCTGCATCGGGTTCGGTAAAGAGCCTTGCACTTTCAATTACCGCGATTTCTGCAATCGCCGTTGTTTCTCTCAAAAAGAAAAAAGAAATTTCCGAATAAGCTGTAACAAAAGGGCCTTTTGAATCAAGGTCCTTTTGGCAGTTATGGGTGAATTGCAATGAAGCACATGCCGATAAAAATTTTATGCTTATTTATTGCCGTTTTGTTTGTTTTTATGAGCGGATGCGGCATAAACGATGATGAAATATCAACGAAAAATGAATCTGTTGAATACACCGTTCTGCCCGAGCCCACTTCCGGATTGCCGTCGGGTGATGAAAACGAGGACAAAAAGTCAGTTTACGCAGAGCCGGTTGATTTTGCAAAGTATAAAGAATATAATCCCGAGGTTTATGCATTTATCCATATTCCCGGAACGAATATTGATTATCCGATTGTGCAAAGTACAAAAGACGATAACTACTATCTGAAACACGATTACAAAAAAAGTTATACTTACAAAGGAAGCATATTCACGCAGTCGGTAAACGCGGTTGATTTCAGCGACCCGATTACGCTTATCTACGGTCATAACACCGATAAGGGTGATATGTTCAGTGAGCTTTTGTACTTCAGAGATAAAAAATTCTTTGAAGAAAATGACCTGATTTATATCTACCTTCCTGGTCATATCCTCGTTTACCGTATCATTTCGGCTCACGCATATGATAAGCGTCATATTATGAATTCCTATGATTTCAGTGACAGAAATACTCTTCTCGATTTTCAGCAGACTCTGCTCAGTCCCGCATCACTTGAAAGCAATGTCAGACACGGAATTGCTCTTGATGAAGACAGCAAAATTATCGTTCTTTCAACCTGTATTGAGGCGAAAAGTACTGCTGCGGCGAGATTTCTTGTGAACGGAGTGCTGATAAAAGATGTCATTGCGCGGTAGATACAGTGAATATCCGAGAGAATTTCGCAGAAACAATATTCGCAAGGATAAGGAACTGAGAATACGCCAAAAGAAAAAAAGGAGAAAAATAACGATAACCGTTATTTCGATTCTGCTTGTTCTGCTTATATCGGCAGGTTCATTTATAGGATATAAATGGAAAAAGGGCAGAGATTCACTTCTTAATAATACCGTTTCGATTGATTCCGAAAATATTGACAAGGCTTTTCCGGAAGAAAAATATAAGCCTGTTCTCAGCGATTTCGGCTCAGTTATTGAATTTAACGGAAAAACATACAAATATAATCCGAATGTTATTTCGGTTGCATTTATCGGAATTGATAAAAACGAATTCGGTCTCGAAAATGACGCGGTCGGCACGGGCGGTCAGGCGGATGTTATTGCTGTTGCCGCATATGATACCGATGCGGAAACGGTAAAATTTCTTGTTGTTCCGAGAGACCTTATGGCTGATGTCAATTTTTATGATGTTGAAGGAGGTTATGTCGGCGTTAAAAATACGCAGATATGCCTTTCATATGCTTACGGTGACGGAAAGGATTTAAGCTGCCGCAATGTTATTGACAGTGTCAGCAGAGTTATGTTCAATATACCGGTCAAATATTATGTTTCCATGCAGCTTGACGGAATAAGCAGTCTGAATGATGCGGTCGGCGGCGTAACGCTGAACAGCATTGAAACATTCGGTGATTTCAAAAAGGGCAAAACCTATACTCTTTGGGGCAGAAATGCCGAAGCGTATGTCAGAAGCAGAAATACGGAGCTTCTTGATTCCGACAGCTTCAGGCGTGCGCGTCAGAAGCAGTATTTTGAAGCTTTTGCCGATAAGATTATTTTAAGCGCCAAAAACGATATTTCGTTTTTGGGAAAATTCTATAAAGAAGCAAGCAAATATGTAGTTACAAATATTTCGCCGGACGAGGCTGTTTACCTTGCTTCGTCGGTGATAACAAGCAATATTGCGCTTGATGATTTCACAACCGTACCCGGAGATTATTTCAAAGGAGAACGATACGCCGAATTTCAGGCAGATTATGCAGCATTGTTTGAAATTGTTCTTGATACATATTATACGGTGCAATAGTCGGAGGGAATATGAGAAAAAAACTGGTTAAAAGGGTATCGGCACTTGTGCTCGCATTAATGACTGTTTTCGGTTCGTTTGCGTGTATATTTGCATATGCGGCATCGTTCAGAGACAATTTGCATTTCAAGCTTGTTGAGCCCGATGTGCTGGTTCAGATGTATGAGGAAGGCGAAAAGTATATCGGCTTTGTTGACGGTATCACCGATACTCCTTCAAATTCAATCGGCGAAGAAATTCTCGCAGCATGGATGAATGATAAAGGGCAGGATATATATGCGATGGGCGTATATTCGGAATGGGGAGATGAAATTCCCGATTTCATTTTTGATGCCGTCGAAGAAGATGAGATTGACCTGCCGATTATAATATTTGTTGATAATCAGGAAGTTACGGCTTATAGCGGCCTTAACGACGGTACATTTGATACTCTTACAAAGGCATATAACGAATTTTATCCCAAGGAAGAAAAAGTGCCCGTCGGGATTTCGATAAAAAATGCTCCGAACAAGCTTCTGTTTTTGCCCGGAGATACTTTTGATATGACGGGTCTTGCACTTGAGCTTCAGTATTCGGACGGAACAGCCGACCCGATTTATTCGGGATTTACGGCATCCGAGGTCGATATGGAAACCGAGGGACACAAGACTGTTAAGATAACCTACGGCGAATTTTCGACCGCATATTCGATAACGGTTTCAAACGTGCAGGACTACACGCTGTCTTTCAGATTCGACCAGGAAGATGCGCGTACAATGCTCAAGAATATAAATAATCTCAGAACGGATTCACCGTGGTATTGGAATGAGGATGACGAGACCAAAACTTATCCCAAGCTTTCAAGCCTTGTTTATAACTATGAGCTTGAACAGGCTGCCATGCAGCGCGCGGTTGAGCTGATATTTGCTTATTCGCATACCAGACCGAACGGCAATAAATACAGCTCTGTGCTTTCCACAACTCACGGCACTATAGCCGAGAACATTGCTTATGGTTATGATAATGCCGAGAGTATGTTCAAGGGATGGGAGCAGGCGGATAAGAATTATGCAGGTCAGGGACACAGAAGAAATATGCTTACTGACGGAATCGTTTCCGCCGGCATTGCCTGCGCAATATATACCGACCCGGACACGGGTGTGGATATAAAATTCTGGGTTCAGCTTTTCTCATCGGAAAAGAGCAATATGGAGCAGACGAGCGTTCCAGAAGGTGAATGCTTCGGAGATGTAACCGTATTAAACACTTCTGTTCTTGATGTTGATGAAACTCTTTCGGTTGAAAGCTATGATATGGAACCGGATGACAGCGCAGAGCTTCCGCAGGTAACCGCAAAAATAAAGGTTGACCAGGTAAAAGAATTTTCCTATGATTTAACATATAATGTTACTCCGAAATGTGTATGGCAGAGCGAGAACTCCGATGTTGCCAGGATAGAAGACGGAAAAGTAGTTGCAGGCTTGCCCGGAACAACAAACATTTATACAACGATAGGCAGAAAGAAAATAATTGTTCCCGTCAGCGTTAAAACCCCCGAGGGAGATACGGTTGAATATATTCCGAGCGTTGAAAAAATAGAGTTCAGAATCGGTGACAGTGTTCTGCTTCCGACGGTAACGGCGAATATAACTCATTCATCGGGAGAAACCGAGACCAAGAATCCCGTATGCACATGGGAGACCGGAAATGAACAAATTGCAAAGCTTGACAGCGGTAAGGTTTGCGGAATTGCAGCAGGAGAAACGGAAATATTCACATATATAGACAGCAGCAGGGTTTCCGTTCCGGTTAAGGTTTCCGATTATATAACGAATTCAAATATCAGCTGCGGAGTAAGCAAAGCCGATATTGATTTGTTTAAGGAATATACTCTTCCGACGGTTACGCAGGAAAACACCTATGCTTCCGGCAAAACGGAAACCGTGTACCCCGAATGCGTGTGGGCAAGCGACGATACGGAAATTGCAGAAATAGTTGAAAACAAAAAAATAGCGGCTGTCGGTATCGGAAATACAGTTGTAAAAACATCGGTTGACGGTAAAAATATTGAGATAGCCGTAAAGGTTAATGATTATATTGTCAAATCGGAAATAAGCTGCGGAATAAGCACGGTATCGGTTAAGGAAAATTCACGGTATACTATTCCTAAGGTTTCTCAGAAAAACACTTACGCTTCCGGCAAAACCGAAACTTTCTATCCGGAATGTGTATGGTCAAGCAATAATTCAAAAATTGCTTCAATAGTGGAAAATAAGTATATTTCGGGTGTCGGTACCGGAAATACCGTCGTGAAAACAACAGTTTCCGGTAAGAATATAGAAATAAGCGTTTCCGTCACGGCTGATGAATCCGTAAAAATTTCACTCGGCGGTTTATATGCGGGAGGAACGAAAACGGTAAGTACGGATTTCAAGCCTACCGTTACATTCAGGGCAAAGGTTGAAGCTGCTCCCGAGGGCGCGGTTGTTCATTGGTTTACCGGCGGAAAAGACAGCGGAAAGACCGGAAATGAATTTGTTCTTTCGGCTGTTCAGAGCGAAATTGCGGTTCAGGCAAAGCTTTTTGTCGGCGGCAATGCGGTTTCTGAATCGGGAACAGTCACCATAAAGCCCAATACGGGATTTTTCGCTAAGCTGATAGCATTTTTCAGAGGACTTTTCGGTTCTCTGCCTAAAATAGACATTTAAAAGGAGAAGAAAGAATATGAAGAAATTATTATCGGTTTTACTGGCTGCCGCAATGGTATTTTCCTTTGTGCAGATATTTGCAGCTGCATCGGAAACAAGCGAGGCACTCAGTGACGGCACTGTGTCAATCAATATTGAAACCGACAAATCCGCTTACGGTCTTCTTGATACCGCAAGTATTACCGTTAGTGTTACCAACAACAGCAGTGTTGACCTTCAGAATGTCGGAATCTATATCAGCTCCGACGATTATACCCTTAAAGACGGAACAGTTAATCTCAAAGCTGATGTTCTGAAAAAAGGAAATTCCTCTGATTCGCTTAAATTCAGTGCATATTTAAGCAGAAAAGCCGACGGAATTGACTTTTTCGGCAAAATAATCCTTTTCTTCAAGGATATTTTCACTTCATCAAAGAATTTCAGTACCGTTGTAACAAAGGGACTTAAATATACGGAAGAAACATTCTCGGTTTCTCACGGCAGATATAATCCCGAATTTACGGTTACCGTTGTTTACGATTTGACTTCCGATGACAGCTATGTTAAAATCGGTTCTTATCCCGCATCAAAGGTTACCGACAGCGCGATTCTTGAAAATCTCAACAGACTTTCACTTGATTGGAAGAGCTTCGGTTATTACAGCGGCACCGGCGAAAATAACGACGGAAAAATGGTACCCGCAGACTTTATGAAATACGCTGATGTAAGCTACGGCGGAGCAAAGTACAGAGCCGTTAAGTTTACGGCATACAGAACCTTCTCAACCTGCTATCCCGCAACAGACGATGAAGGTCAGTCCGGTCAGGATAATAACGGATATAAAATAAATACGACATATTGGTTCAAGTATGAACCGCTTGAGTGGAAACGCCTTGATGCGGGCAGCGGACTTGTTATGTGCACATCAATTATAGACGCTCAGCCGTTCAACAGCTTTATACTTGAAGAGTCAAAGACTTATTACGGCAGCGCAGGAAAAGAGTATTATGTAAACAACTATAACGAAAGCCAGATTCGTCAGTGGCTCAACAATGATTTCTATAATACCGCTTTCAGTGAGGACGAAAAGAGCAAAATCAATTCCGTAACATTTTCAACAGACTGCATCGGCACCGTATTTAACGGAACCGGATATGAAGCCTATGACTGCGGAGATATTACCGATAAGGTATTCCTGCTTTCATTCGCGGATATAATCAACAAGGCTTACGGCTTTGACGATGATTATCTCGAAAAGGATCCGGCAAAGAGAATGGGCGCAACTGATTACGCAAAGTGCGAGGGTATATATAATTATGCCGTTAAATCAGCAAACCTTAAGGGCTACGAAAATAATTATATATGGTGGACCCGTTCCTCATATGTAAATTCGCGCTCTGTATGCACGGTTCTTTATGACGGATACGGCAATATGGCTTACTCGGCAGACGATGCCTTTATCGGTGTTGTTCCCGCAATGTGTATCAATTTCTGAGTAATAACAGCAGCAAAACAGCCGCAGCGAAAATTCGCTGCGGCTGTTTATTAACTTCCGATTAAAAGGGGCTGTTGCATTTTGCTTATTCAACAATAACAAAATATGTTACTGTATAATTTTTCATATTTTGTTTATAAGTTGCATAGATATAACATTCACCGGAGCTTCTGCCGGTGACGATTCCTCTGTCGTCAACTCCTGCAACGGAGGGTGATGTGCTTCTGAAGTTAACCTCGGCATTTGCGGGAATTTTGGAAAGGTCAAGTGATGTCGAATGTCTTACGGTAAGTTTTATTGTCGGATAAGGACTTTTGGTTGTTGCCGGCTTAGGTGCTTTGGTTGCCTTCGGATCGGTGACGGTATTATGTGCCGCCGTAGACTGAACGGATGTCGTTTTGCCCTGAGTGGTGATTGACGGATTCTGCGTGTCCGCCTGTGAAGCTTCTGATGAACCAATCGGGTCGGAAATATTCCTCTTTTCAACAACAGAGCCGTTGAATGTTTTTATTTTTGTTGTTTTTTCTTTAGCTTTTTCGTCTTGTGTTTCCTCATATTCTTCGGAATGAGCCAGGGTTGTGACGGGTACTTTCTGATTCTTTTCGGAAAGAAAGAAACCGACAGCTATTCCGCCGACAAGGAGGATTCCGGCAATCAATATCAATGCCAGATTCCTCATCTTTAATATACTCATATTATCTCTCACTTATTTTAAATTGCAGTTTTCTGCTTATATATTTTAGCATATTCCATTTAGTTTTACAAGGTCTTTTTTATTTATTTTTAGAAAAATTTTATTATTAAAAGGGCTTTACTGTTCATAGGTGAACAGTTATAATATATACCTTGTATATAAATATAATTATATAAAATGGAGCTAAAAATGAAAATTTTCAGAATTTGCGTTGTTCTTGTTTTTTCCGTTACTCTCGGAGTTTGTGCCGGTCTGTATGTTCATCGCCGGCTGACAATGGATTATACCAGACCCGAAATCACTCTTGCGTCCGATACGGTTTCAATAAGAGCTGACGGAACTATGAGCGACGGGCTTTTTGAAACTGCGGAGATTTCAAAAATTCCCGCTCTGTTTGAAGGCGTAACGGCTTATGACAGAAAAGACGGAGATTTAACCGGCAGCATCTTTATCGAGGAATCGTCAGGCTTCTCAGAGCCGGGAGTTTTCACGGTAACATATGCGGTATGCGATAATGACGGATATGTTGCAAGGGCAAAGAGAACCGTTACGATTGAAAACTATTCCTCTCCGCGTATTGAGCTTTATGATGACCTTTTATTTTCGGCAAAGGATTCAATCAAGCTGAGCAAGATAATCGGTGCAACTGATGTTATTTCCGGAGATATAAGTTCAAGAGTTATTATTTCAATTCCGGATTATACATACGGCGATGTCGGAGATTTCAAGGTTAATGTAAATGTTTCCAATTCAAGGGGTGACAGCGTTTCGGAAGTTCTGCCTATGAAAATAGAAGATATTCCGCTGACGGCGCCGAAAATAGAGCTTGATGAATATCTTATTTATCTTGAAAAAGGAAAGGCTTTTGACCCGAGACAGCATATTATTTCCGCAAAGGATTTCAAAGGTAATGAAATAAGCTCAGTATCATATGTAAGCAATCTCGACAAGAGAACGGAAGGGCTTTATACCGTGGATTATTATGCAACCGATGATTCCGGTTCAGAAGGACACGCACAGCTTATTGTTATTGTTAAGGGTGACTGATTATGAATAAAAATAACGGATTGCTGTCATTTTCTTTTGAATGGCACAGTATATTAAGAGATTTGATTTTTAATGCATGGACAATAGTTCTTGCGTTCGGCATAGGAATAATGGGCGTTTACATTGTTCAGCGCACATTATATACTCCTCAGTATCAGAGTACAACTACTCTTTGTGTTAACACAAAGACCACGAGCAGTTCGATTTATGCAGGTCTTTCACAGTCGGAGCAAATGGCGGAAATTCTCTCAAAAGTTTTCGTTCAGCCGTCGATTAAAGAGAATGCGGCAGAATACGCCCATATGAAATTTGACGGTGAGATAACCGCTTCGGTTGTAAAAAACACAAACTTTATAACTCTTACGGTTAAAGCCAATAATCCGCAAAAGGCTTACAGACTGCTTACCGGTGTTCTGATGACATATGATAATGTTTCAGACGAAATATTTGATAACGCGGTTATCAGAATAATGTCGGCGCCCACCTTTTCCGCCACGGATATAAATTATCTTTCAAGTGTGTGGAGAACAAGAGCGGCTCTGATTCTTGCTTTTCTTGATGCCTGCGCAATTATATTCATTTCTCTTATCAGAGATACGGTAAAGAGCAAGAGCGGCTTTGATAAAAAGATTGATGCAGAGCTTATCGGAGCTATTCCGCACGAAAATAAGATAAAAACCGTAAAGGATGTTTTTATCAAGAATAAGAAAGGTCTGCTCATTAACGAAAGCCTGTTTACATCGCTCAAGTTCAGTGAAAGCTATCATCAGCTTGCCGGAAAAATCAAATATCTGCACAACAGAAACGGTGATAAGGTTTTTGCGGTTACGAGCGTTATGGAGAATGAGGGAAAATCAACGGCGGTTTCAAATATTGCACTGTCTCTTGCGGGCAACGGATATAAAGTGCTTGTTCTTGATTTTGACCAGAAAAAACCGGCTCTTTACAAGATGTTCAAAAAGGACTTTGAAAAAGGAACCGAATTTGCCGAAGTAATAACAGGCAAGGTTGCTCCTCAGGATTATAAAATGAGGAGATACAGAAAAACCAATGTGTATTTTGCGGCAAATACTAAATCGCACCCCGAGGCTCAGAAGTATCTCGAACGCAGAAACATAAACAAAATACTTGATTATTACCGCAATGAATATGACTATATCTTTATTGATACCGCTCCCATGGTTTTTGATGCCGATGTAACCAATATTCTGCCGGTTGCCGACAAATCAATCCTTATCATCAGAACTGATGTTACGGATTCCGCTTCAATCAACGATGCTGTCAGAACAATTAAAAATACGGGCGGAAGTCTTGCCGGCTGTATCCTCAATGATGTTTATCCGGAATTCACGCTGTTCGGTCAGGCGGGCGGAAGCGAAAGCGGAACGCATTACGGCTACGGTCACAGCTACAGTTACGGTAAATACGGCAAATACGGTAAATATTCATCGTACGGAAAATATAATGCATACAGACTGTCTGACGGCGAAGAAAACGATGATGCCGAGAAAGGAGATAACAAATGAGTGAATCAACATCTCCGGTAACCGCTTCGCAGGAAGTCAGCGAAGAAAAAGAAATTACTATTTATTTCAGCGATATATTCAAAGGCTTATTCAAGTTCTGGTGGGTGTGCGCACTGCTTGCGGTGCTTTTCGGCGGATTTATGTTTTACAGATATAAAATCTGCTTCTCACCTCAGTATACAGCCTCTGCAACATTCACGGTTGCAATCGGCAACAGTGATGAAATAACCGGTGCGTCATCTTATGCTTTCTATTACAGCTCGGCAACGGCAGACCAGCTTGCCGACACTTTTCCCGCACTTCTGAGCACAAAGCTTATGAAAGATGCAATAAACAATGAATTGAAAGACGGAGGAATGGCGGCATCTCTTTCGATGAGTTCCGTTGCGGGAACGAATATGTTCACGCTTAAGGCAGTCGGACGAGACCCTCAGCTGACCTATGATTCGCTCATGGCAGCGGTAAGGTGTTATCCGTCGGTTGCAAAGTATGTTGTCGGCGATATAGAAATCAGGCTTATTACCGAGCCTGAAATTCCTTCGTCACCGTCAAACACAAGCGAATATCTTCAGAAAACATTGATAGGTATGGCTGTAGGCGTTGTTCTCGGGCTTTGCTGGATACTTGCGTATGCAATATTCAGAAAGACCATACGCTCCGAGGAAGATGTTAAAGAGGTTCTTAAATCGGAGGTTCTCGGAATACTTCCGGTTGTTACCTTTAAGAAATATAAGGAAGAAACAGACCATTCGGTTCTTATTACCAATCCGCTGGTCCAAAGCCGGTATTCCGAAGAAATTAAGGTTACGCGCAATACGATTCTTCAGAAAGCCGAGGGCAAAAAGGTGCTTATGGTAACGAGTACCGCTCCGGGAGAGGGCAAAACAACAATTGCAACCAACCTTGCTCTTTCAATTGCTCAGGCTGACAGAAAAGTGCTGATAATAGACGGCGATATGAGAAACCCGAGCGTATTTTACCAGCTCTATAAAGAGGAGGCACCGCAGACCAAAGGTAAGCTCTGGTCAATCGGCAGATACGAAAAGGGCGGCATTGATGTGCTTACATTCAATGTTCAGGCCAAAGAAGTATTCAACATGATGCAGGCTGAAAGGCTTTCCGAGATAGTAGAGCCTCTCAAGGAGCAGTATGACACAATTATAATTGATACTCCTCCCTGCGGACTTATTTCCGACGCACTTACGTTTGCTCAGGTGTCGGACGGCGCAATATTTGTTATTCTTCACGATACAATCCGTTCAACAAGAATAAAAAATACCCTTGATATGCTTAACTATACCGATGTTGAGCTTGTCGGCTGTATCATAAACGGACTGTCCCACGGTGTCGTTTCCGGCTACGGATACAACAAGTATACATACGGCAAATACGGCTACGGTTACGGACGCTACGGTTATTACGGCTACGGCAAATACGGTTACGGTAAATACGGTAACAGTTACGGATACGGCTACGGATACGGTTACGGTGAGCATAAGAGCTCATCGCACAGACATTCCAAGAAAAAGTAACCGATGAACAGTAAATTTAATTTTACGGATGATGATATATTCGGGCTGCTGAGCGAATGCGGAGCGATAACTCTGCTCGTGACGGGCTCGAGTATGCGTCCGCTTATAAGAGACAGAAAAGATTCGGTGCAGATTAAAAAATATGTTCCGCATACGGCGAAGGTCGGGGATATCGTATTTTACAGATGTCCGGACGGCAAACCCATTCTGCACCGTATAATCCGAAAAGACGGAGACCGCTATATAATCTGCGGAGACAGTCAGACGAAGCTTGAATATGTGTCCGACAGTCAGATTTGCGGAAAAGCCGTATCGCTTATCAGAAACGGAAAAACGATTGATTTTTCATCAGCTTCAATGAAATTATTTTACTCATTCTGGAAGCATACACGAAAAATAAGACCGCTGTTAATCAGAATTTATCATTTCATATCGCATCGGGGGAACTGAATTTGAATCAGATTTCGCTGCTTCTCGGTAGAACCGCAGGCCGGGTTATACGAGGGGAAGAATTACAACTGAATAATCCCGAGCGCATACGCTTGCTTGCCGTGGCGAACAGCCTCGGCATTATGCATTTAATGTATAATCGTCTTACGGAGACGCTTGCGCCCGATATGATTCCCGTCTCGTCTTTTAAGCAGGAAATGGAAACCGTTTTTCAAAACACGGCTCAGGCGGATATGTGGGTTAAAATGCAGAATGCCTTTGAAGAAAACGGCGTTGATATTCTTATGCTTAAGGGAATACAGCTTCGGGAATTATACCCCGAACCGGAAAGCAGGGAAATGTGCGATATTGACCTGATGTATAAATATAAGCAAAAAAAAGCCGTCAAAAAAGTTATGGCGGAGCTCGGATTCAAATTTGCATTTACCGATACACGTCATATAAAATTTTATAATGTGCAAAGTGTAACGGTTGAGATGCACCACACTATCAGGCAGGAACATAATTTTTACAATTCGTATTTTGACAGACTGTTTGAGCGCGCCGCGGCTCGTGAAGGCTTTAGTCATATATATTGTATGAATCTGACCGATTTATATATCCATACGCTGCTTCATCTTTATGACCACATCAGGAGCGGAGAATATGCGCTCAGAAGACTCTGCGATGTGTATATGCTGAGCTTGAAGCTTGATACCGAGAGTGCCGAAATAACAGATTGCATTGCTTCATTCGGCATGACGGAATTTGTCGGAAAGATAAGCAAAATATGCAGATATATTTTTGACGGTGAAACCGTTGATGATGATACGGCAACACTTGCAGATGCTTTTTTCGGCATATTCACCGAAACGAATTCCGATATATCCGTAACGGAAAATGAAATTTCTTCTTTTAAAAAGTTTAAATATTATTTATCCGAGCTTTTTCCGAAGCCTGCCAAAATATATAATGCATTCCCTTGGACTTTTTATCATAAATTTCTGCTGCCGTCAGGCTATATAATCAGAATCTTTCAGGGACTTGGTGCAAGAAAGAAAAATGCCGAAACAAAACTGAAAAATGCCGAAAAAGAAATAAGAAGGAGAGAATCGGAGTTCGCCCGTAAATTCGGGATAGAGCCGTAAAACGGTATGGTTGATATACATTGTCATATAATTTACGGCGTGGACGACGGTTCGCCGAGTCTGTCGGCATCGGCACAAATGGCGAAAATGGCGGCAGATTGTGGAGTGACCGATATAATCGCAACGCCGCACTGCAATGTGCCTGATTCATACGGAAACCACTGGAATGATGACCTTGATATGAGATTTAATGAGGTCAAAGAAACCGTTAAGGATTACGGTATACCCGTTAATATCCACAGGGGGCAGGAGGTATTCTGCAATTCAAGAACCATCGGACTTATCCGTTCGGGCTATCTGATAACTTTGAACGATACCGAATATCTGCTTACCGAATTTGCTTTTAATGAGCAGGCGGTTTCGGCGTTTGAAAAAACGGAAATGCTTGTTGCGGAGGGCTTTAAGCCGGTGATTGCTCATCCCGAAAGATACGGTTTTATCAGAGAAGACACGGAAGCGGCAATTATTCTTAAAAATATCGGTTGCAGATTACAGGTTAATAAGGGCAGCATAACCGGAAGATTCGGCAGAGAAATCAAAGATACCGCCGAAATACTTCTTGAAAATCAGCTTGCCGATGCAGTTGCAAGCGATGCTCACAGCGCATTTATGCGAACACCAGAGCTGCGTGAGGCATACGATATAGTCAAAAATAAATATTCCGCCGATTATGCGGAGCTTCTTTTTACGGAAAATCCCTCACTTATACTCAGCGGAAAAGATTTATAAAAGGAAATATGTATGAAAAAATTAAAGCATTATTTTGAGCTTTTCGGCGATATGCTGAAAGAGTGGAAATGGATATTGAAATATTCGGCAAAATATAAATTTGTCATATTTCTTTATATCGTAATCAGCATTGTCGGAATGGCAATGTCTCTCGGCTCAACGGTTGCCACAAAGTATCTGATTGATGCGGTTGTGTCGAGATATGATGATACCATATTCAAATATGCTGCACTTGTTATCGGACTTTCGGTTTTCAATATGCTTTTCAGGTCGGTATCATCTTGGATAACCGCAAAAATCGGCACGAAAACAAATAACGAAATGCGCTCCGAAATTTATGATAATATGATTTCGGCGCATTGGGAAGAAATTAAAAAATATCATTCCGGCGATTTGCTCAACCGAATTGAGGGAGATGTTTCGTCGGTTTCAAGCGGAGTTATCGGCTTTATCCCGTCACTCTTCACAAATACACTTCAATTTCTCGGCTCACTCGGAATAGTCCTATATTATGATAAAACAATGGCGGTGCTGTCGCTCCTGAGTGCACCGATATTGTTTTTCTCATCGAAATACCTTATCACAAAGATGCGTGCTTTCAATAAACAGAGCAGGGAGCTTAACGGTGAGGTGCTTTCATTTACCACGGAATCAATGCAGAATGTGCAGTTTTTAAAGGCGTTTGACCTTATCGGAAATTATATCGGAAACTTTAAAAGCCTTCTGGAGCGTTACCGTGAGGTAAGACTCAAATATGAAAAATTTTCAATCCTTGTCGGTTTGCTGCTTTCGTTTATCGGTATGGCTGTTTCGTACGGCTGCTACGGTTGGGGCGTTTACCGTCTTTGGAAAGGTGCTATCAGCTACGGCACAATGACCCTGTTTTTGCAGATTTCAGGCAGATTGACCGGTTCATTCAATGCCATAGCATCTATGGTTCCTTCGGCTGTTTCGATTGCAACCTCGGCAGGCAGAATAATGGAGATAACCGAATATTCCGCCGAAGAGGATAAGGACGCCGAAAAAGCAAAAAAAATGGTCGCCGATTCCGAGAATGTCGGTATCAGCGTATATGCGGATAATATTGATTTCATTTATAATGACGGTGAGGAAAAGGTTATTTCCGGCGCATCGTTTGAGGTTCACCCGGGCGAAACGATAGCGTTTATCGGCCCGTCGGGCGAAGGAAAATCAACGCTTTTGAAGCTTCTGCTCGGACTTATGAGCCCCACAAAGGGAAAACTTTATATTAAGGATAACAACGGCGAAACGATAGACATATCCGACAGCACAAGAAGATTTTGTTCCTATGTTCCGCAGGAAATGGGACTTTTCACGGGCACGGTTGAATATAACCTGCGTTTGGGCAATCCCGAAGCCGCCGAGGAAGAAATGATTGAGGCGCTGAAAGCCGCCGATGCATGGGGCTTTGTTTCGGAGCTTCCCGAGAAGCTCAACACCAAGATAAGCGAACAGGCGGCGAATATTTCAAGAGGTCAGGCGCAGAGAATCGCAATTGCCCGAGCTCTGCTCAGAAAATCCCGCATTCTTCTTATGGACGAGGCAACTTCGGCTCTTGATATTGATACAGAGAAACGCGTGCTTGCAAATATTATGCAGACCGACCCCGCCAAGGTCTGCATTATCACAACCCACCGTGAAAGCATGCTGCAATATTGCACCGCAATATATAAAATCACCGCCGATGGGGATTTGGTTAAAACAAAATAGCATAAAAAAGAGTCCCCGAACAGTTAAAATGTTCGGGGGTAGTTTACAATTATATGCAGATATCAGGAATCTGTACTATAGCGCTTGCAAGCTGTGGCCTATTGGTTTTTATTTCGATCCATATTTTAGTCAAAGTATCAACTAAATCATCCCAATAAGCTTTCTTGGATGCGTTTGTACTTGTATTCCATCCAGATGCAAGCTTTGAATCATAGCTGGATTTATAAGATTCCCAATTTTTAACAAGAGTTTCATCATTAACGGTTGTATTAATGTTTGCACCGCCATTTATGTTGTCAAGTACTCCGTCGTCAATTGCTCCTTTTTTGATTGCGTCAAGTTTACCCATTGTAAAATTCTCCTTTTTTAAATTGATTTTTTATTTTTGTATCCCCTTGAGGTTGTTTCACTTATTTATACGAATGAAATTGAAAAAAGGCTACTGTTTTTTGAAAAAAATTTATAATTTTTTCGGAAATTTTTTTGAAAAATGTTTATGTAGGGCGGGATGACTTCATATTTGCCTTCCCCTTGAAGGGGAAGGTGGCGGCGCAGCCGTCGGATGAGGTGAAAGCTGAATATAAAATGAGTATAAAATTTAATGCTCCGCATTTCCCTCATCAGTCACTTCGTGACAGCTTCCCCCAAAGGGGAAGCCATAATCGGTGCTGAAATTTTAAAATTATCGTAAAACCGTTTTCTCCGTCAGCTCAACCGCTTCTTCATCGGGACGGCATTCGAGCAGATAAACGGGAATCTGCGGAATGAGCATATCAAGTGTATTCATTGCGCTTGACATACAGTTTTCGTCCCATACCGGCAAAAATATATGCGGCACAAATAATTGCAGCTTTTCTTCAAACGAAAGCTCTTTAATTTTATTTTCCTTTGCCTGTCTTAAAACGACAACTCCGTCAAGCTTTACATCGGCATTCAGACAATAGGTCGATGAACCCTTCCACGGCAGACCGTAACCGCGTACTTCGTTTTCCTCAACCTTGATAAATGCCTTGTCGCCGTTGATTATATCGGCATTTCGGTATTTATTCCATAATTCAGCCTGCGTGGTTTTGCCTATTCCCGAAGGACCCACAAATAATATACCGTGCCCTTGATAATCAATCAATGAAGCATGGCATAAAAGTACATTTTCAAATGATAGTCTTGAATAAATTGCTGCAAGTAGGACAGCGTTATCTGAATTCGGCTTTTCGGAATAATATATATCTATATTATTCCAGTTATCATTTGAACCTGCAAAATCGTTGTATACGGAATCTATAAGTATTTTACCATAGGACACATCAAAAAATTTTATACCGAAACTTGTGTTCTTTTTAGAAAACTTAAAATGAATATCCGTATAATTTTTAAAAGTTTTTTCGTAATAAAATTTTTCAAGACCACAAATGGTATTGTCTAAAATAAAAATACTTTTTGCTAAAGATATTGATAACATAACTCATTATATAATACTAATCCATATAATGTGTATCACAGGCAGTACGAACAGTCTCTGTAATCCATCCATATGGATGTTGTCCTGGGTAAACATATGTGTAGAAAAGCTGGTCATCTATTGCACCATAAGCAAGAGATTGCATTTTTTCTTTTGTAGAACCCGAATAATAACCTGGTAAGAAACTTGTACTTAAAAAATCAAAACAGTCATTTCCTAATTCTTCAGATGAAGTGAATATCCATGTTCCTATTATTGTTACTTGACTGTTTGCAATATTTTCCTGTAATTGCAAGGTTATAATATTTGAAGATGGTTTAATGTATTCCTTTTTCATGTTGAATTCTCCTTATATGCATTATATAGAAGCATAGCCTGTTCGCAATGCTTTTTGCTGACTTTGTTGTAGTTCCCGCTTTCGGCAAACAATGTTCCTGGACACAAAAGGCAAAATTCTTTGCAAACGCAATCTTTACACTCTTTTGGAAAAACAATTTTTTCAAGACTATTCATAAGTAGTTCCCATGCTTCGGAGAGAGAAAAATCATCAAGAGGAAAGCTGGGTTCAGAAGCGTATGAACAGTGTTGAACGAAACCATTCCAACTTGTCCAAAAGCTTCGCCTAAATGGAGCACAACGATCAAACGGATTCTTTAGAGCGGGGTGTTTATATCCAAGTACTTTTTCTTTTGTTAAATTGAGAGAAAAATCCAAAAAAAATAATCTAGATTTTTCAGGGTCGCTATCTGCATTCCTTGTAGATTTAACAATTGCAAATGAATGCTGAAAAATAAGAAATTTTTTCTTTGCAAATTCATGCATTTTCTGCAAATCGTCGAAATTTTCTTTAACTATGGTTGAAGTAACATTAAACGGTATATTTGCTTCCTTTAAAAGGTCAACGGCGTGAGAAAAACGGTCAAACCCGTCTTTAACTCCGCACATTTTTTCGTAGGTTTCATTGCATGCGCCGTAAAGCGAAAGCTTCATTGAATGAGGTGCGCCGTATTCGTGAAATTTTTCGATAACACTTTCATCAATAAGCGAACCGTTTGAAAGCAGAGAAATAAGAAACCCCATTTTATTGATTTCGGAATAGATTTCCCAGAAATCGGGGCGGGTGAATATTTCGCCGCCGGTGAGCGTTAATCTGAGAACACCCATATCCCGTGCCTGCCGTGCAAGGTCGAGCCATTGCCCGGTTGAAAGCATCTGAGCTTCAACCTCGGGCGTGCGCTTTTTATGCACATAGCACATCGGGCAGTTGAAATTACACAGAGGAGTTAATTCAAAGGTTGCAGAGGTTGGCGTCGCATTTGCTTTTCCGTAAAGGTCAATGCAGCGCATATAAGTGTTACCGAAATTTTGACAGTCAAGCATCGGCTAACACTCCCTGTGTTTTGAGACCCTCAAGGAATTTCTCGACATCGGCTTCGGCGGTCTGCCTGTCCACATCATATTCGGCAAGAAGCGCATCAACAAGCTCTTCTTTGGTGGTGTCCTTCTGAAGAATGTTCCAGAGAAGCTCGGCACTTTCGGTCAGAGCCACAAGCCCGTGAACCTCGCTCGTGCGCTGTCCTATCGGAACGGCCATAATCTGAGGCCCTACCTTGCGAATCATAAAACCGTCCTTAACCCTGTATGTCATCTTAACACCTCTGCTTTAACTATAGTTTATATAAATATATAACTGTCCACTTGTGAACAGTCAATATATTTTTTCTTTTTTTATTTTTTTTTACAAATATTTCTGAAATAAAGCCGCAAGATGCACAAAAATAAATGTTGAAAAAACATAAAAAAATGCAGTTTTACTATTGCAAACCGCAGATAAGCAATGTATAATATATTTGTTACCTGTAAAGGCATATGCCTTTACTCACACGCCCCGAAAAAAGTTTTCCACGCTGAAAAGTGAATAACCGAATACATATTGTGCCACATTCTCAAAAACAGCACAATTTATAGACAAAAATCGTGTTTTCAACACTTTTTCTCATAAAAATGTGGAAAAACCGCCCTTTTAAGTCGAAAAATTTTTCTTGACAACCGCCGTTTTTTTTAGTATAATAGCGTCCTGTAAAGTGTGTACGCTTTACAGAACCACAGAAAAATTTGCGCATTTTCAGCGCGAAAGGAGGGGCGGTTGTGGCAAAGAATTACGATATGGCGGTTCTTATGGACTTCTATGGCGAAATGCTGACCGAAAAGCAGCGCAGTTTTCTTGAATATTACTACAACGATGACCTCTCACTTTCAGAAATCGCCGAAAATGAGGGCATAACCCGTCAGGGTGTGCGTGATGCGATAAAGAGGGCCGAAACGCAGCTGCGCGATATGGAAAACCGCCTGGGAGTTGCAAAAAGATTTGAGGATATGCGTTCGGGTCTTAACGAGATAATTGATTATTCAAACAAGATTGCGGAATATAATTTAAGGCACAGCCTTTCAAAGGAAATCAATGATTACAGCGTGAGCATCAAGGCGGCTGCCATGACGATGCTTGACGGCTGATAATATATCATAGTATGGTACGGAGGTGAATTACTTGGCGTTTGAAGGACTTTCAGACAGACTTGAAGCTACTTTTAAAAATTTAAGAAGTAAGGGAAGCCTTACCGAAAGTGATGTAAGAGCCGCTATGAGAGATGTTCGCATGGCGCTTCTTGAAGCGGACGTAAACTATAAGGTTGCCAAGGATTTCACAAATACCGTAACGGAAAAAGCCATAGGCGAAAAGGTTATGGAAAGCCTTACGCCGTCGCAGATGGTTATAAAAATAGTTCGTGAAGAGCTTGTCAGCCTCATGGGCGGAACGAACAGCAGACTTGCTTATGCCGCGCACCCGCCGACGGTTGTGCTTATGTGCGGACTTCAGGGTTCGGGTAAAACAACACACTGTGCAAAGCTTGCGCTGATGCTTAAAAAAGAAAATCACCGTCCGATGCTCGTTGCCTGCGATATATACAGACCGGCTGCCATCAAGCAGTTACAGGTTGTAGGTGAGCAGGTGGGCGCTCCCGTTTTTGAAATGGGTCAGACCGACCCCGTTGAAATTGCGAGAGCGGCAATAGCCGAAGCAAAGGACCACGGTTACGACTATGTTATACTCGATACGGCAGGCCGTCTGCACATTGATGAAGAGCTTATGAATGAGCTCAAAAGAGTCAAGGCAGAGGCGAAGCCGCACGAAATACTGCTTGTTGTTGACGCCATGACGGGTCAGGACGCAGTCAATGTTGCAACCTCATTTGATGAGGCGCTCGGAATTGACGGCCTTATCCTTACAAAGCTTGACGGCGACACCAGAGGCGGTGCGGCGCTCTCGGCAAGAGCCGTAACGGGTAAACCGATAAAATTCATCGGTACGGGCGAAAAGCTTGAGAATCTTGAGCTTTTCCACCCTGACAGAATGGCTTCCAGAATCCTCGGAATGGGCGATGTTCTTTCGTTTATCGAGAGAGCGGAGCAGGCAATTGACGAAAAGAAAGCAGAAGAGCTTGAAAAAAGGCTCATGCAGAATAAGTTTGACCTCAATGACCTGCTTGACCAGTTCGACCAGATAAAGAAAATGGGCTCAATCAAGGATATGCTTTCGATGCTCCCGGGCATCGGTAAGAATATAGATAAGGTTGACGTTGACGAAAAAGCGTTTGACCGTATGCGCGCGATAATATATTCAATGACCCCGAAGGAAAGGTCAAATCCGGATATAATAAATCCGTCACGCAAAAGAAGAATTGCCGCAGGCTGCGGAATGCAGGTTGAGGACGTTAACAAGCTGATGAATCAGTTCAGACAGATGCAGAAAATGATGAAGCAGCTTAACGGCAAAAAGGGCAGAAAGCGCCGCAGAAAACAGCGCTTTAATCTGCCGCAGGGCTTTGACCCGTCACAGTTCGGAATGTAATTCAGTATAAGCTGATACATTATATACAATAATATTTTTATATATTTGGAGGAAAAATATCATGGCAGTAAAAATCAGACTTCGCCGTATGGGCGCAAAGAAAGCACCTTTCTATCGTATCGTTGTTGCGGATTCAAGATACCCCCGTGACGGCAGATTCATCGAGGAAATCGGAACCTATAACCCCACCGTTACACCCGTTGAGGTTAAGGTAGATGCCGACAAGGCAAAGCAGTGGATTGCAAACGGCGCTCAGCCCACCGATACCGTTAAGGCTCTTCTTAAGAAGAACGGCGTTCTTTAATAAGAGGTATATTTAATGAAAGAATTACTTATCGGCATTGCTCAGGGCCTTGTTGATGACCCCGATGCAGTAACTGTTACAGTTGACGAACCCAACGAAGAGGGTCTTACCGTTTATCATCTTCACGTAAGTGAGGGCGATATGGGCAGAGTTATCGGCAAGCAGGGCAGAATAGCCAAGGCTATCCGTACCGTTATGCGTGCCGCCGCAACCCGTAATAATTCAAGGGTAGCTGTGGAAATTGATTAAAGAATATCTTGAAATCGGCGAGATAACCGGCACACACGGAGTAAGAGGCGAGGTTCGCCTTAATCCGTGGTGCGATTCTCCCGAATTTGTTAAGGGCTTCAAAACCCTGTATTTTGACGGCAACTCAGGCTGTGCGGTAAAGCTTAAATCGGCAAGACCGCACGGCAATGTTGTGTTATTAAAGCTTGACGGCGTTGATACCGTTGAAGAGGCTCAGAAGCTGCGCGGCAAGGTTCTTTATATGAAAAGAAGCGATGCAAAGCTGCCCGAGGGGCATTACTTTATCGCCGAGCTTATCGGCTGTAAGGTATATGATGCCGATAATGCCGAAAAATGCTACGGAACGCTTACCGATGTGAGCGAAACGGGCGCAAACGATGTGTGGCATATCACGAATGAGAGCGGCGAATATCTTATTCCCGCCATTCCCGATGTGGTTATCAAAACCGATGTTGCCGCAGACTGTGTTATTATCAGACCGCTGAAAGGGATATTTGACGATGAGGATTGATATTCTGACGCTGTTTCCCGATATGTGTCTGAGCGTGCTCGGTGAGAGCATAATCGGCAGGGCAAGAGAAAACGGCTGCGTTGAAATCAACTGCCGCAATATCCGCGATTATACGCTTGATAAGCATAACCGTGTTGATGATTCTCCTTACGGCGGCGGTACGGGAATGATAATGCAGACCCAGCCGATTTATGACTGCTTTATGTCACTTTGCGATGAACTCGGCAAAAGACCGCATTTAATCTATCTTTCTCCGCAGGGGAAAACGCTCACGCAGGAGAGAGTTAAGGAGCTTGCGGCGCTTGATAATATAGCTTTATTATGCGGACACTATGAGGGAATTGACCAGCGTATAATTGACGAAATCGTTGATGAGGAAATCTCAATAGGCGATTATGTGCTCACGGGCGGAGAGCTTCCCGCACTTGTGCTTGCGGACAGCATTTCGAGAATGCTTCCCGGGGTGCTTGCCAATGAGGACGCATTTACGCTCGAAAGTCATTATTCGGGCTTGCTCGAATATCCGCAGTATACAAGACCTTTTGAATGGCACGGAGAGGAAGTTCCCGAGGTGCTTATTTCGGGACATCACGCAAATATTCAGAAGTGGCAGAGGGAAAAAAGCCTTGAAATGACGCTGAAAAAGCGCCCCGATATGCTCGAAAATGCCGAGCTTACCGAGAAAGACAGAGAATATCTTAAAAAGCTCAGAGAAGCGGAATAAAAAATTTAAAAAAACACTTGCATTTTTCGTTTCTATATGATAAAATTCCTATGTTATGTATATCCGAAGAAAGAGGTGACTTTGATGAAGGAAGGAATCCATCCTAAGTACGAACAGACCACTATCCGCTGTGCTTGCGGTGAGGTTATCGAAACCGGCTCAACAAAAGAGAATATCCGTGTTGATATATGCTCAAAATGCCATCCGTTCTTTACGGGTAAGCAGAAGCTCGTTGATACCGGCGGACGTGTTGAACGTTTCAACAAGCGTTTCAATATTAACAAGTAATAGCAAAATAAGCGGCACATATGTGTCGCTTTTGCTTTTATATGCGAGGTGAAAACGGTGGACAGCAGCTATAAAACGGTAAAGACCCGTTCGTATGACGAATATATCGTTAAAAAATCAAGATTTATCGGGTACGTCTGTCCTGTTCAAACGCAGGAGGAGGCGCTTGCATTCATTGCGGAAATCTCAAAGAAGCATTGGGACGCAACGCACAATGTTTATGCCTATATTCTGCGTGACGGAGGCGTGAAGCGCTTTTCCGATGACGGAGAACCGCAGGGAACGGCGGGAATACCCGTGCTTGATGTGCTTGAAAAAAGCGGAGTTACGGACTGCGCGGTTGTTGTTACCCGTTATTTCGGCGGAATAATGCTCGGAGCCGGCGGACTTGTGAGAGCCTATTCTCATTCTGCTTCGATTGCTCTGAATGCCGGCGGAATAATCACCCGTGCGCTTTGTGCCGAAGCGAAAGTTACCTGCGATTATAATTTTTACGGAAGACTTGCTTCTCTTGTGCCGGAGAGCGGCGGAGTAATTGAGGATACGGCGTTTGAGGATAATGTTATCCTTTCTTTCAGAATACCTCTTGAAAAGCTGGACGGCTTCAATGCGAAGCTTATTGATTTGAGCAACGGCAGATTTTCGGCGGAAAAATACGGAGAATGTTATGCAGAAATATAAAGCGATTGTTTTTGACCTTGACGGAACGCTGATAAACACCCTTGAAGACCTTATGGACAGCGTTAATTTTGCACTTGAAAAATACGGCTTTCCGAAAAGAAGCCTTGAGGAAATACGCACCTTTGTGGGAAACGGTATGCGCAGATTGGTTAATTTAAGTGTGCCGAACGGTACGGCGGAGGATATTTCGGACGCCTGCTTTGAAGCATTTAAAGCACATTATAAAACCAACTGTATGAACAAAACCAAGCCCTATGACGGAATAGGGGAGCTTATCGAAAAGATAAAAGCGCTCGGAATAAAAACGGCGGTTGTTACGAATAAACGGCAGGATTCGGCTCAGGTTATAATCCGCAGCTTTTTCGGTGAAAATATCGAAACCGTTATCGGTCAGATTGACGGCGTGGCGCAGAAGCCCGAGCCGGACGGGGTGTGGCTTGCGCTTGAAAAGCTCGGCGTTGAAAGAAAGAATGCGGTTTATATCGGGGATTCCGAGGTTGACTGCCTTACGGCGAAAAATTCGGGCTTGCCGATAATCGGCGTAACCTGGGGCTTCCGTGACCGCAAAACGCTTGAAGAAAACGGTGTGGATTATATTGTTGATGCGCCAGAAGAAATATTGAATATGATATAAAGAAAACAGCTTGTGACCGAAAAGCCGCAAGCTGTTTGTTTAGTGTGCTCGGCACGCATATTCACTTGGCGGTGAAAGTCCGCTACAGGCTTGGCAGTAGGAACTGTTAGACGAAGACAAGGGCGTCCATCGTGAGGTGGAGTCTGAAAGAAGTCGGATGTAAAGGCTGAAAAGTGCCGA
>JAZRYD010000009.1:0-5650 GCA_045600535.1 Acutalibacteraceae bacterium | reverse complement strand
GTGGGTTATCTGTTCAATGCGATTCAATATCTTATTGTTTAAGGAGGACTTATCTTATGACACATAAAGAAAAGGCACTTGATTATTTTGGTAAAAATTATTACTGCTCGCAGGCAGTGTTTGCGGCATTTGCGCCTGAGTGCGGGCTGACGGAAGAGCAGGCACTGAAGCTCGGAGCGTGCTTCGGAAGCGGAATGCGAAAAGGAGAAGTATGCGGAGCATGTACCGGCGCATTGATGGTTCTTGGAGCTCTGTACGGACAGTATGACAAAAATGACGTTGAGAGCCGTATGACCGCCAATCTGGTTAATGATAAAATGATGGATATATTTGCCAAGGTGAGTGGCTCGTACATATGCAACGATCTGCTTAAATGCGATATTTCGACACCGGAAGGTGTGGATTTCGCCCGAAGAAACAACCTCTTTACAGAGTTTTGTCCGAAGATGGTCGCAAATGCTGTCGATGTTTTGGAAAAGATCATCGAGGAACAGAAATAGCAAAAAACGAATGTCATTTATATGAGAATATTAATGGAGGTATTCACTATGTCATTATTCGGAAAGAAAAAGGAAGAAAAGAAAGAAGTCGAGTGCGGCTGCTCCTGCGGATGCAGTTGTGATACCGCTGAGATTCAGGAAGATTCTACATCGTCCACTTGCTGTGGCGAAAACGTTGACGGTATCTGTTGCATCAAAGTTCTCGGCTCCGGCTGTAAGAACTGCCACGTACTGTATGAGAACGCACAGGAGGCCGTTAAAGCTACAGGTCTTGATGTGGAAGTCGAATACATTACCGATTTGCAGAAGGTTATGGAATACGGTGTAATGTCAATGCCGGCACTTGTTATTAACGACCGTGTTGTTTCGATGGGAAAGGTGTTAAAAACTGAGGAAATCGAGAAGCTGTTTCAATAAGATTCCTTGCCGAAGGGTTTCTTAAACCATTGTAAAAAACATGGTTTAACCGTTTTGTCCCAGGGTCTTTGCCAAGTGTGACTATGAAAATACCCTCGTTTTTTATGTGTAAAAACATAGTTACACTTTTTCCTTTTGCGGATATTCCGAGCGGAATGACACCTTCGGCAGCAAAGTCCTCCGTTCTGCCACGGCATCCCTGCTTGGCTCTGTTCCTCCTAAAAGTGCCGAAAATGCCGTGTTTCTGCGGCTTTTACGGGGTGGGTTCAAATGAACCCGTTGATGAACCCAGTGGGTTCAAACGCAGAGGAAAAATAAATTGTATCAATGCCGTAGTTATTACGCAGAAAAAGGCTTGGCATATCATCCGCTGTCAGGCGGTATATCATCATGCCATAGGCGTGTATAAAATCCTCCTGCGGCTTGATGATATACAAGGCTTCGCCTTGATTTGTTTGGCGAAATATGATAAACTGCTTTTGAAAGGAGCGGTTTTATGGCAAAAAACTACTTACTCGAATATTCCGAGCAGCTTGCAGCAGAGAATGAAATGCTTTGCCGGAATATCAAAGCACCCTCCAATACTCTTTTCCAAATCCGTAAAAGTTCAAGCAGCGTTTATGCCAACATTTGTGAAGCAAATTACGGGCAGAGCAAGTCTGACATGCTTTCCAAATTTGAAATTGCCCTTAAGGAATGCAGCGAAACAGAAGGCTGGCTTAAATTATTGTTCAATTCAAAAGATATTGATGAAGATACTTATAAAATATACAGAAATCTATGCGGCAGAATCAGACGAATGCTGATTGCGAGCTGTAAAACGCTGAAAAATATAGGATAATTATATACAGTATTTTACTGATATTGAAAATATATTGTTTGGCGGCTCTTTCACACAAAACATTATTGTATACCATTAAGGAGGATTCCATATGAAAAAACTGCGCTTCGGTATTGTCGGAACGGGCTGTATAGCTCACCGTTTTGCAAAGGCAATTAAAAATGTTCCCGAGGCGGAGCTTGCCGCCGTTGCTTCGAGAAAGCAGGAAACAGCCGACAGCTTTGCCGATGAATTTGACATTCCTCTGCGTTTTTCAAGCTATGAAGCAATGGCAAATTCTTCCGAAATTGATGCCGCATATATCGCCGTGCCTCATTCGGGACACAAGGACTGCTCATGCCTGATGATGAACGGCGGCAAGCACGTTATATGCGAAAAACCGATGGCGGTAACTCTTGCCGAGGCAAAAGAGATGTTTCGCTGTGCCGAAGAAAACAAGGTTTTTCTTATGGAAGCCATGTGGTCAAGGCTCGTTCCAGGAACCATTAAGCTTCTTGAGCTTGTCAACGGCGGCTTAATCGGCGATGTTCTCGGCGTTGAAGGTAAATTCTGCTATTCAATGGACGAGGACGAAATGGGACACCATGTTTTCAAGCCGTGCAACGGCGGAGGCTCTCTGCTCGATGTCGGTGTATACGGGCTTAATTTTGCCTCCTGGTTTCTCGGAAAAGATGTTGAACACATCAGCGCCGAGGCTTCGCTTTTCGGCGGTGTTGACAGTCATACCTGCATTCTGCTGAAATATAAAAACGGAGCGATTGCCGATATTTCAAGTGCAATTCTTCTGCAAAAGCCCAACGAGGGTGCGGTTTACGGCACAAAGGGTTATATCCGCATAAACCGCTTCTATGCTCCGCAGGAGCTTGAAATATATCTTTATGACGGCAGAAACGAAGTGATAAAAACACCGTACAGGGGCAACGGCTTTGAGGAACAGATAAGTCATATGTGTGAATGCGTTGCAAAGGGACTAACGAAAAGTCCGGTCAACACACCGGAACAGACGCTTTATATAACCGAACAGATGGACTTTATCCGCAATTTAATCGGTGTTAAATATCCGCAGGACGAATAAATTTTCATATAATAAAAATTTCTATTTATTTTTTCCCGAACATATGATATAATTATATTCTATTATAAAACTAAGGAACGGTTTTCACAATGAAAAAATTTCTCAGTCTGATATTTTCGGCGGCACTTATTGCCTCAACTGCATTCTGTGTTCCGGCAAACGCATCTTATGATAAAGAAATGGAAGCTCTCGGGCTTTATTCCGACTGTCTGCTGCTTATGAGCGCGGATAATGAGGAAGTTATTTTTGAAAAGAACGCCCGCAAGCAGACCCACCCCGCAAGCCTCACAAAGGTTATAACTGCGGCGGTTGTGCTTGAAAACTGCGATGACCTCAACGCGATTGTTACCGTTCCCGAGGAGTGCATCAGAGAGCTTGACGGAACCGGAAGCTCTCTCGGCGGCCTCAAGGCGGGTGAACAGCTTACATTATATGATATGCTCTGCTGTCTGCTGATTATGAGTGCAAACGAGGCGGCAACAACTCTTGCAAACTATGCTGCCGGCGGCGACAGAGCCAAATTCATCGGTATGATGAATGACCTTGCCGAAAGACTCGGCTGCACAAACAGTCATTTTGTAAATCCTCACGGTCTTGATGACGATGACCACTATGTTACGGCTGAGGATATGGCAAAATTTATGATGTATGCCATGGAGTTTCCCGCATTCAACGAGATAATCGCCCGTTCAAGCTATACTCTGCCCGAAACCAATATGCAGAAATCCAGAACGATACATACAACAAATTTTATGCTCAACAGCGCTTATAAAGATTATTACTGCAAGTATGTAAAGGGCGGAAAAACGGGTTCAACCTCCGTTGCAGGCAGATGCGTTGTTACAACCGCTTCAAAGGACGGCTATAATTATATTGCGGTTTCGCTCAACTCGATATTTGAAGATGTTGACCACGACGGCGTTGAGGAAAACGGAGCTTTTCTCGACACAAAGAAAATGTACGAATGGGCATTTGAAAATATAAAGCTTGTTTCAATCTGCGACCCGGATACGGTAGTCGGTGAAGTGCCCGTAAAATATGCAAGGTCAACCGACCATCTCAACCTTGCTCCCGCGGAAACGGTATACAGTCTTGTTCCCGCAGGAACGGACGCAGGCAGTCTGCTTATAGAGCCCGTAAAGGATACCGTTCCCGAATTTGTTAAGGCGCCCGTTGAAAAGGGCGATGTAATCTGTAAAGGCAAAGTGCTTTACGCAGGTGAAACAATAAAGGAAATTGACCTCGTAGCCTCAACAACTCTTAAACGCAGTCTGTTTGCGATAATCGGCACGGGTCTCAAATCATTGTTTTCATCGTGGATATTCAGGATAATCGCTCTGGCGGTAATAATTCTGCTCATTGTTCTGATTATCAAAAAGAAGCGTTCCGGTCCCCGCTCAAAGGGCGGTGACTTCAGAATATTAAACTATAATGATTTTATGAAAATGAGGTAAGTTATGGCTGAATTTTACAGAGGACGAGGAAAAAAAGAGGATGAAAAAAAGCTTATCGCAATGCTCGATAATGTTTTCTTTCTTGATGATGACGAGGCAGCAAGGCGTGATTTTCTTACACTCCTGCCGAAGCTTTATAAGAGTAAATATAACCCCGCATATAATAACCTCTGCGTTATGCAGGACGGCGAATTCAAGGCTGCGGTGGGACTTTATCCGAGCGTTGCCGATGCGTGCGGAAAAAAGCTTAAAATCGGCGGAATAGGCAATGTTGCGGTTGCCCGTGATGCAAGGCGTATGGGATATATGAAAGAATGTATGAATATGTGCCTTGATGTTATGAAGAATGACGGAACGGATTATTCGCTTCTCGGCGGTCAGAGACAGAGATACGGTTATTTCGGCTATGAGCCTGCCGGAACGGGTTATTCATTCGGCATAGACAAAACCAATATCCGTCACACCTGCGGAGCGGATTATAAAGGCTCGTTCACTTCAAAAAAGCTTGAAGCGCAGGACAGAGAAATTCTCGAAAAGATAAACGCTTTATACGGTAAATCCGCTTTTCATATTGAAAGAGATATTGACTCTCTGTTTGATATTCTTCACAGTTGGGATACCACTCCCTATGCGGCATTTAAAGGTGAAGAATTTAAGGGATATTTTTCACTCGGCAATGACGGCGGAATAGCAGAATTTAAGCCTCTCTGCGCCGATGACATAATCGACCTTGCACTTTGCGTAATGGATATTACGGGTAAAGACAGCGTATGGTTCGGCGTTCCGCAGGGCGAAACAGGAATCTGCGAAAAGGCAATGAGAATATGCAGCCGCTGCGAAATGTCACACTGCGAAATGCTCAATATATTCAATTTCGGCAATTTCATTGAGGGCTTCCTCAAGGTAAAAGCTTCAAGAATGCAGCTTTGCGACGGCGAACTCGTTCTGCTCATTCACGGAATCAAGCGTGATGAAAAGCTTCTTATTTCGGTTAAGGATAACAGCGTGAGCGTTGCCGAAACGGATAAAGCACCCGATGCGGAGCTTGAACATAAGGAAGCCATAAGAATGACAGCTTCGATTTACTCCGAAGCCCGTCTCAAGCTGCCTGCATTCGCTCAGACCTGGTTCCCCGTTGACTTCTATTCCCATTCACTTGATAATGTATAAAATTGGGGCTGTCGCATTCAGCGCATACCGAAAAATAAAATAATAAAGAAAATGGATTTTAAGGTTTATCCGATAATCAGATAGCCTTAAAATCCTTGTTTTATATATAAAATGAAAATAGATGTTGTTTTTCTAAGCGTTTTTTCGCCCTCTCGGAGTATCGCATACACCTTCGGGGCGAAGAAAACGCTTT
>JAZRYD010000008.1:0-43043 GCA_045600535.1 Acutalibacteraceae bacterium | reverse complement strand
GTGTAAGCTCTTAAAATACCGTTTTTTTGCTGTCTCTCAGACGGCTTTTTCGTTATGCCCTTTTGTGGCTACCTGTGCGATATTTTTGTTTCAAACTTCTTACCTCCGATTTATTATATATTTAATTTATCACAACGGAATAATTGTGTCAAGGCTTGCAGGTAAATATTTCAGATTGTATGAATATTGAACAAATTCATTGACTTTTGCTTTTAATATTGATAAAATAAATTGTAATTTTTTATAAAGGAGAAGCGTTTATGGCATTTTCCGATTTCGGAGTTTTTCTCGGTGATATTTCCCGTGCGGAGATAAATCATTATACAAAAGACCCGCTTAAGGCTCAGAAAAGTGTTTTGAAAAAAATTATCAGAAGAAACAAGAATTGCGAGCTGGGCAAAAAGCTTAATCTTAAAGATGTTCATTCAATTGAGGATTATCAGAGGATAGTTCCTCTCTCGACCTATGCCGATTATGAACCGTATGTTGACCGTATGCTCAATAACGGCGAAAAAAGGCTGATGTATTCGGGATTTAATTTCCGCTATGCTTCGTCGTCGGGTTCAGTCGGAAAACCGAAAATGCTTCCCAAGGGCGCAAATGACCTTTGGAAAATGCAGTGCATCGGCTTTTCGGTTTCGGTTGCAACCGCATTTCACCATATGAAAGAAAGAGGCATAAGAATGTCCAACCAGGTTGGCCCTCTTGCCCTCAACCTTTCCGGCCATAAGACTCCCGACGGCAAAATGAGTAACGGTGCGGCGCAGATACCTCTGAGAATGTTAAAACCCATTCTTCCGTTTTTCTGCACTTCTCCGCTTCCTCTGCTGTTCCCGAATCTTGAGGATAAATATGATACATCGTATCTTCATCTGAGATTCTGCCTTGAAAACAAAAAGGTGAGCTATCTCGGCTCAATCGTTGTTACTCTGCTTACTCAGATGTTTGATTATCTTGAAGAAAACTGGGAAATGCTCTGTGACGATATAGAAAAGGGTATAATCAATCCGAATATTGACTGCACAGAGGAATTTCGCAGGAAATATGCAAAGAAGCTTAAACCCAACCCCGAGAGAGCCGCCGAGCTTCGCAGAGAATTTGAAAAAGGCTTTGATGACCCCATTGCACCCCGTATATGGCCCGGACTTCAATGGGCATACGGTATGATGGGTTCAAACCTTTCGGTTTATGTTGAAAAGCTCAGAAAGCATATCGGACCTAATGTTCCCATTCATAATATGGGTTATGCTGCGGCGGAGGGCTTTTTTGCAACTCCCACCGAGCTTGATGCAACCGATTATGTTCTCACGCCTTACACCGTATTCTTTGAGTTTCTGCCCGTTAACGATGGTGAGGATAAGGCAAACGACAATCAGAAGCCTCTGCTTATAAATGAGCTTGAGGTCGGCAAGGAATATGAGGTTATCGTTTCCAACTTCTCGGGACTTTACAGATATAAGATGGAGGATGTTATCAAGGTTACGAGAATGTATAACAATACTCCCGAGGTTGAGCTGATGTTCCGCCAGAACCTTTCAATGAATGTTGCGAACGAAAAAACCACAACCGATATGATAGATGCCGCCGCCGAACGCATTGCCCGCGAGGTCGGCGTTGAATATCAGGGCTTCAGCTTCTATCCCGATTTTTCAACCAAACCGCCGAGATATACAATGCTTGCCGAAATCAGGGGAGGCGTTCCGTCGGAGGAAACGAGAGAAAAGCTTATCGAAGCGCTTGACGGAGCAATGGACGATATCAACGAAAAATATTATAAATACAGACGCTGGGGAATGCTCAATAAGCCCGAGGTGCTTTTCTTAGAGCCGGAAACCTATGTCAATTATAATAAATACCTTGCTTCAAAGGGTGTTGTTCTCAATCAGATAAAGCCCGTTACGGTTATCAACAACGATGAAAGAAGAAAATTCTTCTTTTCCCATGTTGCAACAGAAAGTGAGCTTGCAAAAAAGCTTTCGGAATAAGAAAAGAATAAGAAAAAATATTTATATTTTCCTTTGATTTTCAGGAAATATATGTTATAATGAAGTGAAAAATAAAATCTTGGAGGCAAATTATGGATCAGAAACTGCAACCTTTGTTTACCCCTTGGAAAATCGGTAACTGCGAGATTAAAAACCGCATAGTTCTTACCAGTATGGGCGGAACCGACCTTTTCGGCTGGATGGAGGTTAACCATTTCGATAAGGACGGCGCAAAGTTCATTATGGAAGTTGCGAAAAACAACTGCGGTCTTTTGCTTCCCGGCTGCCAGCCCGTATATAATCCCATGCTCGGTCAGTGGCTTGAGAACAACAAAAAGATGTTTAAAGACCTTGCAAAGTGGATGCCCGAGTTCCATAAGACCGGCGCAAAGCTTTTTGTTCAGCTTACCGCAGGCTTCGGCCGTTCGTTCACCGTCAGCAGTATGATGGAAAAGCTTTACAACACTCCCGTTGTAAATGTTCTCAGCAAGCCCTTTATGAATCTTGATAAAATTACCGCTACTGCTTCTCCGTCACCGAACCGCTGGAGTGATAAGCTTCCGTCAAGAGAAATGACGAAGAAAGAAATAGACAGATTTGTTCAGTCCTTCGCAAAGAGTGCAAAGCTCCTTAAGGATGCGGGTGTTGACGGCGTTGAGGTTCACGCCGTTCACGAGGGTTATCTTCTTGACCAGTTTACTCTGAAATATGTTAATAAGCGTACCGATGAATACGGCGGCTCATTTGAAAACCGTTACCGTTTTGCCGTCGATATAGTCAAGGCAATTAAAAAGGAATGCGGTCAGGATTTCCCCGTATCTCTCCGTTACAGCGTTCTTTCAAAGACCAAAGGCTTCCGTCAGGGCGCTATCCCCGGCGAGGATTATGTTGAAGCCGGCCGTGATATGGAAGAATCCGAAAAGGCTATTAAGTATCTTTCCGATGCAGGATACGATATGTTCAACTGCGATAACGGCACATATGATGCCTGGTACTGGGCACATCCGCCGGTATATATGCCCGAAAACTGCAACCTTGCAGATGTTGAGCATATAAAGCAGTTCACCGATAAACCCGTAGTTTGCGCCGGCAGACTCAATCCGAGAGTTGCCGCAGACTCAATAGCGGCAGGTAAGCTTGACGGCGCAGGATTTGCCCGTCCGTTCCTTGCCGACCAGGAATGGGTAACAAAGCTTATGAACGATAAGGAAGAGGAAATCAGACCCTGTATCCTCTGCCATAACGGCTGCTTCAATATGAGCCATTATAAAGGTGTTCCCAACGACCAGGACCTTTCCGATTCGCTTCATATGTCAAGATGTGCGGTTAACGCAGAAACAATGCAGTGGAAAAAGCACTACATTAAGAAGACCAATTCGCCCAAGACCGTTCATATCGTAGGCGGCGGCGTAGGCGGTATGGAAGCTGCAAGAGTTCTCAAGCTCAGAGGACATAACCCGATTATCCACGAAAAGAGCGGCGTTCTCGGCGGAACATTCATTCCCGCAAGTGCCGAGTCATATAAGGGCAAGCTCCGTGAGCTGCTTGATTGGTACAGACTTCAGATGAAGAAGCTCAACATTGAAGTTAAGTTCAATGACGAGATTAAGGATATTGCCGAATTCGGTGATGCTCCCGTTATCATCGCAACAGGTTCTCTTCCCGTTAAACTCGGCAAGCTTCCCGGATTTGATAAGACCGTTGAAGGCTGTGAGTTCCTTAACGGCGAGAAGCAGGTAGGCGATACCGTTGCGGTTATCGGCGGCGGACTTACAGGCTGCGAAATCGCTTATGAAATCGCACTCCAAGGCAAGAAGCCCATCATCGTTGAGATGAAGGACGACCTTGTAAGCCAGAAGGGTGTTTGCCTTGCAAACTCCTCATATCTCAGAGAATGGTTCGAGCTCAACAAAGTTCCCGTTTATCTTGAAACCGCTCTCAAAGAGGTCAAAGACGGTTCAATCGTCTGCGCCGATAAGGAAGGAAAGATGTTTGAAATTCCCTGTGATTCCGTTATCAGCTGCGTAGGCTACAGACCCAATCCGCTTACCAAGGACGGCGGAAAGAATGTTTACCTCGTAGGTGACTGCCTTGCAATCGGAAATCTCCGTTCCGTTGTATGGCGCGCATACGATGTTGCAATGAGCATCTGAAAATAAAAAATTTCGCTCCGAGCCATAACGGTTCGGAGCGTTTTTTATATGGTCTGATTCAGTTCTTTTTAGCGGAGCATTTCTTTGCCGCAAAGAAAAATACATAAAATCCGACAGCTGCAAGAATTGTTACAAACAGAACGCTTTCATTGCCGCTGATTACCGCATTTTTAAATTCACCGATGCCGGAATATGAAAGATAATAAACGGCGTCATCACCGAGCAGGTAATAAAAGAGAACGCATACAGCGAACCATATCGGTGCCGCTTTTATGCAGTAATCCTCAATGCGAAGCGGAACGGGAACCTGCAATTCCTTTTTGAGAATGTTCTTTTTGCCTATGAGCAGACAAATTACAAGTGATATTACCGCAAGCACCGCCAAAATAATAAGTCCGAGTGTTTCGTCATCTTCTATGTAACCTTTTTCGCAGAGCTGGTCGCTCAGGCGAAGACCGAAGCATCTTGCCATAAGCAGGCAGGGGAGAAAGAGAACAAAAATGCTGTCAAAGAGATAACGGAGAACTTTATTTTCAAAAAGAGATTTTTCTTTATATTTGCCCTCACCGTCAATGAGCTTTTTGGGCAGACAAACAAGAATGAGCATTATTCCGAAGCCGATAAAAAATCCGGTTAAAAATTCCCACATCGTCCAGCCGCCAACTCTGAAGAAATCCGGAATGTTTTTTCCTGCAAGTAAACCTTTGTCCGAACCTGCGATAATCGGGAAATCGGCAAGAGTTATCGCAAGAGCGGAAACAATGTTAATGCCCGTTGAAATCAGAGCGGTTACCTTATCTTTAAAAGCGATTAAAGTCGTCAGAGAAACGGCAAGAGCCGCTATTGCGCGGGAGATAACAACAATGCTTGTAAAATAGTTTCTGCAAAACGGAATTTTTTTCGCATATGCCGCCGAACCGAGATTTTTTATGTAAGCCTCCATCGGCGTAAGATTTATGCCGCGGTCTGCGAGACCCTGTTTTGTCATTTCCAAAGCCTCGGGGCAAATTTTCGGCAAAATAAAGTGAGAAACGGAAAACTGACAGGCGATTGCAATAACGTAAAAAACGCCGATAAGTACGGCGTAATGCCATATTTTATAATCTTTTTTTGAAAACAGAGAACCGATAAACATTGCAAAAAGCGGTATCCAGCTGAAACCGAGAAGCAGCATGATAATAAGTCCCGAATACGGGCTTATTATAACGAAATTTGCTTTTTCGGGGTCGGTGAACGGAGCATCGGCAAAAAGATAGCCGCTCATCTGGCAGTTGAGCGTTCCCCAGCCTCCTACGGTTATACCCATAAGTATAACGGCAAACGGAATGGATTCATAACGCATTTTTCTTCTGTTTCCGAAAAAAGCATAGATAACAAAAATCAGTGTCATTCCGACGGAAAACATTCCCCACATCGAACTCCAGCCGCGTGAGCCTCTTGCCCGCCACATAAATCCCGTTATGCAGGCGCAGGCAAGTACCATAAAAATTTTTGCCGGAACGGTTAAATTGCGTGTTCCTTTAGTTGACATAATTCGTTCACTTCCCCTTAATTCTATATAATAGTATATTTATCCTTATATTTCAATATTAAAAGGGGATTTTTTATAAAATTCGGTTGAAAAAGGAAGCTTTATGTGTTAAATTTAAATTCGGAGGTGTTCATATGAAAGAATTTAACATTATTGCCGCGGACGGACTTAAGCTTTCGGCGGCGCTGTTTGAATGTGAAAATCCCAAGGCGGTTATTCAGGTTATTCACGGAGCAAAGGAGCATAAGGAAAGATACTATGATTTTATCGAGTTTTTAAATTCAAAGGGCTATGCCGTGATTATTACCGATAACAGAGGTCACGGCCATTCGATTAACCAACAGTATTTTCGCGGTCACTTTGACGGTATAATGCAGGTTGTTGAAGACCAGTATATAGTAACGCAGTATATAAAGAATGTGTATCCCGATAAAGACCTCTATATGTTCGGTCATTCGCTCGGCTCGTGCATAGCAAGAATATATCTGCAAAAGCACGATGATGAAATCAAAAAGCTTGTGCTTACGGGAACTGTTTTTCCGATTCCGATTTGTAAGCTCGGAGATAAATTCTGTGCCGCTGCGATTAAACGCCACGGAAAATATTCAACTCAGGGCATAATTTCAAAAATCGCCAATGCAGACAGCGACAGCTGGGTATGCGCAAATCCCGAAACCATGGCGGCTTACAGAAAGGATATGCTTGTTAAAAAATGTACCTACACCAATGCGGCGATAGCCTCAATAGTGCAGGCAGATGAATTTATGACCGATTATAAGAGCTTCGAGCTTAAAAATCCGAAGCTTAAAATACTCAGCGCAAACGGAGCGCAGGACGTCTGTATGGGAACTCCTCTCGGGCTTAAAAGCTCAATCAAGGCGCTGAATAAAATCGGATATAAAGATGTTCAGGGAATAATTTATCCGAATATGAAGCACGAGGTAATCAACGAAACGGATAACGCAAAGGTTTATAACGATATATTGAATTTCTATAATAACTGAAATCGGGCTTGTGATGAATCAAAATTCTCACAAGCCCTTTTTAAAATATCAGTTGATTTTAATTGTTATATCGCTTGCCGGATAACAGCAGCAGGGGTGAATATAGTTGAAAACGGCATCGGCAATGCGGCGGTAATCCGCACCCTCGGGAATGAAAACCTCACCCGAAACAAGCTTACTGCGGCAGAAACCGCATTCTCCGCTTCGGCAGCGAACGGGAACGGCAACTCCCGCTTTTTCAAGCGCCGTGAGAACCGTTTCGGTGGCTTCGCAGGTGAATTCTTCTTTTTCGCCCTTGTTTATGACGGTCATTTTAAAGGTCGCTTCCTCAATGCCTGCGTTCTTGACGGTTGATTTTGAAACGCCCTGCATTTCAAAACGGACAAATTTGCGTCTTAAACCGAGCTTTTCAATCTCGCCTCTGAGGAAATTATACATTGCTTCCGGTCCGCAGGCAAATATGCTGTATTCTGCGTTTTCGGGAGCGTATTTTCTTATAAGCTCTTCACCGATGAAGCCCTGCTCAAAGCCCTTTGCCTTGCTGTTGCTCAAAACATAAATAATCTTTACCTTATCGCATCTTTCTGCAATTTCGTCAAGCTCTTTTTTGAATGCCAAATCCTTTTTGGTCTTTGCACCGTAGAGAAGAACAAGATTGAAATCCTCCGTACCCTCGTCAATCGCCTTTGCAAATGAAAGGAACGGCGTTATTCCGCTTCCTCCTGCGATTCCGACAACGGTTTTTGCATCGCGCAGAGGTTCATATACGAATGTACCCTCGGGCGCATATGCTTTAACGGTATCGCCGATATTCCAATTGTCGAGAATATATCCCGAAACAAAACCGTCGGGAACACGCTTAACGGCTATGCAGTATTCGCCCGCAAGCGCTTCTTTCGGTGATGATGAAATCGAATATGCTCTTGTGACAAGTGAACAGCCGATTTTTATCTGAAACGAAAGATACTGTCCCGCTCTGAAATATGCAGGCTTTTCTCCGCTGCATTTTGCAAAATGATAGCGCTTGAAATCCTTGTCAAGCTCATCAATTGCGGTTATGATAAGCTCCTGATATTTAGGGTGCAATGCCGCCGCAACCTTGTTAACACTGAATGTTGACGGGTCGGGCGAAGCAAATGCCGAGGCCTTGCCAACATCGGAAAGTCTTGACGGCAGGAGCTTTACGGTTGATGTGAAATCCTTTAATTTTGACTGAAGAGGTGCTTTTTTCATTTTGCCTGAGCCTCCTTTTCCATTGCTTTGAGCATTTCGGCTGCGGCTTCGTAGCCCGAATTATATGAGGGGTTAAAGCCGATTGATTGCTTTCCGTAACCGCCCGCATATTGCAGATGCTCAATCTTTTTGCCCATGGCATCGGTCATTATTCTCTGAACAATACCGTAGCTTCCCGTGTTTGCAAAGCCGTAAATCGTTCCGTTGGGAGCATCAAGATACCTTGCATATGTCATCGGAGCGGCAATTTCTATTTCTTCAATGTGGTCACGGATATGTGCGCCCGTTGCCTTTTCAAAATTGGTTATAATTCTGTCGGCATATTCGCGTTTTGCCTTAACATAATCTTCTTCTTTTATGCCGTTCCAGGCTTCTTCTCCCGTGAAAATAGAGGTTATATAAAGAATGGTCGTTCCCTCGGGGGAGCAGTCGGGAATGCCGTTGTTAAGACATACAGCCGCCTGCATATTGTTGGTTGAACGGCGCTGAGTAAGCACAACCTGTTTTGCCGAATCGGCGGTATCAAATATAAAATAACTGTGATTTGTAATGCCGAGTTCTTCGGGAGAAGCGTCAAGACCGAGGAAAAGCGAAAAGCCTTTAGGCGCAAGCTCAACGGAATTGAGCTTTTTAACCTGATATTCGGGAACGCATTCGGGGTCAATGAGCTTAGTATAGAGGTTATAGGCGGAAGCATTGCAAATAACATAATCGCAGTCGATTGTTTCACCGCTTTCAAGCAGAACGCCGCAGGCTTTGTTATCCTTAACTATTATCTTTTTGACCGCCGTACTCATCCAAGCTTCGCCGCCGAGCTCCTCAAAACGGTCAAGCAGAGCACTTGAAATCATATGACTGCGGCATTTCGGGATAACGGGGCCGTCAATCACATAGGAATAAAACATCGTCATATAATGCGTAAAGCTTAATTTGTCGAGCGATGTGCCGAGATAGAGCCAATAGCCGCCGAAACAGTCACGAACGGGCTGAGGAACATCAAGAGCATCAAAAATATCATTGAATGTATATCCTGCGGTATTGATAAAATCGGCGTGAGTGCCGAGAATATCCTTTACCGTGTCACCGGAAAAAGCGGTTATATTGCTTAAATAATTTATACCCGCATCAATTTCTTCAATGAATTTGAAGATTTTTTCGCTGTAAGGTCTGCTGCCCGGGCAATACTGCTCAACCTTATCGATAAACGCCTCCTTGCCGATGGGCAGGGTGTAGTCGATATTCTTTTCATCATTCAGAGTAATCATTCTGAATGCTTCGTGAAGCGGAACCCATTCGATTTTATCGGATATGCCGAATTCGTCAAACATATTTTTGAGAGTTCCGTTTCCCGTAAACGGACCTATTCCGCAAAGCTCATGAAGCGAGGCTTCAAATTCAAATCTGCCTCTTACAAAGCTTGTTGCGCTGCCGCCCGGAATATTGTGCTTTTCGAGAAGCAGAGTTTTCTTGCCTGCAAGCGCGGATTTAACCGCAGCGGTCAGACCACCGTTTCCTGCGCCGACAATAACAACATCGTATTTTTTGTTCATACTATATCTCCTTCAAAAGATTTCATAACATCTTTTTCAAATTCAATTGAGGTTTTGCAGCCTGCGCCGCCGTCATACAGAGAATTTTTCATATATACGGCGGTGATTTTGTTTACGGGGTCAACCCAGAAATGCGAGCCGTAAGCGCCGCTCCAGCCGAATGAACCGACGGGTAAAACGTGGTCATCACGAACGATTATTCTTACGCCGAGCCCCCAGCGCTGATTGCCGCCCATTATTTTTTCGGGAATATGCGGCGTTGACATAAGCTTTAATGCTTCCGCCGAAAGTATATTGCTTCCGTCGGGTGCTTTTCCGTCGTTGAGAAGCATTTCGGCGAATTTCATATAATCCTCTGCGGTTGAAGCGAGCGAAGCTCCCGCGCAGGGGTAGGTGACGGGATAATTTTCAAAAACGCAGTCGGTACTGCCTTTCTTAAATGAAGCTCCGCTTTCTTCGGAATAATTGTGCATATCAACCGTTCTTTCCCACTGCTCCGCACTCGGTGAAAAGGTTGTATCTTTCATACCGAGTTTATCGAAAATGTTTATTTTCAGATATTCGGGGAACGGCATACCGCTTGTTATTTCTATGATTCTTGCGGCTATGTCAAAAGCGGCGGTGCTGTAATTCTGCGCCGTTGACGGGTCAAATTCAAGCGGTTGAGAAGCAAGATATTCCGTAACCGAAGCGGTTGTCATCGTTTTCGGCGGCATCTGATTTATAACGAAAGCGCCGACCTCACCCGATGCGATGCCGCTTGTGTGCGAAACAAGCTGATAAAGCTTTAAGCTGTTTACAGCTTCACTCGTTATAACCGCTTTTCCGTCAGCGAATTTCCCGATTTTCATATTTTTATATTCGGGCAGATACTTTGAAACCTCATCATATATGCTGAGATTTCCTCTGTCTGCTTCAATCAGAAGTGCAGCCGCCGTAACGGGCTTTGTCATTGAAGCAAGTCTGAAAACCGCATTCTTTTGAAGTGATTCACCGTCGGAATTTTTCGCCCCGAAAACCCCGTCAAAAATTCTTTTTCCTGCCTGATTGACAAGAATTTCGGCACACCCGACTTTACCCGATGATATATCATTTTTTATTGTTTCGGTAAGATTATCCGAAAGCTTTTTTATATCAAGACTTTTCATTTTCGGGGGAACGGGACGAAACTGCTCGGCGGTAAAAAGTCCCGTTGAGGCGTGCAGAACGGTTGTTTTCCGCATAAATTCCGTTTCTCCCTCGGCTTCAAAATAAACCGTTTCTGCATTTTCGGGAATATCTGCTATCGCAAAATCGCCCGAAACATTTGCTTCAATCTTTTTCCACTCCTCAAGAAGCTTATCAATCTTATATTCAAGCGGCGAGAAACGGTAATAACAATAAACCGAAACATTCTTTATATCCTGCGGAATATCAAGAGATAAAACGCCTCTGCCGTTTTTGAAAGTTACATTATCAATTTTAATGTTTCCGTTTCCGATGCTGTTCTGTTCATTTGCAAAGCGCACTATTTCGGGTATCAGAGCGCCTCTGTCCTGACCGTGAGGATAATTCGGAATAAGTGTGAGAGAACCGTTTTCGGCGCAGTATGCCGATTTTGTGAGCGCCTCCGCAGAAAAGAACGGGTCATTATCTCCGCATATCCACATAACGGGCATTTTGACTTCGCCGAGAAGCAGAGAGGGTTCCCATACATTGCGAACTCCGTCTTTTTTTGCGATTGCGGAAAATATTCCCGTGCTTTCTTCAAGAAAACCGCAGCCGTAAACGGGGCAGGCAAACTTGAATCTGCTGTCATAGCACATTGTAACGCTTGAAGAAAATCCGCCCCAGGAAAGACCGGTAAGACCGATGCAGTCCGTTTTTATTCTGCTGTCGCTCCTGAGAATATTATTTGCGGCGATTATATCGGAAATGTAATAAAAAAACCATTGTTCGTGAAAAGGTTTTCCCGCCGATTGCAGGTCGTCAATAGTCATATGTGACTTATCATTGAGCGTCCAGCCGTCGTGTCCGTTATCGCCGTCGTATTCGCCGTCGGCAGGGTGCTGACCGAAGCCGTCAATCGAAATTGCGGCATAACCGTTGTTTACCCAGAACCTTGTCCACTCGGCGCAGGCGTGACCCATTCCGCCGTGAACAAGCACCATTGCGGGAACGGGCGAAGCAGGAGAGGCGTTTTCGGGAAATCCGATATAAGCAAAAACCTTGCAGGGCTTTCCGTTATATTCTTCACCATCGTAATAAATCGCTTTTATTCTCCCGTCATCGGCAAACGGATTTTTGCTTTCGCATTCGGTGATAACGGGTTTCCTTGCTGCCGTTTCGGAAAAAAGTCTTTTAAGCTCGTCTGTTTTTTGATTGCCGCCTTTGCTTACGGCGTTTGTGTAAACCGTATGTATCACTCCCCGATACTCAATTTATAAAAAATTACAGCCGCTTTCGGCGTTTCCGTAATATCAAGCTGTATACCGCTTTCCATAAGCTGTTTTCCTGTGTACACGCTTGTAAATCCGGGCTTATCTATATCCGATATTTCGTATTCCTTATCAGGCTCAAGACCATTCAGCTTTAATGTGAACTGATTGCTTTCCGTCTTTTCGCGCTTATAAATTACCGCCGCACCCTCGGTTTCATCGCCGAACTGCATTGCGTGATATTTGTCAAGCTCCAAACCGCCGAACTGAACGGGATAATAGTTTTTTGTCATATATTCGCTGACTTTTGCATACTTGTTGTATTCCTCGGGTGACGGCTCATAAACCGACTGATTTGTGAGAATCGCAGAGCGTGAAGCATATTCCGAGTGGAAATATCTGTTTGTGCCGCTGTAAGGAAGCCAGAATGAAAGACCGTAAGTCATAGACTGCGTTGCTTCAAGAACATCTTCTTTAACCGAGCCGTCAGCCGCGCCGCAGTTATAATCGCTTCTCCAAAGAGGAATACTTCTTCTCGTCATCTCAATATCAAGTCTTTTTCCGCCGCTTGCGCAGTTGTCGATTATAAGTCCGTCAACAGTATCAAGCAGGCAGTCGAGATATTTATAAAGATTGGTAACATAATGATTTTCGCAGATGCCTGTTCTGCCGTCATAGAAATTCTTATCGGCGTCCTCCCAATATGCAAGGGGGCTGAAATTGAAGTCCTGACGGTAAACCGAAACGCCGTTTTTAACCATTGACTGCGCTATATAATTTGAAAGAAATTTGCACGCTTCATCATCGGCAAGATTCCAGAGCAAATCGTTATCACGCTTAACAATCCAATTATCGTGTTTCATTGCCTCATTATAAAGATATGTGTTTTCTCTGACTCTCTCCGGCTCATACCAGAGCAGGAATTTTTTGTTTCTTGCCGTCATAGAGTCTGCAAGAGGCTTGAGACCCTCGGGGAATCTTTCGGGGTCGGCAATCCAGTTGCCTACGCCGTCGTGCCAAGCCTCGGTATATTTATACCAGCCTGCGTCCATCCAGAAATAATCCGTATCGGCAAGCACTTTATCATTTACCTTTTCAACCTCATAAATAAGCTCCTGAGTATTTTTCGTTGAAAATTCATTTGCGATAACATAGCCGTTGAGCGTTTCGATGCTGTCGGGATAAACGCAGTCCTTTTCCCAGTTTCTCAGGGTGTTGAAGCCTTTCAGCGCATTATCGCCGTCATAAAAGCATATCGAAACAAGCGGAGAACGGATTTCCTCACCGGGCAGGAGATATGTTTTAAAATTCTGCTGTTTTGCAATAAGCTCAACTCCGTAAGCCTTTTTCTCTATTGATGTATACCATTGACCTGTCCAGCCGACGGCAACCGCGTAACCGCCGTTTTTGCCGCTTATATTGAAGAACGGCAGGAACGATGCGCTTCTGCCGCCGTTTGCGGTAAAGGTCATCGGAATAAAGTTTATATCTGTTTTGTTGAGCGTGAAATCATCTGCCGCAGGTGCGCTTCCGTTGCTGAAATACAGCACGGGTTCATCAGCTTCAAGCAGCATTGATGCACCGTAAAAATCCTTTATTACGGGTGAATTTTCGCTGCCTTTGTTTTTAATGAAAACAGTCCATTCGCAGGCGGCATTCTTTTCATAAATTGTTGCTTCAACCTTTGCTTCAAGAGCACATTTCTTTGAAGAAACGGTTATATATGTTGTCTTTCCGCCCTTATAAACTTCACCCTCTGCGCTTTCCGCGGAAGCCGTAAAAGACCAGTCATCAAGGTCCTTTGAAAGCTTTTTTCCGCCGACCGTGAAATCATAAGCGGGCACTTTGCCGTTTGAGCCTGCAAAGCGTATGTTTTCGTCAAACCATATTCTGCATTTTTTAATTTCGCTTTCGGAAACCTTCATATCCTTTGCGGAAATTTCGCTGAAACAAAAATCCGATGTTGAAGTGAGATTTACAGCCATTTTATCCATTTCTCCTTTGAATCTTGAGTCCATTACCGAAAAAGATGAAATCAGAAAGAAAAGCGCCTGAAGAATACATACAAAAATTTTCATTTTAATCACCCGAAATATACTTGTATATTCGTTTGTAATTTATTCCGTAAAAATATCTTTTGAAAAGTCAATGTCAAGAGTATCAATAAAATATGCGTTGGTATCTGCGGTTAAGCCGTTTTCATCGAATACGGTTATTCTGAAATAAATATCAGTCGGATTTATGCTGAAAACCGCACCGCTGAGATATTCAGCATTCTGTTCACGAGCATAAACCGCTCTGCATCGTCTGCCGCCTCTGGTGCAGACGATTTTTTTTGCCTTTTCGCATTCAAGATGAATCGAATAATCATCTGTATCAAGCCAGAGCGCGTTTATAATCGGGCCTCTTGAAGCGTAAAAATCGCCTCTGAGCAAGGCAGATGCAACATCTTCATATCCGAGCGACGGAGCTTTTATCATCGTAAAGCCGCCGAAGGAGTCCCAATGGCAGGAGTCGGGCGCTCTGTTGTGATTATCGTCTGCGGCGATGCAGAAAAGGCGCTTTCCGCTTCTGAGCATATCGTCATATATATCGCAGTTATATTCGTTATATCCGTCAACCGAGCTGCTGAAATTGAAAATCTCCATAGCGTTCATACCGCAGTATGACATATATCTTTCATAATTTTCAAGTGACCAGGTCGGGTGATTATAGGTGGCGAAAAATCCGTTTTCAACACCTGTTTTAATCATCATATTAACGTCCTGCGAAGTATACGAAACCGTCAGCGGCGAATATTCTCCGCTGCCGATAACATTGTTTTCGTTCTGAAACGGGTGAAGCTTTCTTTCGGGAGAAAGGGCAATATAGCAAACATCGCAGCAGCGGTCAAAGAAATCGGGTTTCCCTGTTTCGTCTGCGGCATTTTCAACGCCGTTGAGGGCAAGAAAATTTTCATCGCTCAGTTCATTGTGAGTTACAAAACGATTATGGTCGGTGAATGCAATTATCGAATATCCGTTATCCGTATAGAGCTTTTTCATCTGCTCGGGAGATAATTCTCCGTCGGAAACGGTTGAATGACTGTGAAGATTTGCTTTATAAAATTTACCTTTTTCGGAAATTAAATATTTTCTCATATTGTTATCTTAATCATCAAACGGGGTGCTTACATTTATCAGTCTGAAATTAACGGGGTCTCTGTCCTTGTTGAATCGGTAAACGCTCATAACAAGCCCGATTGCAAAAAATATGCAGAGGTTTGAAGAACCGCCCGCGCTGATAAACGGAAGCGTAATTCCGACGCACGGCAGGAGCATAAGGCACATTCCGATGTTCATTATCACCTGAGAGCCTATCATAAACGCCGTTCCGAAGCAGATTATACTGCCTGCAAAATTGCGGGATTTTCTGCCCGTCTGCATTGTTCTGATAACGATAAACGCAAGCACGGCAAGCAGAATGAATGCGCCGAGAAATCCGAGCTCTTCACCCACAACCGAAAAAACGGTATCACTTTCGTTAACGGGAACACCTGCCGCAGACTGCGTATAAGTGCCCTTGAAAAGACCGTCTCCGAAAAATTTGCCCGAGCCTATTGCGCTCACGCATCTCTGCTGCTGATATATAACATTCTTATACGCCGTTTCGCTCATTGCGGACGGATAGTATATTGCAAGTATTCTCTGTCTGTGGAGCGTTCCGAGAAACTTTGTCCAGAGCAGGGGAGAAACCGCAACGGCAGCGCCGATTGCAACCGCAAAATAGCGGAGCTTGAGTCCGGCAATGAACATCATTCCGACAAACATAAATGCAAAAACAAGCGCAGAGCCGAGGTCGCCCGTAATTATAACAAGTCCTATCGGAACAAGTGCGTGAAGCGTAAGCAGAGCAACATTTTTAAGGCTGTTAATATCGTTTTTAACCTTATCGAGATGTGCGGTAAAGGTTATTATAAAACCGATTTTCGCAAGCTCGGACGGCTGAAATTTAATCGTTAAGCTGTCTGATTTTATAATCGGAAGCCAGCATATTGCATCGGGTCTGTCCGGCGGAGCTTCTCCGAACGGGAAAAGCAGCAGCAGGAGCAGGACGCAAACGCCGCCGACTATCGGCCATAGGTTGATAACGGCGTTGTAATCAAGAAACGATATGAATATGCACGCTATTATTCCGAGCGTTGCGGCGGCTATCATAATAAGACAGTCACGGCTCATAAAAAGCCCGTCATCTGCCGCATCGTTTTTTGTTGCGCTGAAAACCATAAGTGCACCGAATGCGGAGGTGAGAATGCAGACGGCGTAAAGCAGAATATCGGTTTCTTTTAAAGCATATTTAAATGTGTTACTTTTGCCCAAGAAATCATCTCCAATTGAAATAAAAAAGACGGGAGCAAGGAGAAATGCTCCCGTCTGAGTGATTTATCTTACCGAAGCATAAAGAGCTTCAAAGGCCTCGGTCATTGTTGAACCGGCTTTCGGACCCGAGGAAACAACTTCTTCGTTCTCCGTGAAGATTGAATGCCAGTTGTTATCGGTAAGCATATAGCCTACCTGGTCATTTGTGAGACCGAATACGATGAGCTTCTTATTTCCGACGGTTTCGCTGAACGGAGCGTAATTCCAGTTCTCGCCGCTCCATGAGGTTTCTGCTGTATCTGCTCCGCCGAATGCGATTTCGGGAGCAAGCTCACCGGGAACAATTGCAACTGCAAGGTCTTTTCCGAATTCGGCATAGCCTACCTCGGTAACAACCTCAAGCTTTGTGCCGGTCTTAACAACCTTGTTGAGAAGAAGTCCGCCCTTTGCGGCAAGCTTAAGAATGTTGTTTCCTATGGGCATATATACTTCTTTATATGCAACATTGAGAATGGGAGCAACCTCTGTATCGTTGCTTATCGAGCAGGCAAGCTCGCCGAGCTTCTGACCGTAAGCAACTGTTTCGGCATATCTGCCGCCGAATTTTGCTTCGATTTCGGGGTCAACCGTAATCTTGCTTGTGTCAAGTGAAATTGCAAGCTCTGCGCCCTCAATATAGAAATAGTTCGCACCTGCATTTTCATTGATGTATTTTTCCATTGAATAAGGATAGTCACCTGAAAGAACCGTGCCTGCCGCACCCATACCTACGCAGTGAATGCCGGCGTTGAGCATCCAGGTTTCCTTTGAACCCTGATTATCGGGAACGAAACGGAGTCTGTTGATGTTGGGGTCAAAAACGATGGGGTCACGCTTATCGTGGATATAATCCGAAGCGTCAACCGTGCCGTAGTAAAGCTTGCCGTCTTCCATATTTTCAATGGCGTCAAGCATTGATTTAACAACAACATTATAAAGGTTAGCCATATATTCCTTGTTCTGTCCGCTGGGAAGCTCCGATTTGAAAAGGTTTCTTGCGGAGGAAAGGAAGAGCGCACCGAGAAGGTCTCCGTTCATACCGAAGGTATCAACGCAGCAATGCTGATGAAGAGCGGAGATGTTGACAGCGGTAATGTTGTAGCCTTTCTTTGCGGCTTCCGCTGCAAATTTTTCTCTGATTGCACGAACATCGGTAAGAGCCATACCGTAAGCATCGAGGGTTGAGAAGATTGTTATTCCTCTGCCGTCGGAAACAGCAACGGTTCTGACCTTCTGGTCATCATACTGAGCTGTTGCAAGCTTCTTTTCAAGAACCGAAAGACTGCCGCCTACATAGCATTCGGTTTCAAGCTCTTTGCCCGTAAGCAGGGAAGCGTTTGCATAACCGAGAGACCATTTCGCGTTCTGCTCAGGCTCATTGATAAAGGAATTTCCCTTATAGAAATTCTCTGTTTTGTAATCTGCTTTTTTCTGCCATTTCGGCCCTATAATAAGATTGCTTATGCCGCCCACAAGAGCATCAACTATCTTGTCGAGAACGGTATAGAGAGTCTGCTCGGCGGGATTTGTAACAACCGTGTTTGCATAAGCGGGGATTGCCATTGCGGAAAAGATAACCGCAACGGAAAGAATAATTGCCGTAATTTTCTTTGACATAACTTAACCTCCGTTAATTCATATTTTTAAGCTCCATATAACCGGGCTTTATGAAATTGCTCTTTCTCATAAATTCGGATATTGCAAGCGTTATAAGCGCCGGAGCTATAAAATGCATAATGATGATTTCGATAATAACCGTCTGCGATGAAAAGCCGGCTTCAACCATTGAAGAATAGGTCATAAACTGACCCACGAGACCCGATGTTCCCATTCCGGCGCCGGAAGCGGAGCAGGTCATTTTCAGAACCGAGGTTGAAATCGGGCCTAAAATTGCACTCGTTATTATCGGCGGAATCCATATTTGCGGGTGCTGAAGAATATTCGGCATCTGAAGCATTGATGTGCCTATTCCCTGGGCCACAAGACCGCCGAATTTATTTTCACGGTAGCTTGCGACGGCAAAGCCTATCATCTGAGCGCTGCATCCGACTACCGCCGCACCGCCTGCAATTCCCGAAAGACCGAGAATGATTCCGAGAGCCGCAGAGCTGATGGGAAGAGTGAGGCAGATACCCATTATAACCGAAACAACAATACCCATTAAAATCGGCTGGCGTTCCGTTCCCCAGTTAACAGCCTGTCCCATCCAGGTCGAAAATTGCGACATCGGAGGGCCGAGAAAAAATCCTGCCGCACCGCCCGCGATAATGGAAGCTGCGGGGGTAACTATAATATCAAGCTTTGTTTTGCCGCTTACAAGCTTTCCGATTTGGATTGCGAAGAATGCGGCAACAAACGCTCCGAGAGGGTCGCCGGGACCCGAATAAAGCATACCCGCACTTCCTGCAACAGCGTCCGAAAGGAGCTTTGATGCAAACGCACCTACCATTCCGGCAACTGCGGCGGAAACACCCGTAAGAGGGGATGACTTATATTTGAACGCCATTCCCGCGCCTATTCCCGCTCCGGTGAGCGATTTTGCAACCAAGGCGGCGAGTGTAACATATATTCCGCCTTTTTCGGGAATGAAATTTGCAATCTGTTCGAGAATAGTGCCGATTATGAGGGTTGCAAAAAGCCCCATAGCCATTCCGGAAAGACCGTCAATAAATATGTAATTTAAAGCTTTTTTAACTGATTTCATGCCGTTATCCGATAATCTTCTTTATTGCTTCGGCATAGAGCTTGCCGATAAATTCAGAGCCGTTCTTGTTGGGGTGTACGCCGTCGTCCGACCAGTGAGTCGGCTCAATACCTATGCACGCCTGAGCAAGCAGACCGTCAAGAGGAATATAATAATCGGCAAATTCTCTTGCAAGCTTGCGGGTTATATCAATCTTTCCGTTTAAATCCTCACGGAAAAATTCCTTATCGGGAACGGGAAGAAGAAATTGCTCGATGATAAGAATTTTTGCGGAGGTTTTCTCTTTGATTTCAGAGAGAACCTTGCGGTAATTCGCTTCATATATCCCGTCATCAAGCCAGCTTCTGTCTGCCGCGTGATGCCAGGTATCATTTACGCCGATATGAATTGAAACTATATCGGGATTGATGTCGATAAAATCGTTCTGAAGTCTTTCAACAAGGTCTTTTGTCTGGTTACCGCTTATTCCGAGATTGATAAACTCAAAATCAATATCGGGATATTCGTGCTCAATGTAGCTTGCGGCATAGAAAGGATAACCCGGACCGAGCTCATGCGGATCCGAACGGTCTCTGCCTGCATCTGTTATCGAATCGCCCTGAAAAAGAATTTTCATAATTAACACCTCTTAAAAATTTCGTCTTACTTTTTTCAGCATTTCGGGTATATCAATGTGCTGAGGACATTTTTTAACGCATTCGCCGCATTCACGGCAAAGAAGCGTCATTTCTTCAATATCCGGCAGGTCTTCAACAACAAGCTTTCTGCCGCCCTCGGCAATGCGGTTAAATGCCGCAAATATGCGGGGAATCATAACATTTGACGGACACGGAGTGCAATATCTGCAGCCTGTACACGGAATAACCTCCTGTGCATCAAACTTCTTTTTTGCTTCCGCAAAAGCCTTAATATCATTTTCATCAAGCATATTAACGCCGCTTCTGCCGGCATAAAGAATATTATCCTTAACCATCTGCATTGAGCCCATACCGCTCAGAAGCAGGGATACCTCAGGCCTGTTCCATACGAAATCGAGAGCCGACTCAACGGGAGTTTTTCCGTCGGGGAGAACGGCTTTTATTTCATTTGCGGGGTCGGCAAGCTTTCCGCCGCGCAGAGGCTCCATTATAATAACTCCGAGACCCTTTGACGCTGCATATTCAAGCCCGTCAATGCCTGCCTGATAATCGGTATCAACATAGTTAAACTGTATCTGACAGAATTCAAATTTATCATAGCCGTCAACTATCTTTTTGAATGCGGCAAAATTATCGTGGAACGAAAAGCCGATATGACCGATTTTTCCGTCTGCTTTCAGTTTTTCAAGCTTCGGAAGAATGTCAAATTTCAAAACCTTGTTTTCCCATAAATCCGCATTCATGGCGTGAAGCAGGTAAAAATCAATGTGGTCGGTTCTGAGCTTTTCAAGCTGATGGAAAAATATTTTTTCAACATCTTCTTCACATTCAACTTTGCCTACGGGGAGCTTTGTTGCAAGGTTGACCTTATCGCGGTAGCCGTTTTCGAGCGCTTTTCCGACAATGATTTCGCTGTTGCCGCCGTGATAAAAATATGCGGTATCAACATAATTAACTCCGTTATCTATGGCGTATCTGAGAAGCTCCGCTGCCTGAGCCTCGTCGATTTCTTTATCGTTCTGCTCAATAACGGGAAATCTCATACAGCCGTAGCCGAGCGCCGAAACCTTAACGCCGGTTTTGCCCATTGCTCTGTATTGCATAATTTAACACCTTCATCGAATATGTTCCTGATAAGTATATCATAAGCAGAAAATAATTACAAGAATAAAACAGAAATATTTTATAAAAAATCGGCGCACCGCGATGTAACGGTGCGCCTGATGAAAAATGTTTTATTTTACTTCAGCGGCAAGCTTAACGAAGCCGTTCATAATTGAGGAAGCCTCTGTTTTGCCGAGAGTGAGAAGCTCGTGATAATGGTCATCTGCAATACCTGCGGAATAGTCATTATCGGGAACAACATAACCTACTGCATCATTCATAAGACCGAAGCATACGGTTTCTTTTCCGAACAGGTCATAGATACAGGGAATACCGAACTCTTTGCCGGAGAATGAGCCTTCTGCGGTGAGCGATGTTCCGCCCGCAACAAGGTCCTGACAGATTTCACCGGGCATCATAACATATTTGTTATTGCCGAGCTCCATATAACCGATTTCAACAAAGATATAATATTTGCCCTTTTCCTTGCATACCGCATAGTTTGCAAGATTGAGTTTTCCTACAAGGAGAATAAGCGGATTTGTTACCTGAACCTGAACCTGAGTGAGCTTGATATTGAGCATCGGAGAAATTTCGGTTTCGGTAACGGGTGTCCAGTCTTTATACCAAAGGGTGTAGCTTTCTTCCTTTGATGTGCCGTTTGCAACCTTTTCGTTATGCTGCTTTATATCGGCCTGAAGAGCTGCCCAGTCCTCGGCATGGTTTTCTTTATAATCCTGCTCGATTTCGTCAACGGTGCTGGTGAGATAAAGAGCGATTTTGCCCATCTCAACGCCGTATCTTACGGACTGCATATAGCGTCTGTCGGGAACGGTGCTGATATCGTCATTGGTAAGACCTCTGCCCATATAGATACCTGCGATGGGGCCCTGAATGAACATAAAGTTGTAGCCGCCTTCTTCAACGGTATCCTGCATATAGGTTACATAGTCGCCCGAAAGCTGACGGCCGTTATCCTCGGGGCTGCTTGTTGCAAGACCGGTTACATCGGGGTGACCTGCGATATTTACTATCATAGTGGGAGTTTTGCTCTTTTCAAACGGATAGAAGGTGATACGGGTCATATCGGAGATAAGAGCCGATGCCGATTTTCTGTTCTTATTATTGAAATAATCGGGATTGAGAGTTTTTGTTGCAACCTTAAGAGTGCCCTTTGTCATATCCTTAACGGCTTTAACAATGGCATCTGCCGCCTGATTGTAGAAAAAGCCCTCAATATAATCGGTCTTAACGCCTCTTTCCATATCAATGCGGAAATAGGATTTTGCAAGATTCTTGAGAAGCTTGGGAAGAAGGTTTGTCCAGAGTCCCTGAGTATCAATGCAGCTGTGGCAATGAGTTGATGAAATGTTGATGGCATTGAAATCCGCCTCGGGAAGCTGTTTTGCAACAAGAGCTCTGATAGCCTTTATATCATTGTTTGAAAGACCGATGCAGTCAATGTTTGCAAATACGGTGATTCCTCTGTTTGAACCGTCTTCAAGAGCGATGGCTCTGACGTCCATACCGCCGACTACTTCTTCAATGCGGTTAATCATCATATTATCAAGTGTCATAAATCCGCCGAGGAAATATTCTCCGTTGAGAACATCTTCGGGAATGAGAGTGTTCTTGCCGTAGCCGAGCTTCCAGCAGGCGTTCTGCGCAGGCTCATCAAGGAACTGTTCTGTTCCTTCATAGAAATTCTCATTTGAACGCTCGGAAACCTTAACAAAATTCTTGTTATCGGGAATAAGCGCATTCAGACCGCCGATAACGCCTCTGACTATGCCTCCGAGAGCCGAAACGCCGACTCTTGTGAGCGGTGAGGTTGCGGCTGATGCCGTCATAACGGTTGAAGCCGAGATGATGAGTGCAATTGCAAGAATAACGCTTGCAATTTTAGTTGTTCTTTTTTTCATACACATTCTCCTTTTCAGTTTGTCTTTTCCGACAGAATAATAATATCATCATTTTCTTCCCGTGTAAAGCTTTTTTTAGTGTTATGCACAAAATAATTCATCGGCAATGTGATTTATATATGTTTTTAAACAAAAATAAAATTGAGGTTGAAAAAGCGGCGATTTGAATGTATAATAATGTAAATAACTATAACCGTAATTTTATGTTGTTCGGTTAACCGAAAGGCGGATAAAAATTGAAAATACAGAAACGTGTTGCCGCCATTCACGATATATCCGGCATAGGCAAATGCTCGCTTACGGCTGCACTCCCGATAATTTCGGCTTCCGGCGTTGAAGCAGCCGCTTTGCCCACCGCCGTTCTTTCAACCCATACGGGCAATATTCAGGGCTTTACTTACCGTGACCTTACATCGGATATTTCAGCCGTTGCCGCTCATTGGAAATCACTCGGCATAAGCTTTGACGGAATATACAGCGGTTTTCTCGGCTCAACCGAGCAGGTTGACCTTGTAATAGATTTTATCAATACATTCAAAACAGCCGATACCGTTGTTCTGGTTGACCCGGCAATGGCTGACGGCGGCGAAATGTATAAAACATTCAAAAAAGGCTTTGCCGATGAAATGAAACGGCTCTCGGCAAAAGCCGATATAATCGTTCCCAACCTTACCGAAACGGCTTTTCTTCTCGGCTTTGACTATGAAAAGCTGAAAAACGATAAAGCATATATCGAAAAGGCTCTTGACAGTTTTGATAACGAATATGTTGTACTTACGGGAGTTTCGTTTGATGAAAACGAAATCGGCTGTGCAGTTCATCATAACGGCAGAACGGAATATTTCTTTTCGGAGAAATACCCGGGAATATATTACGGAACGGGAGACATATTCGCCTCGGCTCTTTTGGGAGCTTATATGAACGGAAAAGATATTTTCGCAAGTTCAAAAATCGCACTTGATTTTACTCACGGCGCAATCGGAAGAACCTATGAAGCGGGAACGGATACAAGATTCGGAGTGGATTTTGAACACGGTCTCGGAGAATATATAAATCGTCTGGAGGAATAAAAAATGAGCTTTGCCGATAAGGTTTTCATTGACACCTGCAAGGATATTCTTCAAAACGGAATATGGGATACCGACCGTGAGGTCAGACCCAGGTGGGAGGACGGCACTCCGGCACATACCATTAAAAAGTTCTGCGTTGTAAACAGATACGACCTGAGTAAGGAATTTCCGATACTCACTCTCAGAAAAACCTTTCTCAAAAGTGCGGTTGATGAGCTTCTGTGGATATGGCAGAAGAAATCAAACAACATAAACGACCTCGGCAGTCATGTGTGGGATTCGTGGGCTGATGAAAACGGAACCATCGGAAAGGCTTACGGTTATCAGCTCGGCGTTAAGCATCATTATAAAGAGGGCGATATGGACCAGGTTGACAGAGTCCTTTTTGACCTTAAGAACAATCCCGCAAGCCGCCGTATTTTAACCAATATATATGTTCATCAGGATTTGAATGAAATGGCGCTTTATCCCTGCGCTTACAGTATGACATTCAATGTTACGGGCAACAAGCTCAACGCAATTCTCAACCAGCGTTCGCAGGATATGCTTGCAGCTAATATATGGAATGTATGTCAGTATTCGGCACTCACCTGTATGTTTGCTCAGGTCAGCGGACTTGAACCGGGTGAATTTGTTCATGTTATTGCCGATGCGCATATTTATGACCGTCATATTCCGATTGTTGAGGAGCTTATAACCAGAAAACCGTTTGATGCTCCCGATTTCTTTATGGATAAGAGCATAAATAATTTCTACGATTTCACAAAAGACAGCTTCAGACTTGAAAATTATAAGTACCACGAATTTACGGCAAAAATACCCGTTGCGGTGTAAGGAAGGAAAGCTAAATGAAAGCGATAGTATGCGTTGATAAAAACTGGGGTATAGGTAACGCAAATGAACTTCTTTTCCATATTCCCGAGGATTTGAAATTTTTCAAAAGCAAAACAATCGGCAATGTTATTGTAATGGGTCGCGAAACGTTTAATTCACTGCCCGGTCAGAAGGCTCTTGCAGACAGAGTCAATATTGTTATGAGCACCGATAAATCGTGGAGCGCAGAGGGCGTTGTTGTGTGTCATTCGATAAACGAGCTTTTTGAGGAGCTCAAAAGATTTGATTCAAACACCGTTTATATCTGCGGCGGAGCTTCGATTTATCAGCAGCTTATTCCTTATTGCGATACCGCCTATGTAACAAGGGTGGATTCCGCCAAGCCTGCCGACAGATTTTTCCCGAATCTCGATATGAGCAGCGATTGGGTTCTCGCAAGAGAAAAGGAAGAAATGGAATATAAGGGCCTGAGATACAGATTTACAACATATAAAAGCATATAATTATACACGGCGTTTGCCGAACCAAAGGGGAAATAAATAATGAAAAATAATAAAGTAGGTTATTCCGTTGTTGGTCTCGGTGTGGGTATGTCCCATGCCAAGGCGGCGATAAAATCCAAAAATGCCGACCTTATTGCAGTATGTGACCTTATTCAGGAAAAGCTCGATAAGGTTAAGGAGCTTTCTCCCGAAACACTTACATATCTTGACTTTGACGAAATGCTCAAAAATCCCGATATTGATGTTGTCAGCATAGCCGTTCCGAGCGGAATGCACGCAGATTTTGCGGTTAAGGCTCTTAAGGCGGGAAAGAATGTTCTGGTTGAAAAACCCGTTGATATAACCGTTGAAGCCGCTATGAGAATCGAAAAGGCGAGAGTTGAAACGGGACTTAAAGCCGGCGTTGTTCATCAGAACAGATATAATCCGGATATGCCGCTTATGCACGATGCTGTAACGAGCGGAAAAATCGGCAAAGTGCTTTTCGGTGATTTTGCGGTAAAATGGTACAGAACTCAGGAATATTACGATAAAGGCGGCTGGAGAGGCACTTGGGAAATGGACGGCGGCGGTTCGCTGATGAATCAGGCGGTTCACACCGTTGACCTTATGCAGTGGCTTATGAACAGCGAGGTTGAAAGCGTTACTTCTCAGACTGCGATTTTCAATCATAAAATCGAAACCGAGGATTATACCGCATCGCTCATTAAATTCAAATCCGGCGCAATCGCAACCTTTGTCAGCACAACCTGCGCTTATCCCGGAATTTGCACCGGCATAAGAATTTACGGTTCAAACGGTACTATGGAAGCAGACCAGGACGAGCTGAAAACCTGGAAATTCGTCGGTGAATCCGAAGATGATGAAAAAGCAATGCTTGAAAAGTATCAGGGAAATGCGGCTCTTGCGGCACTTGACCCGACGCTCTGTCTCGGTCACGATGTTGTGGTTGAGGATATGATAAATGCAGTTCTTGAAGACAGAGACCCCGGCATACTTCCCATGGAAGCAATAAAGAGCGTAAGAATAGTAAATGCCGTTTATGAATCGGCGAAAACAGGCAAAACGGTATATTTTGATTGATAGGAGAAGTATATGAGCAATATTTGGCATGATGTCAGCCCGAAAAGGATAACGCCCGAGGATTTCATTGCGGTTATCGAAATTCCCAAGGGAAGCAAAAAGAAATATGAGCTTGATAAGGAAACGGGCTGTATGATACTTGACCGTATTCTTTATACCTCAACTCACTATCCCGCAAATTACGGCTTTATCCCCAGAACCTACGGCGATGACCTTGACCCGCTTGATGTTGTGGTTATATGCAGCGAAGAAATTGATACAATGACTCTTGTGCGCTGCTATCCGATAGGTGTTATTATGATGAAGGATAACGGAAAAATGGACGAAAAAATAATCTCCATTCCGTTTAATGACCCGAATTATAATTCATATAAAAATATTACCGAGCTTCCTCCCCATGTTTTTGAAGAAATGAAGCATTTCTTCTCGGTTTATAAAAATCTTGAAGAAAAAGAAACCGTTGTTGATGAAATTCAGGGCAGGGAAAAGGCAATAGAAATTATAGAGCATTGCATAGATAACTATGTAACAAAATTCTGTCGATAATTTAAATTTTACATATTAAGGAGTGATTAACGATGGCTATTTACTGTCAGGAGCCCTCAAGAACATTCAGCGAATATCTGCTTATCCCCGGGTACACCTCAAGAGAATGTATCCCCGCAAATGTTTCGCTCAAAACGCCGCTTTGCAAATTCAGAAAGGGAGAGGAAGAAAGCCCCATAACGCTCAATATTCCTCTTGTTTCCGCAATTATGCAGTCCGTTTCAAATGATACTCTTGCAATTGCACTTGCAAAAGAAGGCGGAATTTCTTTCATATACGGTTCTCAGTCCGTTGAAGACGAAGCCGCTATGGTTGCGAGAGTTAAGAATTATAAAGCGGGTTTTGTTGTAAGCGATTCAAACCTCAGACCCGATTCAACTCTTTCCGATGTTCTTGAACTTTTTGAAGAAATGGGACATAGCACCATGGCTGTTACAGATGACGGAACTGCCAACGGCAAGCTTCTCGGCATTGTTACGGGCAGAGATTACAGAGTAAGCCGAATGGACGCAGATACTCCCGTTAAGGACTTTATGACTCCGCTTGAAAAGCTCATCACCGCTCCCGAAAATACATCACTCAAGGACGCTAATGACATAATCTGGGAAAACAAGCTCAATTCTCTTCCGATTATTGATAAAGACGGAAAACTTCTTTATTTCGTTTTCAGAAAGGACTATTCTCAGCATAAGGAAAATCCGCAGGAGCTTCTTGATGCCAACAAGAGCTATGTTGTCGGCGCAGGTATCAACACTCTTGACTATGAAAAGAGAGTTCCCGCCCTTGTTGAAGCGGGCGCCGATGTTCTCTGCATAGACTCCTCCGAGGGATATTCGGTATGGCAGGAGCAGACTCTTGCTTTTATCCGTGAAAAATACGGCGATAAGGTCAAAGTAGGCGCAGGCAATGTTGTTGACAGAGACGGATTTATGTTCCTTGCAAAAGCAGGTGCGGACTTTGTTAAGGTCGGCATCGGCGGCGGCTCAATCTGCATAACCAGAGAAACAAAGGGTATCGGCAGAGGTCAGGCAACCGCTCTTATTGAGGTTGCGGCGGCAAGAGACGAATATTATAAAGAAACCGGAATTTATGTTCCCATCTGCTCGGACGGCGGTATAGTTCACGATTATCATATGACTCTTGCACTTGCTATGGGCGCAGATTTTCTTATGCTCGGCAGATATTTTGCAAGATTTGACGAAAGCCCGACAAATAAGCTTATGGTTAACGGTGTTTATGTTAAGGAATACTGGGGCGAGGGCTCAAACAGAGCGCGCAACTGGCAGAGATACGATTTGGGCGGAAAAGCCAAGCTCAGCTTTGAAGAGGGCGTTGACTCCTATGTAAACTATGCAGGTCCGCTCAGCGACAATGTTGCAAAGAGCCTTTATAAAGTTAAATCAACAATGTGCAACTGCGGCGTTATCAATATCCCCGATTTGCAGAAGAACGCAAAGCTTACCGTTGTTTCATCAACCTCAATCGTTGAGGGCGGCTATCACGATGTTATGCTCCGCTCAACGGTTACTCCGGGAAGATAACATATAATTCAGAATAAAAAAATCCGCTCACTTCGGTGGGCGGATTTTTTAACAAACTGTTAATTTATCGAAAAACGATAAATTATATATTGACAAACGATAAAAACGGTGGTATTTTATTCTTGCAGAAAGCGAACGGAGGTATAATATGAATTACAGTAAAACATCTGCGAAAATATCACTCGGCATATGTATTTTATCATCGGTAATGCTTGTTGTTCTGATTTTTATTTTCCCCGAATTTTTTAAGGGAATCTATCTCACCTATAACGAATACGGAGCATCGGAAATGCTGTCGGGAATTATGAAATGGATTGTTCCGGCGTTTTACTGCTGCGTTCCGTTTGCGGCTGCGGCACTCTGTATGCTTATCAGGCTGCTTTTGAATATAATAAAGGATAAAGTTTTTATTGCTGCTAATGTTAAATATCTGCGCTTTATTTCGTGGTGCTGTTATGCGGTTATGCTCATAACATTTATATGCTGTTTCGGATTTCCGCTGCTTATCATAATTACATTTTCAATGGCGATAGTGGGAACGCTTCTGCGGGTTGTTAAAAATGTGATGGACTCGGCAGTTAAAATCAGAGAGGAAAATGATTTGACGATATGATTATTGTAAATCTTGATGTTATGCTTGCAAAGAGGAAAATGACCTCGGGTGAGCTTGCGGAAAAAGTGGGAATTACTCAGGCAAATTTATCCATACTTAAAACGGGTAAGGCAAAGGCGGTCAGATTTTCAACGCTTGAAGCAATCTGCAATGTGCTTGACTGCCAGCCCGGCGATATACTTGAATACAGGAGTGAGTGAAATGGAAGAAAAGAAAACAAAGTTTATTTCCGATAATAAGGATATGCCGTTTGCGCTTCTTTTTATCGTGGGAACATTCCTGAGCGTTGCTTGGGGAATATGGGGCGGATTTAAGTTCGGATATTCGGTTTCTCATATAATCGCTTTGGCAGTCGGAACTGCTTATTTTGCACGCAGGGATAAAAAAATAACCGCCTACGGGCTTGCCTGCGGAATTGTTTCGCTTCTGCTTGCTCTGCCGTGTGCAATAACCTCAAACGCAGCGGTCAGAATTTTATCGGCATTTGTCGGCGTTCTGCTTGAATGGGTATGGTTTGCTTCTCTTTCGGGCAAATCGAAAACCGAGGGCGATTTGGGACTTCTCGGCTTATTTTTCGGAGCATTTTTCCACGGTATCGGAGATATGCCCGATGCAGTAAAGACAGCGGTTTCCGCAAAAACCGAAAAAAGCAAAAAAACTCTCGGAATATTGGCGGGTGTTCTCTGTGCCGTTCCCGTTCTTGCGGTTGTTATACCTCTGCTTGTTTCGTCCGATGTCGCTTTTGAATCGCTTATTTCAAAAATCACACCCGATTTAGGCCCTCTTGCGGCTCAGATTATCATAACTGTTTTTGTTTCGCCTTTTATCATCGGCTTTGCCGTTTCGCTCAAAAAGAGAGAAAGCAGCGTTTTCAAATCAAGAAAATCCAAAGGCTTTGATACCGCTTTTCTTGCTTCGTTTTTCACGGCACTTTCAATATGCTATATCGTTTATCTGTTCACTCAGCTTGCATATTTCTTCAGCGCATTCAGCGGTCTGCTTCCGCAGGATTATAAATTTTCCTATGCCGAATATGCAAGGCGCGGCTTCTTTGAGCTTTGTGCAATTGCCGGAATTAACCTTGTTTTGATTTTCTTTATGATAATCTTTTCAAGAAAAAAAGACGGCAAAATTCCCGTCATTTTAAAAATATTCGGCTGCTTCATCGGCGCATTTACGCTCCTGATTACCGCCACCGCAATTTCAAAAATGTATATGTATATTCAAAATTACGGAATGACGGTTCTGAGAATCGGCACGAGCGTATTTATGATAATTATGGCACTTACATTTTTTGCCGTTATTATCCGTCTTTTCAGCGATAAAATAAATGTGCTCAGGTTCGCACTTCTTATTTCGGGTGTCGCTTTGGTTCTGCTCGGAACATTCAATATAAATGCCGTTGTTGCAAAATATAACTATGAAGCATATAAAAGCGGCAAGCTCGGCAGCATTGATACATCTTATCTTTACGACCTCGGTGATGAGGGAGTGCCGTATCTTTATAAATTGCTTGATGATGAAGAAAATAAGCTGAATGCAAAAAGTGATTTATGGAATGCCCGTAATATGGTGTATTATGATATATATGAAGAAACAGATGACGGGGAAATCGGAAAAATCATCGCAGGCGACAGAATGTATACAAGGTTTTACGATAACACCCTTGCTTCAAAAAAAGCATATGAAATCTTTGATAAAATTGATGCGGAGGATAAGGATTTTATCAACTGGATTTATACCAAAGAATTTGAGGCTTATCAGGAAAAGTTAAATGCGGAATATTAAAATTGCGACCTTCGGCTGAGCCGGAGGTCGTTTTTACACTAAAAGTTAAATGCTAAATGTGATGTGTCGTTTACGCAGTCGAAAATAATATCGCCGTATTTGTTTGTACCTTTTCGGAAGAATATTATATGTGTCATACCCGTATTTGAAAGCCTGAAATCATAGCCGGGCTGAGCGTATCTGTAACCGATTATGCGGAATATTATGTATGTCAGCAGACCTGCGTGAGAAACAACGGCGATTTTTTCTCCGTTATGATAATTTTTGCGCATAAGCTCAAGCACTCTGCTTGCACGCTCAAACATTTCTTCTTCGTTGGCTTCGTTTCTCACAACGGTTGGACCGTTCGGGTCAACGCCGTCTGCAAGCACGGCTTCGGGACAGTATTCCTTAAGTGATTCAATATCCAAGCCCCTGTATTCCTCGGGTATCCATATTTCGCATAAATCGGGAAGAATGTTAATGGATAAAGGCTTTTTCTGCATTTTGACAATGCTTGAAGCTGTTGCGGCGGCACGCCTTAATGCGCTTGAATACATTGCATCAAATTCGATATTTCCGAAAAACTTTCCCGCTTTTTTTGCCTGTTCTTCACCGAGAGCGGTAAGAATCGGGTCGTGCTTATCACAGAGAGTAACCGCTTCGGGTGCGTCGTCAATGTTGCCCATACTCTGACCGTGGCGTATAAGATAAAGCTCAAAATCAATAATCGGTTCGTTCTTTTCCATTTCCAAGACCTCTGAAATTTTTGTTTTATTATAAATCATTATATATTTATTTGTCAAATGAAAAAGCCCAATTTAAACATTTTGTTAATTATTCCGAATAATATTGACCGATAGTCATTTTATGAATATAATAAATATGACGATTAGTCATTTTTGAGAAAAGAGGTTGTTATATGACGGCTATAGCGGATAATAAAATAAGCAAGAGAACGAGAATATTAAATTCGGCATTCAAACTGTTTACCGATAAAAGCGTAAATTCAACCGCCATTGACGATATAGTCAAATCGGCGGGAATTGCAAAGGGTACATTCTATCTTTATTTCAAGGATAAATATGATTTGCTCGACCAGCTTATTATTCACAAAGGCTCGGGAATAATAAAAGAAGCATATTTTTCCGCTTTTTCAAATATAAATAACAGCTTTGAAGATAAAATGCTTTGTTTTATCAATAATATAATTGATTCACTTGCTCAGAACCGTGAAATCGCAATTCTTGTTCAGAAAAATCTTTCAAGATTTTTTCGCTCGCTTATTCATTCCGATGATGCGGAATTAAAGGAAGCAATTGAAAATATAACATTCAATCTTGAAAAAAACGGCTTTAACAGAAGTGATGCCGAAAAAACATTATATCTTTTAACCGACCTTACCGGCTCGGTATGCTGTGATGCAATAGTATATGAAAAGCCTTATTCGATTGAAGATATAAGACCTTTGTTTATTCTGACCGTTAAAAATATTCTCAGGCAGGGGGCAGTATCGTAATGATAAAGAAATCAGCACGAATTATCGCTTACCACCCGAAGCTGATTTTAATAATTGCAACGCTTCTTCTTATCCCGAGCGCAATATGCTTTTTCGCAACCCCCGTAAATTATGATATTCTTTCGTATCTGCCGAAAGAGCTTGACTCGGTTGTGGGAGAAGAAATACTCGATGAGGTTTTCGGAAATTCCGCAAACGCATTTATAGTTGTTGAGGGCGCAAAGGCTTCGGATGTTGCGGAAATGAAAAGCAGAATAGAAAAGCTTGACGGCGTAAAAAGCGTCACATGGACAAATTCTTTTCTTGATATAACCATACCCGAAACCATTCTGCCCGATGTTGTGACCGATATTTTTTATTCATCGGATAAAAAATCAACTATGATGATGGTGCAGTTTGAAAACGGCAGTGCCTCCGATGAAACAATGAACGCAATAAAGCAGATAAAATCGGTTATGAATAAGCAATGCTTTATGAGCGGAATGTCTGCAATAATGGCGGATACCAAAGAGCTTGCGGACAGAGAAGCGCCGATTTACATTGCAATTGCAATCGCTCTTGCGCTTATTGCACTTTCAATAACGATGAGCTCCTATGTTCAGCCGTTCGTTCTGCTTTTTGCGCTCGGATATGCCGTAATATATAATATGGGAACGAATATCTTTTTCGGAGATATTTCATATATCACGCAGAGTATAGCGGCGATTTTACAGCTCGGCGTAACAATGGATTATTCCGTTTTCCTTATGGACAGATATGAGGAGGAGCTGAAAATATATTCAGACCGCAGAGAAGCGATGATGAACGCAATAACCAAAACATTTGTATCTCTTGCCGGCAGTTCGCTTACAACGGTTTTCGGCTTCCTTGCACTCTGCTTTATGAGCTTTACTCTCGGATTTGATATAGGTATTGTTATGTCAAAGGGTGTTATTCTCGGCGTGCTTTCGGTTGTTATCGTGCTTCCGGCAATGATGCTGATGTTTCACGAACCCATTCATAAATTCAGCCATAAGCCTCATGTTCCGTCATTTGATTTCCTTTCGGAATTTTCCGTTAAAAACAGAAAAATCCTTGCCGTGATTTTCGTTCTGATGATTATTCCGGCGTATGTGATGAATAAGAATGTCAATATGTACTATGATTTCACCAAGGCTCTGCCCGAGCAGATGCCGTCCGTTTCGGCGCTTGCGAAGCTGAAAAACGATTTCAATATGGCGATGACTCATTTTGTGATTGTTGACGAGGATATTCCCGCATATGAAGTTTCGATGATGGTAAACGAATTTGAAAAAACAGACGGCGTTTCAAATGTAATTTCCTTAAATTCCTTTGTCGGTGCGGCGATAAGCGAAAATATCATTCCGGACAGCGTAAAGGCAATCTGTCAGCAGGGCGGCTACAGACTGATGATGATAAACTCGGTTTATGATACAACGTCCGATGACGGCAATGCACAGATAGATAAACTGCTTGATATTCTTCATAAGTATGACCCGACGGGTTATCTCACGGGTGAGGGCGTGCTCGGCAAAGACCTTGTTGATGTTACCGCGCGGGATTTCAAAATAACGAGCATTATTTCAATTGCGGCAATATTTATTTTGATTGCAATATGCTTTAAATCAATAAGTATTCCCGTTATCTTGGTGGCTTCAATCGAGCTTGCAATTCTGATAAACGAGGCAATATCGTTTATAACGGGCGCAGAAGTGCCGTTTATTGCACCTACGATTATAAGCTGCGTTCAGCTCGGCGCAACGGTTGATTATGCGATTCTTATGACATCGAGATTTAAAGAGGAACTCGCATCGGGCAAGGATAAAACGAATGCGATAAAGGACGCCGCATCGGCTTCATGCAGGTCGGTTTTTCAGAGTGCGCTGGTGTTCTTTGTCGCAACCTTCGGAGTATATTTATCCTGCAATATCTCAATTGTAAAAAGCATTTGCGCCATGCTTGCAAGGGGAGCGGTTATCAGCGCTCTGCTGATAATGATATTCCTGCCGGCTCTGCTTCATATATTTGAAAATATCATAAACAGAACTTCATTCAAATGGAGGGAAAGCAATGAAAATTAAAAAAATCGCGGCACTTCTGACCGCTTTATCAATGATTTTTCTGACCGCCTGCACGGCGAAAAACAATTCCGAACCCGAAACGACCGAGCCGACAACGGTTAAGCAGGAGGCATATGTTCAGCAATATTATGCAAAGCCTGCCGCAGAGGTATTGAAAACCGAAACGGTTTATGTTAATCTTAAATCGGACGGAAGTGTTTCGGATATAAATGTCAGCGACTGGCTTCACACGGATTCAGCCGGAGTTTATGTTGACGATATAAGCGACCTTAAGAATGTTACCAATGTAAAAAGTAAGGTTCAGCCCGTAAAAACCGAAAACGGTATGCGCTGGCATATGCCCGAAACCGACCTTTATTACAGCGGCAAAACCGAAAAACCGCTTCCCGTTGAAATTCAGCTTAAATATTATCTTGACGGCAAGGAGCTTTCTGCCGATGAAATCGCGGGTAAAAGCGGCAAGGTTAAGATAGAAATAAAAATGCTCAACAAGGCATATAAAGAGGGACTGGTCAACGGTAAAAAGCATAAGGTTTATCTTCCGATGATTGTTGTGGGCGGTATGATATTGCCCGAGGGCAAATTTTCGTCGGTATCCGTTGAAAACGGTCAGTCCATCGGTGACGGCTCAAAGGAGATAATCGTTTTTACGGGTATGCCCGGATTTTCAGAAAGTCTCGGCCTTGCGGATAAGGAGCTCGGAGAAATAGGCGGACTTATTATCGGTGACAGCGCATCTGTAACGGCTCAAACCGATAATTTCAGCCTTACGAATATGTATTTTGCCGCATTGCCGATAGCTTCTCTCAATCTTGATTTTGCGATTCCCGAAACGGTTGATGAACTAAAAACGATGCTCGCGTCTTTAAAGAGCTTCCAGAATGCTCTGAATAAAATCGACCCCGAAAGAGTTATTTATACTCTTTTGTCCGATAAAAGCAAGGTGCAGTCACTTATCGGTGTTCTGAACGATACTTTGAAAATTTACAACAAAAATAAAAATCTTCTTGATATGCTTGCAAAATACGCAACCGTCGAGAATGCCGAAACAATCAAATCTCTGCTTGAAAGCCTTAATGACCCCGATGTTAAAGAGGCTCTGGAGCTTCTCGCAAATCCTGCGGTTAAAGGACTTTTAACCAAATTGCCCGGAATAATGTCGCAGTTTGAAAATGTTTCGCCGCTTCTTTCCGCGCTTCAAAAGGATATGGAAAACGAAGCCATTCGGAAAGAAATCGCCGCTCTGCCGGAAACGATAGGCTATCTTAATAACATCAGCAAGGTTATTTCCGATAATTCCGAGGAGCTCGGAGCATTGCTTGATATTCTCGGCGATGACGGAACGGCGGTGCTGAAAAGTCTGCTTGAAAATATTGATACTGCCGATTTGACTCATATTGCAGATAAATACGGTGACCTGGTGCAGGATGGTGATGTGCTTGTACGGCTTGCCGAGGAATGGCTGAATTTCGGCAGAAGCTACGGGCTTTACACCAAGAGCACGGAGAATATGAAAACAAGTCTTGCATTCATTATGAATACTCCCACCATTGAAAAAATCGTTGAACCTGCAAGCGCACAGGCGAAAGAAGAAACTTTGCCCTGGTATAAGAAACTGTTTTCCTAATATAATACGGGAAGTGATAAATTGAAAACCTGTTATATTTTCGGCGCGGGCGAATGTGAAAGCGCAGAAGTGAAAAAGAACGAAAGCGATATTGTCATAGCCGCAGACGGCGGATATGAAGCTGCGCTGAGAAACGGAATAAAGCCCGATTATGTTATCGGTGATTTCGATTCTCTCGGCTATGTTCCGGAAAACGAAAATATCATAAAGCTTAAACCCGAAAAGGATTTTACGGATATGTATTCGGCGGCTGAAAAGGGGATTGAGCTCGGATATAAAAGCTTTGTTATCTACGGCGCAACGGGCGGCAGGGCAGACCATACCCTTGCAAATTATCAGCTTGCGGCAATGCTTGCCGAAAAAGGCTGCAAGGCTGAGCTTATAAACGGCAAACAGGTTGTTACCGCTCTGCATAACGGCGAATTATGCTTTGATAAAATCCCGAAAGGTTATATTTCCGTTTTCGCACATTCCGATATATGTACGGGAGTTTATGAAAAAGGGCTGAAATATGAGCTTGAAAACGCCGAATTGAAAAATACCTTTGCACTCGGCGTAAGCAATGAATTTATCGGAAAAGAAAGCTGTGTTTCGGTTAAAAACGGAACGCTGATTATAATTTATAACCGCTCTTGACTAAATCTCCGATATGGTATAAAATGTTATCATATCAGAAAGGAAGGGTAAATATATGAAAAAATCTTTTGCGTTAATTCTTGCATTGATTATTGCTTTTTCGGCAGTTTCTCCTGCATTTGCAACAAGTCAGCAGGATTGGGACAGCTACTGGACAACAGCGGAAGCCGCTTCTGGTATAACCGTTTTCCCGGGTTCTGACGAAACAGAGCGCAATTTCTCATGGTATTCCGAAACGGAGTCCGTTCCGTCGGTTGAAATAACCGTTTCGGGCGGTTCAACCAAAACATTTACGGGTTATTGCGTTAAAACCTACAGCGGTGATTATGCAAACAAAGTAACCGCAACGGGTCTTGAAGCGGGAAAAACCTATTCTTATGTCTGCAAGAGTGCGGGCTATACTTCAAAGAGCTATGAATTTAAAACCGCAGAGGATAAAACATTTTCGGCGATTTATGTAACCGATGTTCATGTAAGCTACGAAGAAGATGATGCTGATTCAATCAAGAATCAGTCACTCAATTTCAACAATGTTGTTGAAAAAGCGCTCGAAAAGAACAGCAATATCGGTCTTCTCCTTTCTGCGGGCGACCAGGCAAGCCTCGGCCTTGAAAAGGAATATAAGGGCTTTTCTTCATCGCCTTATCTCAGAACAATAAGCGTTGCAACGGCTCTCGGCAACCACGACCGTAAAGCCGTTGACTATAAAACATTCAAGAATCTTCCGAATGAAAAAATGAATAATCTTGTGGGCGAATATAACACCAACGATTATTGGTTTGTAAAGGGCGATGCTCTGTTTATGGTGCTTAACAGCAACAGCGGAAGCGGAATCGACCACAGAAACTTCGTTAAAGATGCCGTAAACGCAAACCCGAATGTAAAATGGAGAGTTTTAATGTTCCATCATGACCTTGAGGGCGGAAGAATGGAAAGCCGTGAGGACGAAAATAAGCTTCTCCGTCTGATTTTCCAGCCCATCTGCGATGAGTTTAAAATAGACCTCTGCCTGCTCGGGCACAGCCATTATTACACCGTTTCAAATCCGATATATGATACAAAGTGCACAGGCTTTGTTTCGCAGTTCGGAACCGTAACAAATCCGCAGGGTACAATCTATATGGTATCGGGTTCGATAAATCACCCGAGAAGCAGCAGCGGAAATGAGATTCCTCCGCTCGGAAAGAATATAGCAATTGATTATCTCACCGAAGAAAAAATTTATAATATTTTAACATTCGGCGAAGACAGCATAACGGTTGAATCCTACACGCTTGAAAGTGATAAGCTTTTCAATTCCTATTCAATAGTTAAAACAAGCAGGGACGGCGGACACCCGTCAAAGCTTCCTCCGTTCTATGAGCCGTTTGTTCGCTTCCTTGGAACGGTATATGCATTCTTCAATAATTTCAGCGCTCATGACAGAGTTAAGAGTCACGATTTTGATGTAAGCCTGTTTGAGTTTATCTTTGCAAAATAAAATATAATTTTACGGCACAGCCGATAATTCAGCGGTTGTGCCGTATTTTCTTTAATAAATTAAAATTAAAATTTTTATAAAAAAAGACTTGACATTTCCGCCCGAATAATATATTATATTAAAGCACTAAATAAACAACGCATAAATGATTCATTAGCTCAGGCGGTAGAGCACTTGACTTTTAATCAAGGTGTCCGGGGTTCGAATCCCCGATGGATCACCAAAAAGGAAACCAACGGCAACAAATGTTGATACCGTTGGTTTTTTCGTTAATTCATCAATTTATCAAGCGGAGAAAAATTCGGGAAATTGACTGCTGTTTTTGCATTAGTCAAGTGTACATACTTTTTTACCATTTCAAGTGATGTATGACCAAGTATCAACTGAAGACTGTATATATCACCACCGTTCTCTAAGTACCGTGTAGCAAAGGTATGCCGCAACAAATGAGGACGAAGCCGAGGTATAGAAGCTTCAATTTTAAGCCGCCTGAAAAGCTGCTTAACAGTTGATTGTTGCAGGGGTGTCAAGGTGTCTTTTACGAAAAAAGGTGTCTTACTGTCCAAATTCGGAACGAGTGCCATATATCTTAAGAGTGCTTTTCTGCTGTTCAGACCGAGAGGAACTATTCTTTCCTTGTTACCTTTGCCGATTACAATGATATAACCCTCTGAAATATGAATTTTGTCACGCTCCAGGGTTACAACTTCATTCAGCCGAAGACCGCTATCTAACATAAGAGCAACTATGCAATAATTCCGGATATTGTAAAAATCCTTTCCGGAAAGGCAGGAAAAGAGCCTCTGTATTTCATCATCGGTGAGAACATCAATTGTTTTTCGCTTTGCCTTAGGCAATTTGAAATGTTCGGGAATATTTGATTCTATATAACCCTCGGAGTAACACCACGATAAAAACGCCCGTAATGCCCGAATATAGCTCTGTATACTCGTTGTGGTTAAGTTTTTGGTTTTAAGATATAACAAGTATGCTTTACAGTCTGAAATGCTCACAGAAGCCACTGGGCGGTCTTTTAAGCCGTTATACGAAGCAAAGAACCGAAGACACCGAGAATAATACAAAACCGTTGTATCGCTGTTTCCCCGTATCTGCTGTTCAATAAGAAACTCATCAATAGCATTCTGCAAAGTCAGTTTATCATTCATCATGTTCTATTGCATTCCTCTCATCAGCCTTTTTAAGATACTTTTGAATATCTTCAAGCGTTTTTTGCTCCTTTACAGCCGATAGAAATTCTTTCTGCTTATACTTCCTGCTCTTGAGATAACTGGTAAAGAATATCGAATGATTTTTGACATAATTGAACCAGGGCATATATGAATGAGAAGCCACAACAAGGTCAGCATACTCAACAATGTCATTATCTTCTATGTAGTCACAGATAGTAAGGCACATTTCATCAATCTCTTTGGAAGAAAGGTCAAAATAGTCCTTACAATCGAAACCGTTAAAGTATCTGATTTCATCAAGTCTGTATTGTGCCTTGTCGGGGTGGTCAAGATGAATCAGATACCGAACAGCACCACGAGAATTATGAACAATACTCGGAACAGCTTTAGCATTAAGAGGAACACAAAACAATTCTTGAACCTGCTCCATAGTTTTATTAGCACCGGAACCGAAATCAATAATCAAATGCTGATGAGGCTTTTTTATAGCTCCGGCAACATGAGTTTTATCTTCACTTTCATCTAAAAGAGTGTAACGGTCTGCATTATGAACGGGACTAAGAGCGCAAGGAACTTGAGTCTGTTCGATTATATCTTTGTAGAAAGGTGGTAAACTATCACCTGGATAAACAATAACTTCCCATAAACTTGACCTTTTCTGAGCCATATTACATTCCTCTAATCTATTAAATTTTGTCCAATGTCTAATGTCTACCCTTGGGGGGTAAGCCGTAGATTACCCCCCGCGGGCGTGCGTGCGTGTGCGTGTGCGCGCGCAAGATTATAATAAAAATAAGAGAGCGATTTTTTCCGCTGCGGCGGGGTTTTGCCGATAAGAGAGGCAGGGCGGAGAGCTCCGGAGCTGCTGCATTGCGCCGCACTTTGGAAGGCATAATAACCGGAGCTGCTGCCTGCGTGCGCTTGCCAATCACTCACACGCCGTGAGGCTCATTCGGCTATGCCGCTAAGGAGATAGCAGCATAAAATGATTTCAGCGATTTTCGAGCAGGGAACCCCTGCGCCTTAAAAAAGGCGCATTCCCCTACTCGAAAATCAAAGAAGTATCATATATCGCTGCTTTCTTCTTATTCAGCAAGAAATATTGAGAACTGCACTTAAGCCGAGTGCCGTACCAATACTCAACCCTGACGAACAAACCGCCCGTTATAAGGCTCAGAATAAGCCCAAAAAGCTTATAGTTACGGATATTCCTGTGTTTATACTCTGTTTCGATAAAAGCCCGTATTTGCCTATCTATAAGCCTGTCATTCTGAGATATAAGAATGATGTTATAACCTAACTTCCTATGCTGCTGGAAGAAAGTTATCCATTCAGGACGGTCTTCCCTATCCCACGCACGAGAATTAAACATACACGCGCATTCATCAATAACTATTAGTGTCTGACCATCTTTGCCTCTTTTGTGGTTGTCTCGGGCATAATCTTTGAGGAAACGAACAGTTAATTCCTGATTGGTTTTATAGATGAAATCGCCTTTCTGCATGTTCTTCTTGCCTTTCCGAAAATAGCCTAAATCAATCGGGAAATTAGCAATAACGCTTTTTCCCTGTTTAAGACTTCTGATTACCTCATAAGCACAATACAAGCTTTTTCCGCTGCCGGGTGTTCCGGAATAAAGACTAATCATATTATCACCTCACTCAATAGCTCTGAGCCAGCGAAGGACGAGCTGCCATATCATATATCCGGCTACGGCAACCGCCCAAGCTTCAGTTGTAGAAATTATAAAATCAACGGGTATAAACCAGTTCATATACTGCAAGATTTTATATATTTGCGGCGATGAAGAAAGCATTACGAAAGGACTATTCGGCAGAAGATTTAAAATCTTAAGAAGAATAGCGTCAATAAATCCGGAAATAACTGTCCAAAAACTTTCCATAAAATCACCTACTTAATTATTGATTTAGTGATAAGAATTAAAGTCAAAATCCAACCGGCAGAAAGAAACCACCGAAGAACCTTTGCAACCGTTTCGAAATCCGAAAAATCCAAATGCACATTGTATCGGAAATTAATTGACGGAACGACGAAAGGAATATCATATTCGGGTACCTGAGCCGGAGCACTAAGCATTTGAATTGCATTGAAGAAATCGAAAGGTATGCAAAACGGAAATTTTTCTTTTGCTACAGACGGAAAACGCATTTTATTGGCTTTATCGTCGGGATTATCTTCCGAGCCGTCATCAGGCAGCTCCGGCATATCCGGATAGGCAACATCGGGTATCGACGTATCTATAGTTACATCTTTGATTATATCCTGCGGAATAGTGTCCGTTAATGTTCCTGGAATATCGGGAATAATAACAGTATCACCGCCGACAATTTCGCCAGGAATAGGAATTGCAATGCTTGTACCATCCGGAATGACATCGGGCAAGCTGTCAGTTCCGTCACCTACATACTCATTAGGGTAAACATCAACAGAGACGGTATCGCCCTCTTGAACTTCTCCGGCAGGATTTATGACATCAGGAAAAGCGCCGAAATCACCAACCATATGACCCGATGCGAGAATATCACCAAAAAATTCAGCAATAGTACCAGCATAAACAATAGCAGCAACACCATTAGAGGTAAGACGAACACCATCTGAATAATTAAGAGTGAAATTTCGTCCGCAATAATCAAAAGAAGAAAAAGTAACATCCATTCGCGATACACTTTTTATATCATTCCACGTGCCTATATAACCAAGCTTGCTATTATAACCATGTCCCAACGACAAAATAGGTTGAGATGTTGAGTTTCGACAAATAATCGTATCAGCATAAAAAACAGAAGAAAGAGAATTATAATCACGACCGGAAGTACCGCCAAAAAAATTCAAAGTCAACAAATCAGAAATAACAACAGAAGCAGTACATCGAAGTGCCCAACCATTATTTTCAAGATAAGGAGAATACGAAACGGGATATTTGCCGTTATAACAAGAAAGAACAACATCAGAAAAAGGCACAAAATAGGGCCAATTTTCCTTAGTACCAAAAGCAAAAGGAAGAGAATCAGGAAGTGCAACAGAAACAACGGCATTCGGAATTGTTGTAGCTCCGGAGCTAATAAAATTAACCTTGACATAATCGGTAAACTCTCTCCAAGTCTGCGCCGTCCAATGCACAAGTAACTGTCCGCCGACTTCCGTTACCTTAAGAGCCGCTATGCGCTGCTGCATCTGCGGAGTCATATTATTCAAAATTGCTTGTGCTGCGCCCTCAAGACCTCCATTATTACTTGCTTGAATTGATACACCCGAAGCCAAAAGACCGGTTATAACTATTCCGAGCAGCGCACCCGTTCCGAGTGTCAGCTCACCGACAAGAGCAGAAGCAGGAACGCTGCCGACTATTATTATCACGCTGCACATCAGAACAGCGATTATTACTCTTAATTTTTTCATACTATCACCTTAAAGAGTTGAACCGCTCAGAGGGTTGAGCGGTTCAAAATATGCGTGAACGATTAGCCACGGGTTGAAGTCTTAAAGAACTGAATGCCTTTTTTTATGGCAAGCGTAAGCCCCATAATACCGAGTGCGACGGGAAGAGCGATAACGATTATGGATATAATATCGCTCTTAACGGTATCAAATGCGCTTGTAATTGCTCCGGTCATACCGCTGTCGAGGTTGCCGGCCTGAGTAGAACCTTCAGAAGCAAACGCAGAAACGCAGCTAAGAGCAGTAATCATAAGAGCACCGATAACAGCACCGACCTTTTTCATATTCTTAGACTTGAAAAAACTCTTGATTTTATTCATTTTTATAATCTACCTTTCTGCGAAAGGCACCAACGGGGTTATGAAACCGGCAGGTAACTTCCGCTTTAATTTTTTGGTATAATATCCACGGAGAATCGGTAAACCACAGAACCCGTGGAGGTGAGTGGCGGGGCTG
>JAZRYD010000007.1:0-17516 GCA_045600535.1 Acutalibacteraceae bacterium | reverse complement strand
GGACTTTTCAAGGTTGGCGAAGATATTTATTATGCAAGAAGTAACGGCAGCGTAGTAGTATCGGGTTCATACTATGTCGGAAGCCAGAAAACGAACGGAATTCTTCCCGAAGGAACATATTTCTTTGATGCCGAAGGTAAGTTAACTCAATAAGAATTACACCCACTCCGCATGGAGTGGGTACCGCACAAATCAAAGCCTCCACGTGGCGTGCGGTGGGCAACGGTGAAAACCGGCTGATTTTGATAAAATGGGAGAGCATGATGAAAAAAATCTTATTTTGCTTGCAAACGATGACTTGCGGTGGGGTGGAAAAAGAACTTATAACTTTTTTAAAAAAGTTCAACAAAAACGAGTATGACATTACTGTTTTACTAATGTATATTCAGGATCAGCAAATGATATCGGAAATTCCTGAATATGTTCATATAATTAATTTAGATATGAAACCGGATTTTTATTTTTCAAATACTGTTACGATGGTTAAGAAAAGAATCAAAAAGTTTATGGTATTTGAGGCACTGTGTTTGGTTGCAAACAGAATATTTAAATGTAGTACAGATAATTTTCATGTTTTTAGAAATAAAATACCTAAAAATAGTACATTTTTTGATATCGCAGTCTGTTTTCATGCGCATTCTTCGTTTACATTAAAATATGTCTCTGAAATTGTTCATGCAAACAAGAAGATTTTGTGGATTCATAGTGACCTGTATAAAACAAAATTTCCATTGCAAAAGATGAAACGCTTTATTGGAAAATATAATGAGGTAGTTTCGGTTTCAAAAAAAGTAAAGGACGAATTCGATGTTCTTATTCCGGATTATAAAGGAAATAGTTCGTTTGCACATAATATAGTTGATGATGATGAAATTATTTCGAAATCAAATGAAATAATTGACATAGAATTTCTTGACAATACTGAATGTAAAATATTAACTGTTGGCCGTTTTTGCCCAGAAAAAGGAATTGATAAAGCGATTGAATGCTGCAAAATGTTAAGAGATGACAATATTAAGTTTCATTGGTATTTCATAGGGTGGGGTGATGAAGAAAGTTTGTATCAGCAAATGATTTCGGAATATTCACTGCAAAAATTCGTTACTATTTTGGGCAGAAAAGATAATCCCTATCCATATCTTAAGAATTGTGATATATATTGTCAACCATCAAGGCATGAAGCATGGTGCCTTGCACTCACGGAAGCTAAGGTGTTATGTAAACCTATTGTATGTACCGATTTTTCAGGTGCAGATGAACAAATTGAAAACGAGAAGACCGGTATTATTGTTTCGGTAAATAATACAGATTTGTTATTTGATAAAGTCAAGGAATTAATATTGCATGAAGAGTATCGCGAAACGCTTTCTGCAAACCTAATGTTCTATAAATGTCACGAAAATAATTGGGAGAGAATAGAAAAACATTTTAAATGAATAATAAAGTAATAAAAAATGCATCCTGGATTATAGGATGCAAAATAGTGCAGTCAGTTTTGCAGTTGATTATCGGCATGATATCCGCCCGATATTTGGGACCTACCAATTACGGGCTGATTACATACGCCGCATCTGTGGTTGCATTTGTTATGCCAATTATGCAGCTTGGATTTAGCAAAACACTTGTTCAAGACCTGATTGATCGACCGGACAGGGAAGGTCAAGTTCTTGGAACAGCTTTGGTGATGAATGTCATTTCAGCCATTGCTTGTATGATAGGTGTTTACAGCTTTCTGAAATTTGCCAATCCGGATGATGAACTCGCAGTTATTGTGGGCATATTGTGCAGTTTTTCATTGCTGTTTCAAGCAACAGAAATGTTTCAATATTGGTTTCAGGCAAAGCTGCTTTCAAAATACACATCAATTGCATCTCTTATTGCTTATGTGTTAGCCACATCGTATAAGCTGTATTTGCTGATTTCAAAAAAACCGATTACTTGGTTCGCAGTTTACAACAGTCTTGACTTCTTTCTGATTTCGATTATCTTGTTTATCATCTATTACAAGCTCGGGAATCAACGGCTTGGCTTTTCGTGGAAACTCGGCGGCGAAATGCTACACCGCAGCAAACATTATATCATTTCTGCGATGATGGTTACTATTTTCGCACAAACCGACCGAATTATGCTGAAACATATGATCAGTGAAACGGAGACAGGCTTTTATTCTGCTGCTATAGCCTGTATCGGCGTTACGGGGTTTGTTTTTACAGCAATTGAGGATTCCATGCGTCCGTCGATTTTGGAAGCAAAAAAAAATAATGATTCAAGTTACGAAAACAAAATGGTTATGCTATATTCCGTAATAACATACCTTGCTCTTGCGCAAAGTGTTGCAATGACAGTACTCGCTAAACCAATGGTGTTACTGTTTTACGGTTCTGAATATATGGGAAGTGTTGCACCTTTGCGAATAGCAGTCTGGTATACGACATTTTCATATTACGGCTCTGTCCGGAATATTTGGATTCTTGCCGAAGGCAAGCAAAAGTATTTGTGGATCATTAACCTATCGGGAGCGTTAGCAAATGTTGTGATAAATGCGTTATTGATACCGTCTATGGGTGCGGTAGGTGCGGCGATTGCGTCTCTGTTCACGCAGTTTTTCACAAATGTAATTATCAGTTATCTGATTCCCCCGATTCGGTATAATAGTAAATTGATGCTGAAAGGTCTTGATCCGAGACCGCTGATGGAATTTGCAAAATTGTATTTACAGAAGATGAAAGGGAAAAAATAAAATGTCACTTTTTACCAACAAAACCCTTCTTATCACCGGAGGTACGGGTTCATTCGGCAACGCCGTTCTGAATCGCTTCTTAACTACCGACATCGGTGAGATTCGTATCTTCTCGCGTGACGAGAAGAAGCAGGACGATATGCGGCACGAGTTTCAGGCTAAGATGCCGAAAGTTGCCGACAAAATCAAATTCTACATAGGTGATGTGCGCTCGCTCGAATCCTGCCGCAGTGCGATGCACGGCGTGGACTATATCTTTCATGCGGCGGCGCTTAAACAAGTGCCGTCCTGTGAGTTCTTCCCGATGGAAGCCGTGCGGACAAACATCATCGGTACGGATAATGTGTTGACCGCAGCGATTGAAGCAGGTGTCGAGTGCGTCATCTGTCTCTCGACCGACAAAGCGGCGTACCCAATCAATGCGATGGGAACCTCTAAGAAAATGGAAGAAAAAGTTGCCGTTGCAAAGTCGTACAATTCCGGCAGGACAAAGATATGCTGTACCCGTTACGGTAATGTTATGTGTTCCCGCGGTTCTGTCATTCCGCTGTGGATAGATCAGATTCGTGCAGGGAATCCCATCACCATCACCGACGGCAGTATGACTCGCTTTATTATGTCACTTGACGAAGCGGTTGACTTGGTGCTGTTTGCCTTTGAACACGGTGAAAACGGGGATATTCTTGTGCAAAAAGCCCCTGCCTGCACGATTCAGACACAGGCGGAAGCGGTCTGCGAGCTGTTCGGCGGCGATAAGGCGAACATCAAGACAATCGGAATTCGTCATGGAGAAAAGATGTACGAAACTCTGCTTACCAACGAGGAATGTGCTCACGCAATTGATATGGGCGATTTCTACCGTGTACCCGCAGATACAAGAGGGCTCAACTACGATAAATACTTCAAAGACGGCGAAGCGGAGCGAAATACTTTGACTGAATTCAACTCCAATAATACCCGCCGTCTGAATTTGGAAGAAACGAAAGCGAAGATTGCATCTTTATCCTACATACAGGAACGCCTGAAAGAGGTTGAAATCAAATGAGGACAGCATTCCTTTATCTATGTATTGTATGTGTCAGTTTTCTTGTTCCCATAGGATACGGATTTTTTCAAAAAAAGCAGGGACTTGGTTTTCTTGATAGAAATCATTGTTGCATATTAAAAGGTGTTGCAATCCTCTGTGTGGTTGTATGCCATTTTATGGGAAAATTTGGAAACAAAATAACATGGTTCACTCCACTTGGTGGTATCGGCGTTTCGATATTTCTGCTATTATCCGGATACGGACTTACTCTCTCTTGGAAAAATGGAGGGTGTATTGGATATTGGAGAAAACGTATTATAACAGTGTTTATTCCATATATAATATTTGAGATAGTAACATATTGGCTTTTTACGGATTTTGATTTGCTTGATTTTGTCTTGGATATTACTTGTGTAAAACCTATATATGGGAATGGTTGGTACTTGCAGTATTTGCTTGGATGGTATATTGTATTTTGGATTGTGATGAAAGTACCATTTTTGCAAAAACATAAGTATTCGATTCTGCTGTTAGTTTCTGCATTCATTTTCTTTTTGTCGTATGGGTTAGCTGCTGAACAGGCATTGTCTTTTGTGTCAGGAGTAGTATTTGCAGAGTACAAAGATAATGAATTGTTGAAGAAACATCTAAATTTTAAAACTTCGGTTGGATTATTACTAATTGGAGTTTTAGCACTAGCATTTAAGCAAATTGACTTCGTAAGAAACTCTCCTGAGTTATGTGTGAAAGCTGTTCAATTGCTGATTAAACTGCCGATTGGAATATTTATAGTGTATGCTATATATCAAATTGGACAAAAAGTATCGTTGAATGGGTTGGCTTACATTGGAACGCTATCATATGAAATGTATTTGGTTCATGGTTTTGTGTTGGAAAAAGTAGATGTTTCTATGATTGGTGTAATGACATTTGTTGTGTTGTCAACAATAGGAACTATGGTATATGGAATATTAAATCAAAAGTACATTGGTACGCAATTGAAAAGAATTATGTATTTACAGCACTGAGGATTCTTTGATAGTGAAAGTACATATTCATAGAGCACAGTATCGACATTAAGTAATACAGAAGTGGTAATGTATTATGGTATAATTATTAATGAAAGTATGGTTCATTTCAATAGATAAAAATTATGATGTTTTAGACTTAGCGAAATTTATATTAGCTTTTTTTGTTATCGCAATACATACTTCGCTTTATCCAGAGTATTTATATCCCTGGCTTAGAATTGCAGTTCCGCTGTTTTTTATTATTTCATCTTTCCTTTTCTTTCAAAGGCTAGTGAGCAAGAAAAGGTTAGAATACTATTTCGCTTTGCAAAAAGAAATTTGACATTATATTTGTCATGGTTTATTATCTTGCTGCTCTTTTACTGTTTGACAATCTTTCTGTTTCTCATTCAAAAGAATTACGGAAATACTCGACAATTATTTATGTTGCGCATTGCAATGTTGCTTTTCTTGTTAGTGGATTTATGAAAAAAATCTTACATATCAATAGCGATATATGCATCTTTCTTATTACAGCAGCGCTATGTATGATAGGAAGTGTAATAATAGTTTATTTCTCTCAAAAAAGCGATTCGGATTCCTGAATAAACTAATGTAAAAGGATAAGTATTATGTTTGAAAACATCCATTGGAAAGAAAACGGGAAAATCAAGCTCTGCATCGGACTTGGTACGCGCCCGGAGATTATTCGTCTGGCTGCGGTCATTAAAAGAAGCCGTGAGTATTTCGATACCTGCGTAATCTATTACAACCAAAACTGGGACAAGCAATTATCCACCGTGTTTTGGGAGGATTTTGAGCTGAAAAACAATGCGGGTGAATTCGGTCCCGATATTCTTGTCCCTGTGGTCGGTGACAATCTCGGCGCCACCTGCGGCAATATCCTTGCAAGGAGCTATGAGCTGTTGACGGAACTCAAGCCCGATGCCTATCTTGTCCTCGGTGACACGAATTCCTGCCTGTCCGCGATTTCGGCAAAGAGATTGCACATTCCTCTTTTTCACATGGAAGCGGGAAACCGCTGCAAGGATGAGTGCCTGCCGGAGGAAACCAACCGCCGAATCGTAGATGTCATTTCGGATGTCAATCTCTGCTATTCCGAATTTGCAAGAAAGTATCTGGCCGATACGGGTCTGCCAAAGGAAAGAACCTATCAGACAGGTTCTCCTATGGCGGAAGTGCTGCGCATGAATCTCGGGAAGATTGAGCAGAGCGGTATCCTTGACCGTCTCGGACTGATACCCAATAAATATATCCTTCTCTCCGCACACAGAGAGGAGAACATTGACACCGAAAAGAATTTCATAAGTCTTTTCACGGCGATTAACGCACTTGCGGAAAAATATGATATGCCGATTCTCTATTCCTGCCATCCGCGTTCCAAAAACCGCCTTGAAAAGAGCGGATTCAAGCTTGATTCCCGTGTCAGAGTGAATGAACCGCTCAGCTTCAATGACTATAACAAGCTTCAGATGAATGCACTTGCCATCGTATCGGACAGCGGAACGCTTCCCGAAGAAAGCAGTTTTTATCTTTCCATCGGTCATCCCATCGCCGCAGTCTGTATCCGTACAAGTACCGAGCGTCCGGAAGCCCTTGAAGCGGGAGACTTCATTCTTGCAGGTATTACGACGAATGAGCTTCTGCAAGCAACGGATATGGCAATCGAAATGAAGCAAAATGGCGTTTTCGGAAAGCCTTGTCCCGATTATACGGACGAAAATGTATCTATGAAGGTCGTACGCATCATTCAGGGATATGTGAATGTTGTCAATAAAATGGTATGGAGAAAAGAACAATGAAAATTCTCATCACCGGCGCGAAGGGTTTTGTCGGCAGAAATCTTGTCGAGAACCTGCGCAATATACAGAAAAACAAAAACCGTACACGCCCGAATCTTTATATAGAAGAGATTTACGAATATGATATCGGAGACGAATCAAAACTTGACGGATATTGCACCGATTGTGATTTTGTTTTCAATCTTGCCGGAGTGAACCGTCCGCAGAATACAGACGAATTTATGACCGGCAATTTCGGCTTTGCAAGCACATTGCTTGATATGCTCAAAAAGCACCGGAACACTTGTCCGGTTATGCTCTCGAGTTCTGTTCAGGCAACCTTAATCGGTCGTTACGACAGCGATTACGGAAGAAGCAAGAAAGCAGGGGAAGAGCTGTTTTTTGATTACGCCGCAGAGACCGGTGCAAAGGTGCTTGTTTACCGCTTTCCGAATCTGTTCGGCAAATGGTGCAGACCGAACTATAACAGTGCCGTTGCGACTTTCTGCAACAATATTGCAAACGATTTGCCGATACAGGTCAATGATCCGAAAGCAGAGCTGGAATTGCTCTACATCGACGATTTGGCAGAAGAAATGCTTGATGCTCTTGAGGGCAAAGAACATCACTGTGAATTTGACGGTATCAACACGATTTTGACTACTGACGGCAAATACTGCGCCGTACCCACAACGCATCATATTACGCTTGGTGAGATTGTGGAGCTGCTCGAACAATTCAAAGCACAGCCGCAGACACTCCTGATGCCCGAAATTCCGCATAACAGCTTTGCAAAAAAACTTTACAGCACCTATCTTTCTTACTTACCGAAAGAAAAAATCGCATTTCCTTTAAAAATGAACACAGATGCACGCGGCAGCTTTACAGAGCTTCTGAAAACCGCAAACTGCGGACAGGTTTCGGTGAACATCTCAAAACCGGGTATCACCAAAGGAGAGCATTGGCATAACAGCAAATGGGAATTCTTCATTGTTGTTTCGGGACACGGACTGATTAGGGAACGTAAAATCGGCACAGATGAAATCATCGAGTTTGAAGTATCCGGCGAAAATATCCAAGCGATCCACATGCTCCCCGGCTATACGCACAACATCATTAACCTATCCGACACCGAAAACCTCGTCACCGTCATGTGGGCGAATGAGCAATTTGATCCGGATAAACCCGATACATTCGGAGAGAAAGTACAAAAAGGAGAATGAAATGATGAAAAAACGAAGTATTTGTTTGCTGTTGCTGCTGGCACTTGTGGTAAGTCTCGTCGGTTGCGGTAGTGAAAAGCCAAAGCCGAATAACGACGCAAAGACACAGAATGTGCAGACACAGGATACAGAGAATTCGGAAACAAGCTTTTATTCTACCGATGAAGACTGCTTTACCATTGAAACCAAATACGGCACTTTGGAATATCCAGTTAAGTGGAAGAAAGTTACCAAAACAGAGATAGCAGACGAGCCATATGCAGTAAAGTTCTGTTGTGTAACCTCTGCAGGAAACATTCCGCTGTTTGAGTTGAATTTTGGCAGTGATGAAGGATTTCTGCTCGGTACGCTGTCGAAAGACGGAAAGAGTGTGCCTGTATATTTGAATAGTTTTGATATTGATAAAACCGCTTTAAGTGAAGAAGAATACATCAACTGCTGTGCGATGGAAGAAGATGTCAATGTAATTATTTCCCGCTTGGTAGAGAAAAACAGTATGGTATTGCCCGGCAATGAACCGATTTCCAATCTGCCGGAAGACAACGGCAAAGTTTATGCAATAGAAACAAAATTCGGGAAACTGTCTTATCCCGAAAAGTGGAAAGAGCTTGCCAAAATCGAAATTGTTGAAGCGCCGGTTTATATGGTAAAGTTCTCGACTGAAACTGCATCAGGGAAAATACCGCTCGTTGATCTGACATTCAACGGCGGAGACGGTTATCTGCTCGGAACCATGAAAGTCGATGGTAAGGACATAGCAATACGCATAGACGACTACGCATTGGACCAAAGCACCTTGAATGAGAAAGACTACTTTAACTGCTGTGCGATGCAGGAAGATGTCAATGTAATATTGGAACACCTGGTTGAAGACTACGGATTTACATTCGACTGATTTGCATTTCACTAAACAAAAAGCATCAATTGCTGTATCGGCAAAGGCAATCGTGCGGTCAAGGGACGGCACACTGTGCATATCGCTATGCCGAAACGATTTATCCATATCATTATTGAATGTTGAGAGGTTAATGGTTATTTCGGTGTTTCAGTTCGGACAATCAAAATATAAATGCTTGACAAAATGAAGATTCGGTGTTATTATCTAATTGATATAAAAAACCTTTGAGGCGGAAATCAAACCGTAAGCGCATCCACAGAGAGTATCGGAAAGCTGAGACCGATGCGAAAAGCGGAACGGCAAATGGCCCGCTGAGGGCGGAGTGAACGGCATGGGCTCAGTAGCTTCCGACGCTTGCCTGCGTTATCGGGCGGGGGTGTGTCGGCACTCGCAGAGCGGTCATTTATGACAATCAAGGTGGTACCGCAGGAATAATGTTTATCCTGTCCTTGTTTTCCTTATGGAAAGCAGGGACTTTTTTTATTTGTTTAACGGAGAGATGATAATATGAAGCTTTTAACAAAACGATGGCGAACCTGTTGAAATTTAACAATAAAATAAATATTAAGGAGAAAAATGTTATGTCAGATAAATTTGATTTTACGAATTATTTTAAAAACTATCCCGATGAAAACGGCTTTTTCGGAAAATACGGCGGAGCTTTTGTAGACGATGACCTCAAGGCGGCTATGGAAGAAATTACCGAGGCATATTTCAGCATATGTAAGTCGGCAAAGTTCATAAATGAGCTTCGCAGAATAAGAAAGGATTTTCAGGGAAGACCCACTCCGATTACTCATCTTGAAAGACTTTCCGACAGTCTCGGCAATGTTCAGCTTTATGTAAAGCGTGAAGACCTCAACCACAGCGGCGCACACAAGCTCAACCATTGTATGGGCGAAGCTCTGCTTGCAAAATATATGGGCAAAAAGAAAATCATTGCAGAAACGGGTGCCGGTCAGCACGGCGTTGCTCTTGCAACCGCAGCCGCTCATTTCGGGCTTGAATGCGATATTTATATGGGCGCCGTTGACATAAAAAAGCAAGCCCCCAATGTGGCAAGAATGAAGATACTCGGCGCAAATGTTATTGAGGTTACCGACGGACTTCAGACGCTCAAGGAAGCCGTTGATGCCGCTTTTGCCGCTTACGCAAGGGATTATAAAGACACGATGTACTGCATCGGCTCGGTTCTCGGCCCTCACCCTTTCCCGATGATGGTTCGTGATTTTCAGAGCATTGTGGGCATTGAGGCAAGAGAGCAGTTTACCGAAATGACGGGTGAGCTTCCAGATACCATAGTTGCGTGTGTCGGCGGCGGCTCCAATGCGGCAGGCTTCTTTTCGGGCTTCCTTGCAGACCCCGTTGAAATAATCGGCGTTGAGCCTCTCGGCAGAGGCTCGGCTCTCGGAGACCACGCCGCTTCAATCAAATACGGCGAAGAAGGAATAATGCACGGCTTCAACAGCATTATGCTAAAGGACACACACGGCAATCCTGCTCCCGTTTATTCTGTTGCAAGCGGTCTTGATTATCCGTCATCGGGTCCGGAACACGCTTTCCTTCACGATATAGGCAGAGTTAAATATGATGTTATCGGTGACGACGAAGCCATTGATGCTTTCTTCACTCTTTCCAAGCTGGAGGGAATTATTCCGGCTATCGAAAGCTCCCACGCCGTTGCTTATGCAATTAAAATGGCAAAGGAACACAGTCACGGTTCAATTTTAATAAATCTTTCCGGCAGAGGCGACAAGGATATGGATTATGTTCTTGAGCATTTCGGAATAAGATAAATATTATAAAATAAATTTAATTGCTCTCGTGCCGCTCGGCATGGGAGCTTTTATTTGAAAGAATGATTGAATTATTTTAAATCAGATGATATAATAAAAGAAATTAATTCTATATAATATTTTGGAGTGTATGAAAATGCTGAAGGACGATGTAACCATTCTTGTTAATTCCTGTGATTCATATTCCGACTGTTGGTATCCGTTTTTTAAGCTTTGGTATGATTTCTTTCCAGACCACTCATTGAGAATAATTCTCAACACCGAAAGCAAAACATTTTCGTTTGACGGGCTGAATATAGAGTGTATGCAATTATATAAACCCGGTGAAAGACCCGCTTTCGGAAATCAGATGAATTCACATATTGATATGATTAAAACTCCGTATGTGATAACGATGCTTGAAGATTTCTTCCTCAGCAGCCCAGTTGATATGGGAAGAATAGAAAAATGCCTTGATTTCATGAAAAACGATGCGTCAATTGCCGCAATTTATTTTACGGAAAATGTAAACAATATGAATTCGGAAGTTGACGGATTTGAAGGATTCCTGCTTAAGGATAAAGTTGTACCGTATAAAGTGAATACCATGGGTGCCTTGTGGAGAACGGAAAAGCTTCGCAAATATTCCATTCCGAATTCAACTCCGTGGGAATGGGAGTATTACGGTTCAATATGTGCATTTGATTCGGATGATAAATTTTTCAATGTTAAAAAAGGTAATTCACCAATAATGAATTACGAAAATACTTCTCCTAAAGGAAAGGAACTCGGCATGAAACAACTTTGGGGAGTGGTACGCGGGAAATGGGTTGTTGACTCGGTGGATGAGCTGTTTAAAGAGCATGGAATAACCGTTGATTATTCGGAACGTGGTGAATGGAAGCTTGAGGAGCTTAATAAAAAAATGGAATCCGTGTTGTCTGTCCCTCTCAAAGAGCTTGTAGGTGATAAAATCGCAAAAGATATTTTGAAATTTGAAAAGAAAAAGAAGCTTTTCGGTATGATGCACCGTGAGTATTATCCCGATTATATTCAGTATCGCAGAGCGAAAATCGGGTTACCGGTTATAAAATAATCAGAGAAAGAGTGATATTATGAATTTCCCGAACGGATTTTTCAGAGCAACGGATACATACAATACCTATGAAAAGCACGTTAATGCGCCGTATATCAGAAAGGCGTTTGAGCTTGCAAAGGTCAAAAAGGCCGAGATAATCGTCAGCGGTCTGGGCTTTTACGATATATGGGTAAACGGCAGAAAAATCACCAAGGGTCTGCTTGCTCCGTATATTTCAAATCCCGATGATATAGTTTATTTTGATAAATATGATGTTACTGCACTTCTGAATGAGGGCAAAAACGCCGTAGGTCTCATACTCGGCAACGGTATGCAGAACTGCCACGGCGGCAGAGTATGGGATTTCGATATTGCAAGATTCAGAAATATTCCCTGCTTTGCGTTTTCGCTTCGCACGGAGAATGCCGACGGCACGGAAACGGTTATAGATGCCGACGAGAGCTTTCTCTGCCACCCGTCACCGATTATATTCGATGATTTGAGAAGCGGTGCGTTTTATGATGCCAATCTTGAAATTGACGGCTGGAATATGCCCGAATTTGATGATTCCGGCTGGTGCGCGGTAAAGCCTGCCGAAAATCCGAGAGGTGAATACCGCCTTTGCAAGGCTGACCCGATAAAGGTCAGAGAAGAAATTGCACCCGTTGAGGTAAAGGAAGTAACGCTCAGCGAATATTTTCATAACCGTGAGAATATGCGCCTTGATACGCAGCTTAAATTCGATTACAGAGGCAAAAAGGGAATAATGTACGATTTCGGCGTGAATACCGCCGGAATATTCAGACTTAAAATAAAGGGCGAAAAGGGTCAGAAGATTTTCATTCAGCTCTGCGAGGTGATGACAAAATCGGGTGAGCCGTCATATGAGAACACGGGTTCTTTTTATCCCGATGGCTATGGTCAGACCTGCTATTTCGTATGCAGCGGAAAAGAGGATATTTTTGAGCCGCCGTTTACTTATTTCGGCTTCAGATATGCGGTGGTATTCGGGCTCGAAAAGGCGCAGGCAATCCCCGAAACGCTCACCCTGCTTGCCGCCAATACATATTTTGAAGAGCGCGGAGGCTTTGATTGCTCAGACCCCGTTATGAATGCACTCGGAAAGATGTCAAGAGTTTCCGACCTTGCAAACTTCTATTATTTCCCGACCGACTGCCCGCACAGAGAAAAGAACGGCTGGACGGGTGATGCCGCCGTTTCGGCCGAAAGAATAATTCTTACATTGACTCCCGAAAAGAGTTACCGTGAATGGCTTCGCAATATCTGCAAATCTCAGGCTTCAAACGGCAGCCTGCCCGGAATAATTCCGACGGGCGGCTGGGGTTTTGAATGGGGCAACGGTCCTGCGTGGGATAATGTTCTCACCGAGCTTTGCTGGCAGATATACCGTATGCGCGGCGACCTTGAGCCTGCAAGAGAATGCACCGAGGCAATGCTCCGCTATCTTTCATATATCTCTCAGGTGCGCCGTTATGACGGGCTTGTTGAAATCGGTTTGGGAGACTGGCTTCAGCCTGGCAGGGGAGCGGGTGACCCGACTGCACCGCTCTATGTTACCGACAGCGTAATTTCGATGTATATAGCCGAAAAATCGTTTAAGCTTTTCGATGCTCTCAGACTTGAAATGCACAGAGAGTTTGCGAAGAAGCTTTATGAATCTCTGAGGGCTTCAATAAGAAAAAATCTTATCAATTTCAGCACGATGACCGTTGCTTCACGCACGCAGACGGCGCAGGCAATCTGCATTTATTACGGCGTATTTGAGGAAAGCGAGAAATATGCCGCCGGCAAGGTGCTGCTTGACCTTGTGCATGAAGCCGATGACCATATCGACTGCGGAATAATCGGTCTGAGAACGATATTCCATGTGCTTTCCGATATGGGTGAGGGTGCGCTTGCATATAAGATGATAACCCGTAAGGATTTCCCGTCATACGGAATGTTCATTGATTACGGCTATACCTGTCTGCCCGAGGACTTCTTAACTCCCGATGAAATCGAGCACCCCAATTCGCTCAACCACCATTTTCTCGGTGATTATGTGAGCTGGTTCATTCAGAGAGTGGCAGGCATAAGAGTTAATCCGAGGGGAATTTCTCCGAATGATTTCCGCATCTGTCCGGACTTCATACCCTGCCTTGACAGCGCATCGGCGTTCTATGATGCCCCGTGCGGAAAGGTTGAGGTTAAGTGGGAGAAAAAAGAAAATATCATCGTGCTTGATATTGCCTGCCCCGATGAGGCATCGGGCTTTATAAGCCTGCCGGACGGCTGGGTATTCAGCGATGAAAGGGAAAAATGCGTTCCGAATAATATGTCCGTTCTGCCGCTTAAGCAGGGCAGCTATAAGATAAAGAAAAAATAAAAGGTGATATTTTGAATCCGGAAGTAACTGTTGAAAATTATGAACAGCTTCGCAATGAGCTTATCGAGGCAAACTCAAATCTGCACGCAATAGTTCTGCGTGAAAACGAAAAAAAGCTTGATAAGCTTCTTTCGGAGCTTAAGGAAGAATATAACAGAGAAAGCGGAAGAAGCGGTTACGATATGCCTGTTCTGACCGATGAAAAGCTCCGTTCAAGCAGGCTTTACGAATTTTGCCGCCGTCTGCCCAAGGGTGCGGATTTGCACGTTCACGATATGGCTCTGCTTCCCGCAAAGGAGCTTATACCTCTGCTTGCCGAGTGTCCCGAATTTTTCATAAATGCCGACAGAAGCTCGTTCGATTTGGCTCTTGCCGATGAAAGCGGCAATGCTCCCGAGGGCTATATCAATTTTTCCGAAGCGCTCAAAAACGGATATTATACCCCTGATGAGCTTATCGAAAACTGGACTTTCGCAAAGGTTGAGGGAACCGATGCCCGGGTGTGGGATTTCTTTGAAAATCTTTTCGATAAGCAGAGCGTTCTCTCCGATAATGCTCCGTTTGCGGCAAAATATTATGACAGAGCGTTCCGCTATTACTGCGAAAACGGCATTATGCACGTTGAAATTCACCTTATGCTGACCGAGAGCATAGATGAAAGCGGGGAATATCTGAAAACGCTCAGAGATGCTTATTACGGCGTTAAAAAGGATTATCCGTACTTTACCGTAAAGGTTATCGGTGCGGGCGTTAAGGCAGATAACGAGAATATTGATTTCACTAAAAAATGCTTCCTGAATGCTTCTTATGCTCAGGAAATTGTTAAGGATACATATGACCCCGAGCATATAACCGATTTTCTTATCGGCTTTGATTTGGTGAACGAAGAGGATACGAGTCTGCCGCTCCACGCATTTGCGCCGATGCTGCTTAAGGTAAAAAGGCAATATCCGTCAATGAAGCTCTATATTCACGGCGGCGAGAGCCTTGATGCCGAAAACTTAAATCTGATTGATGCTTATCTGCTCGGTGTTTCAAGAGTCGGTCACGGACTTAATCTTTACCGTTATCCCGACCTGCATTCAAAATTCATCAAGGCGGAAATCTGCCTTGAGGTCTGCCCGATAAGCAATCAGAAGCTCGGCTATACGCGCGATATACGCAATCACCCCGCAACGGAATATCTGCGTTCGGGAATGGCAATTGCGCTCTGCTCCGATGACCCCGCATATATGGAGAATATCACGCTGACAGATGACTTTTTTGCGGCAACGGTGGGGTGGAATCTCGGCATAAGAGATTTGAAACAGCTCGGAATAAATTCGCTGATGTACAGCGGACTTGACGAGAAAGAAAAATTCGCTTCGCTGAAAGAATATAACAGGCTTTGGAACGAATTCGTTGACAGTATGGTTGAATAGATTTATAATCTGTTAATATCGGGTTAATATTTTTCGATTAAAATAATAAAAAATTATTACGGGGGACAAATATGAAAATCACAAAAAGGATTATAAGCATTCTGCTTTGCGTGCTTATGTGTGTTTCGGCGTCGGTTTTTGCATTTGCAAATGACGATAATATTCTTTATGCACAGCTTGTTGAAAGAACCCTGCTCGGTGCTTCTTCTCTTTTTGACAACTATACACACGATGCAAGATTTGCGCAGGGCTATGACATAGAGGATGTTATAGATGTTTCCGAACATAACGGCAGCATAAACTGGATGCTTGTTAAGCTTTCGGGCATTGAAGGAGTTATGATTCGTGTCGGATACAGAGGATATGTCAGCGGAAAAATAGTTGAGGATGCGAATTTTTCGGCCAACCTGAACGGCGCAATTGCCGCAGGACTCAAGGTCGGTGTATATTTCTATTCTCAGGCGATAACCGTTAAGGAAGCGCAGGAGGAAGCGGCATTCGTAGTTGACAGAATCAAGGGTAAAAATATAACCCTGCCCGTTGCGTTTGACTGTGAATATGCCGAAAAAGACGGAGGCTTTACCGGAAGACTTTATGAGGCGAAGCTTTCAAAGGCGGCTCAGACCGAAATCGGAATGGCTTACTGCGCCTATGCCGAGAATGCCGGATATAAGGGAATGCTTTACTTAAATCCGTTTATGCTTCAGGACCATTTTAACGCATCGGAGCTGGAGGCAAAATATTCAATCTGGCTTGCAAGATATAATACCTCTGCCGGTTACAGCGGAAAATATGATATGTGGCAATATAGAAGTACCGGCAGAGTTACCGGAATAAGCGGCAAGGTTGATATGAATTACCTCTACATCAAAAAATCAGAGGCTCAGGATACCGTTTATATTAAAATAACCTCGGATAAAACTGAAATCACCTCAGGTGATTATGCTCAGCTTTCGGCATTCCTCAACGGAGAAGCTCTTTCGGCACTCGGCGGAAAGATAAGCAATGTTGAATGGACTTCATCGGCTTCAAATATTGCTTCCGTTGATGCAAACGGAAAGGTGACTGCGGCGGCACAGGGCAATGCGGAAATCACCGCAAGTGTTACCGTTACATTTATGCAGGGCGATACCAAAACATTCAGCGATAAGCTGAGCATATCGGTTGTTTCTCATGCGGTTGAACCGATAGTTGACCCCGGCACATCGCAAGACGACCCCGAACCCGAGCCTGAAATCGAACCCGGAACGGAAACGGGCGAAACCTCAATCATTGAGCAGGTGCTCAATATGATAGTTGATTTAATCGTTGCCTTAATCAATTTCTTTGCCGAGATAGTAAACGGAACTCTGGCATAAATTATAAAGGAGAATTCAAATGGCTTTCTGTACTAACTGCGGTTCACAGCTGCCCGAAAATGCGGCATTCTGCTCCAATTGCGGAGCACCCGTTATAAGTCCCGAGCCGATGCCGGAATATAATCCGTATCAGCAGAGCGGAACTGCTTTATTTACCGATATTCCGAAAAGGGATATTGCAATGTGCATTCTGCTTACGGTCTTTACCTGCGGCATTTACGGCTTATACTGGCTTTATAATATTGTAAATGACCTCAATTCGGTTATGCCGGAGGGTGAACAGACAAACGGCGGAACGGTTATTCTGCTTTCAATTCTGACCTGCGGAATATATACATATTTCTGGTTCTATAAGGCGGGAAAGAAGCTTGATGCGATAAACCGTATGAAGGGCTTGCCCGAATCGAATTATTCGCTGATTTTCGTTATTATAGCGCTTGTTCAGCTTTCAATAGTCGATTATTGCCTTATTCAGAATGAGCTGAATAAGCTTTCAACCCGTCAATGAGAGAAAGAACGGTAAAAACCGCAAAATACTGCGCAGCTTTGCTTTCGGCGGGCTGCGCTTATCTGATATTTGTTATTAAAACGGGAATACGGATACCCTGCGTTTTTAATCTCGTTACGGGTCTGAAATGCCCCGGCTGCGGAATAACAGTAACCCCCAAATAATCCCCCGTCTTTAATCAAGTATAACCGAGATGTTAAACTGTTCTGAGAACTCTCGGGGGTAGATGGAAGTAAAAGAAACACTTCCAAAAGCTCTTGCGAGTAATCGGAACAGTTTTGTTTACTCGG
>JAZRYD010000006.1:0-8169 GCA_045600535.1 Acutalibacteraceae bacterium | reverse complement strand
ATCAGATAGCCTTAAAATCCTTGTTTTATATATAAAATGAAAATAGATGTTGTTTTTCTAAGCGTTTTTTCGCCCTCTCGGAGTATCGCATACACCTTCGGGGCGAAGAAAACGCTTTCTGCATCTAAATGCGACAGCCCCCCATTTTTATATGTTGTTTGATTATTTCTCTGCGAGAGTAGTGGTTTCTGCGGGATTGGTGTTATCAATGCCGTATTTAACGGTATTGGTATAGCAGAACTTAACGGGAACTGTTCCGATATCGGCAAGCGAGCCGACGCCTGTTACATCAATGGCAACATCGGCAACCTTGACATATTTTATCTCGGTTATCTCATCGGTTTCAACATTTACGGTAATGATTATCTGACAGTCTCTGTAAGTGATAACGGGCTTACCGAGGCTGAGATATTTTTCTGCCTTTTTGAACTCGTCAAGAACCTTATCAACATCATCAAGGTCATATGCTTTTTCGATTGTTGCGGGGAGAGCGGGGGACTTGAGATTAACGGTGATTATTCTGGTCGGGCCGTTATCGGCGCAGGTTGCGCTGTCAATCTCGTCCATGGTGAGCTGACTTGCATAATTCTGACCCTTAACAGGAAGAAATGCAATCATATCGTCGCCGTATTCGATATTATCGCTCTTCTTGGGAAGCATATAGCTGTCAAGAGAAGTGATGGCGGCGTTGATATATTCGTTTTCGCTCATTTTGATGCTGTTGCCTTCTGCATCAACACTCTTTGAAATGTTTCTTTCACTCGTCATTGATACGGCAGCTTTTTCGTTTTTGGTTTCGTTGATGCGAATGTTGAAATATTCAAATATCGTCTTGCTGTTTGCGGCAAGAGCCTCGGGAGAATATGTTGTATCGGTTACTACTCTGCTTTCTTCATCGTATGAAGTGGTTATATCGGTGGGAAGAGGAGTTTTGGCCTTAACGGTTGTGGTTGTTTCTTCATCCTCGGTCATACTGCAGCCTGCAAACGAGAATACCATCGCAAATGCAAGAAGCAGACCGATGACGGCAACTATTTTTTTATTCATTAAAAAAGCCCCTTTCGCTGTACATATACAGCAATTATAACATATACGCCGCAAATAGAACAGTAATTTTTTTATAAAACTTTATTTTTGTGAAAAGCTTTAAAAAACGGTCTTTTCATTTGTATAATTTGACCAATCAGACATTGAGACCCTTTTCATCGAAAAGGAATACGGTATTGAGAACTATATCAACTCCGGCTTCAATGGCTTTCAAATCCATATTGTCGGCGGTATCAAGTCTTGTGTGATAGTATCTTGCCGGAGAGGGGTCCATAGCGGCGAAGCAGGCAGCTTTCAGTCCGCTCTGAGTTACTGCGGCGGCATCGGTTGAACCGAGTGAAACGCACTTATAAGGCAGGTCATAACCTGCGAGAGCTCCGCCCTCATGGATAAGCTTCGATACCTCGGGGTCGTTCTTGACCGTACCCGTCATATCCTTATTATAAACAGCCATAAAGTCGAAATCTCTTACGGTATCAAGTCCGAAAAATACGGTTTCAACATCTTTATCGTCCTTGAGCTCCTGAGCGTGAGCCTTGCAGAATGCCTTTGCACCTCTGAGACCCGCTTCCTCGGAGCCCGAGCAGATAACCCATACCTCGGTATTTTCAAAGCGGATATTGTGGTCATTGAGGAATCTCGGAACTGCCATTGAGCAGAAGCAGCCCGTTAAATCGTCGTTTGCGCCCTCAACGGGTCTCTTTGGGTTATAGAAAAGAAGGCAGAAAAGGAAAACCGGGGTGAAGCATAACGAAATAATCGAGAAAACGAAAATCGTTTTGCTGTCCGCGGGATTTGTTCCGCCGATAACCATAACGAGAGAAATCACATCGAATACCAATGTAACAACAACGCCGATAAGACCTGCTGCAATAACGGGGATAAGAAGCTTCGGGCCGCCCCAATATGTAAAACGCCATTCGGGAGCGGAGTCTGCATGACCGGAGAAGATTATGCGGCGTTTAACCTCGCCCTGAGCTTTCCTGACCGCAATAACATTATGCGAAACAGCCTTTTTGGTGAACACATCAAGAGTTTCTTTATAGAAAAGGAACTCACTGAGAACGAAGAAAACGGCAACGGCGATAAGCACAACGCCTGCCGAAAGGAACACTGTTGATGCCGACGGAATAAAATGAGTGAGGAAGAGCAGAACAGCTGCGGCGATGGCGCAGAATACCGTAAGCTCAATCCAGCCCATAAATGCACGGGGGTGGAGGTCAAATTCTTCGATTTTAACCTCATCGCAGGTTTCTCTGAGGTCTTCCGCCATTTTCTGCTGAGCGGCATATTCCTGCTCCGAACCCGAAGGCCTCGGGCCAATTTCCTTACAAAGCTTTTTGATGCTCCGAAGCACATAATTGGAATACATTCTGCGCTCGGACTCATAGTTTTTAACGCTTTCGCTTGCTTTCAAAGCAAACAACTCCTTTCACGGAATAATATTTTTATTTGACAACCGCTTTTTTTCGGTGTAAAATACTAAGTTGTATAAAAGACGGAGGTTAAAATAATGAAAAAAACTCTTTCAATCGTACTTGTTGCCGTTGTTGCCGCCGTTCTTGTGGGCTACGGCGCAGTTACGCTTTTGCACAAAGGAGATGTACCGACCATAGAAGCCGGAACTCCGTCATCGGAGACTTTTTATCGCGGTGAAACCGAACCGTCCGAGGTTAACGGCGCCGAAAACACGGAAACCTCCTCCGAGGCTGTTTCCGAAAACGCTTCCGAAGCCGTTCCGACCACCGCACGCTCGATAATTTCGGAAATATTTTCCCGCACGGAAAAAACAACCGCTGTTATAAAGACAACAGCCCGTCAGACCGCCGCCCCGACAGCGACCCAAGCGGCAAGCGGATATAAATACGCATATGCGGGCTTCAATCCCTCATATGCCGATGTCAGCGGAACTGCATGGAATCTCATTCTTGTTAACAGAGATTATATTCTGCCGGATAATTATACCGTTAAGCTTGCTCCCGCGATTACCTCCGACCCCGACGGCGAACAGCTTGATTACCGCGCTGCACCGCACTATAACGAAATGTATCTTGCCGCAAAGAAAGACGGCATTGACCTTGAGCCTGTTTCGGGCTACCGCTCGGTTAAGAGACAGACCAACAATTTTGAAAACAAGATAGAAACCTATATGGACCAGGGCTACAGCAAGATTGAAGCCACTCAGATGGCGGCAACAATCATTCTTCCCCCGGGAACGAGTGAACACAATGCCGGCCTTGCAATGGATATTTGCAGTCTTTATGAAAGCTTCGACAAGACCGATGAATATAAGTGGCTCTGCGAAAACGCCGCCGATTACGGCTTTATTCTCCGCTATCCCAAAGACAAGGTTAACAAAACGAAAATCGTTTATGAGCCGTGGCATTGGAGATATGTCGGCGTTGAAACCGCAAAAAGAGTTAAGGCAAGCGGACTCTGCTATGAAGAATTTCTCGGGCTTGCTTAATTCGCTTTATGTGAATTATCCGCTTCGCCGCCCTCGGTTATGCCCTCTCTTTTGAGAACTACCGAAACGGTTTTTATTAAAATTTTCATATCAAACAAAAAGCTCTGTTTTTCGACATACTCTTTGTCAAACAGGGCTTTTTTTTCTGCGTCAAGAGTGTCTCTGCCGTTTATCTGAGCAAGCCCCGTCATACCGGGCCTGACGGAGTAAACATTATATTCTTTTCTGAGCTGTCTTATTTCTTTTTCCTCGGGAATTAACGGACGGGGACCCACAAAGCTCATTGAGCCGTTGAGAATGTTTACAAGCTGCGGAAGCTCGTCAAGGCTCAGCGCACGCAAAATTCTGCCGCTCTTTGTTATGCAGGAATCCGATTCCATAAGCTCCTCGGTGGCGGCATTCCTTGTTCCGCGCTTCATGGTGCGGAATTTATAAATATAAAACAGCTTGTTATCTTTTCCGACTCTGTACTGCCTGAATATAACGGGCATACCTGCATCAAACATAATTATAATGCTTATTATCAGAAAAAGGGGAGAAAGCAGAATAATCATCAGCAGGCTTACCGTAAAATCAAAAGCTCGTTTCATTTTACACCTTACCTTATGGCTTCTTTGACCAGAAAATATAGTCCTCAATCAGCAGCGCCCTTACCGGCGCACCCTCCGCTCCGTCAAAAGCGACAGGCGCGGCACAGAGAAAATATTCTCCGGGCTTTACTGCCGAAAGGTCAAGATTTTCGAGAATTGCAACTCCGTTCTGCATAAAAGCCTTGTGCGGAGCGGCTTCATTATTTTTACACCCTACCGAAACCGAATCCGTGCCTATAAGAATTGCGCCGCGGTCTGCAACCTCCTGAGCGGAGGAGTCCATAAAGAACGCTTCGCCGCCGCTTTTTATAAGCAGTCTTTTGCATTTCTTCGGAAAAAATCTGTCAACATATTCTCCGGTTATAACTCCTGCCGGAGCTTCAATCACGGTGCATTCACCGATATAAGCTTCAAGCGGCATTTTTTCAATTGAGTCTCCGTTCGGAATAAAATGCAGCGGTGCATCGGCGTGAGTGCCCGTATGCACGCAGGCAGTTACAACGGATAGATTATACATATCTCCGTTATCCGTATCGGAAATTCTTTCGATTTCCGGCTCAGGGTCGCCGGAATAAACCTCACAGGAGAAGAATTTTTTTGAAATATCAATAATTTTCATATTACTGCTGAGCGGCTTTGAGCGACTCCATTTTAAGATATGCGTTTATGAAGCCGTCAAGCTCTCCGTCCATAACGGCGTTGATATTGCCGTTTTCAAATCCCGTTCTGTGGTCTTTGGCAAGAGTGTAGGGCATAAATACATAGGAACGTATCTGGCTGCCCCAGGCAATTTCTCTCTGCTCGCCCTTGATATCGTCTATCTTGTCAAGATGCTCTCTTTCCTTTATCTCGATGAGCTTGGATTTGAGCATCTTCATGGCAACCTCACGGTTCTGATGCTGGCTTCTTTCAACCTGGCAGGCGCAGACGATATTCGTGGGAATATGCGTTATTCTGACTGCCGAGGAGGTTTTGTTAACCTTCTGACCGCCCGCACCGCTTGAACGGTAATAATCTATCTTGAGGTCATCGGGATTTATTTCAACATCAACCGTATCGTCAATTTCGGGCATAACCTCAAGCGAAGCAAAGGAGGTATGTCTTCTGCCGGAAGCATCAAACGGGGAAATTCTGACAAGTCTGTGAACTCCCATTTCTCCCTTTAAGTAACCGTAAGCGTTTTCGCCCTCAACACGGAGAACCGCCGATTTAAGTCCGGCTTCATCGCCGTCAAGAAAGTCAATCATACTGACCTTGAAATCGTGCTTCTCGCCCCAATGCTGATACATACGGACAAGCATCTGCGTCCAGTCCTGAGCCTCGGTTCCGCCTGCACCTGCGTGGAAAGTGAGCAGGGCGGTTTTTGAGTCGTATTCACCGGAAAGCAGGGTACTGAGCGTCATAGCATCAAGCTTTGCAACAAAAGCATCACTTGCCGCCTTGCATTCATCAAGCAAATCGAGGTCTTCTTCCTCGTTGGAAAGCTCTATAAGCACGAGCGCATCGTCAAACTCCGCCGAGAGAGCATTATATGCTCCTACCTTATTTTTAAGCTGGCTTATTCTCTGCTGAATCTTCTGAGAATTTTCAAGGTCATTCCAGAAGCCGTCCTTTGCGGTTTCCGCTTCAAGGGCTGCTATTTCCTCGTTCATGGCGTCAAGTCCGAGTGCCTCACGAAGCTGGAGAAGCTTATCCTTGTAGTCAAGCAGCGAAAGTCTCAATTCTTCAAACTGAATCATAAATTATCTCCTGAAAAATGTATTTTTATATGTTAATTATTACCTGCGCAAATTTCTACGCAATATATTATACCTAAATAATTGTAAAATGTAAAGAATATCGGAATATTTTTTAAATAATAATTGAAATTTTGCTCGCAATCAGCTAAAATATAAAATGGAAAAATTTAAAAAGGAGAATTTCATATTGCTTAACTATATAAATCAGCCCTGTCCGCTCTGCGGAAAGCATATGCACGAGGACGACGATATTGTGGTCTGTCCCGTATGTGCAACGCCGCAGCACCGCGAATGCTGGATGAGCGAGGGACATTGCGTTAACGAAGCGCTCCACTCTCCCGATTTTGTGTGGAAGCCGAGAGAGGAAGCCAATATCGGCGAAGCTCCCGAGAGCAAAAAAGTAATCTGTCCCGAATGCGGTTCGGAAAATCCGGCAGAGGCCTTTCATTGTTCAAACTGCGGTCATCTGCTCAGCACGGAAAAAGCCGATGTGGTTTGCCGCTTCTGCGGAAACGAAAATCCGGCAGGCAGCAAGCTTTGTTCTCAGTGCGGCGCTCCGCTGATATTTGAGAGTAAATTTTATCAGAATAATATTTATATGACGGGTGTGAATATGCCCGAAAATGAGCCGATAGGAAATACCACCGCAGGAGATGCGGCGCTGTATGTTCAGAACAATTCAAGAAGATACCTGCCGAAATTCAAAAAAATATCGGACGGTAAAAAGCTTTCATTCAACTGGGCGGCATTCATTTTTGCGCCGTGGTGGTTCTTTTACAGAAAGATTTATAAAGCCGGAATAATCCTGCTTGTTCTGTTTTCGGCTATAACATTTATGACCTACGGAACGGCAAAACAGCTTGCGGATATTGCCGACAATATGCAGGAAAAAATATCGGTGCTTCAGGAAGAATATAAGGATAAAACAGCCGATGAAGCGGCGATGAAAGAGGCTTACGAAAAGGAAACCGCAATCGTAAACGAATTTACCGCAAAAGGTATGAAGCCTGCGGGCAAGCTTGCGTTGATAATGCTTGCGGAGCATCTGCTTTGCGGCTTTATTGCAAATTATCTTTACTATAAAAAAATGTGTTCCGATATGGAGAAGGTAAAAGAAGTTCAGGGCGAAGAAATAATGAAAAAAAGCCTGATAATGAGAGTGGGAGGCGCTTCGCTTATCTCACTTGCGGCAGGCTTTTTGGGCGGAGAAATATTCAATTCGCTGCTTTCGTTTATAGCAGATAAAATAATTTCAGCATTATAATAAAGGAGATTATATTATGAAAGTCAGAAAAGCGATAATCCCTGCGGCAGGTCTCGGCACAAGAGTTCTTCCGGCATCAAAGGCGGTTCCCAAGGAAATGCTCAATATCGTTGATAAGCCCGCAATTCAGTATATCGTTGAAGAAGCGGTTGCAGCAGGTATTGAGGATATTCTCATTATCACAAACCGCGGTAAGGGTGTTATTGAAGACCATTTCGACCATGCGTTTGAGCTTGAAACTCAGCTTAAGGGAAATCCCTCAAAGGAAAAGATTTTCGAGGATGTTAAGGCCTGCGCAAATCTTGCAAACATTTATTTTATCCGTCAGAAGGAAACAAAGGGTCTTGCCCATGCAATCCTCAAGGGAAAATCATTCATCGGCAATGAGCCGTTTGCTGTGCTTTACGGTGACGATGTTATCATTTCCGAAGACCCAGTTACCGCTCAGCTTTGCCGCTGCTACGAGAAATACAATAAGGGCGTAGTCGGTGTCAAAGAGGTTACGAGAGAGCAGATTAAGCTTTACTGCACGCTTGACGTTTCTCCGATTGAGGGTGAAACCCGTGCAATGAATTGCAGAAAGCTTATCGAAAAGCCGAAGGACGATGAAATAATGTCACTCTTTGCGATTCTCGGCAGAGTTGTGCTTCCTCCCGAAGCGTTTGAACTGATTGAAAAGGGCATTGCCGCCACTCCCGAGGATAAGGAATTTTATCTGACCGATACATTCACGGAGCTTGGTATGGCAGGCAAGCTTCTTGCCTATGATTTTGACGGTAAGAGATACGATATGGGCAACAAGCTCGGCATTATGAAAGCCAACTGCGAGGTTGCACTTAATCACCCCGAAATCGGAAACGATTTCAAAGCCTACCTTAAAGAGCTTGTTAAAACATTCTGATTTTAAAGTCACGAATTATTGGGGCTGTCGCATTTAGATGCAGAAAGCGTTTTCTTCGCCCCGAAGGTGTATGCGATACTCCGAGAGGGCGAAAAAACGCTTAGAAAAACAACATCTATTTTCATTTTATATATAAAACAAGGATTTTAAGGCTATCTGAT
>JAZRYD010000005.1:0-5809 GCA_045600535.1 Acutalibacteraceae bacterium | reverse complement strand
GGGCAGCTTTTCGCCCTCGGAAAGGAGGGCGGTGCTATGGTTACATACAGCGAGTTGTTTTTACTTCTCACCTTGATTGTATCTGTTATTGCACTTGTTATTGACATAACAAAAAAGAAATAACCGCCCTCGCCTAAAAGTGCGGTTTATTTCTAATCCCACTTGAGGGCTAACCGTCTATCGGCTGCCTTTTTGTTATTATTATATTATAGCATAAAGACTGTTTTGTCAATAAAAAATCAAACGAAGCTTTTGGTTTTTAGAATTGTCGTTTTTCTGCAAAGCTTCTTAAATGCTTCTTAAAGCTTATGATCAATTATTGACGATAACGGTCGGATATGGTAGAATTTTATCGGTGTCAACAGACATCCTTAAAGGCAGCCAAGGCTGAAAAATCAGTCTGACGGTAGGCGGTTAGTCCTCTATCCCAAGAGGGCACTTTCGCCCTCGGAGAGGGGGCGGTGCTATGGTTACATACGAAGCAATGTTTCTTTTCGGAACACTAATCGTTGCAATTATATCACTTGTTATTGATATAACAAAAAAGAAATAACCGCCCTGTCCTGAAAAACAAGCGGTTAATTTCTTAAATACTTTTCGGGGCTAACCGTCTATCGGTTGCCTTTCTGTTATCATTATATCATAAATTCCGACTTTGTCAACAAAAAAAGCATTTTTTAAAGCAGTTGACATAAGTATTTTTATATGTTAATATATAGAATGAATTTTTATATATGAAAGGAGCAAGTCCGTTATGGATGACCCCGGCCCTGCGATAACCATTGTTATTAAACTTCTGCTTTTATTCGTTCTGATAATCGTCAATGCGTTTTTTGCGATGAGCGAAATTGCAATAATCTCACTCAACGATACCAAAATACAGCGCCTTGCCGAAGAGGGAGACAAAAAAGCGAAACAGATAGTTAAGCTTACTGCCGATTCAAGCAATTTTCTTTCGACTATTCAGATAGGCGTTACTCTGGCAGGCTTTCTCACCTCGGCTTCGGCTTCTCAGACCTTTGCGGATATGCTGACCTCGGCTCTCTCCGCGCGGTTTCTGTTCTGCCGCACCCATATTGGCGCCGTTGCGGTTGTTTCGGTTATTCTGATAACCGTTATTACCTCTTATTTTTCACTTGTTCTCGGTGAGCTTGCACCCAAGCGCATTGCGATGCAGATACCCGAAAAGGTTTCGTATAAGGTAGTCGGTATTCTGCTCTTTGTTGCAAAAATAACAAAACCTTTTGTTAAGATACTTTCATTTTCAACCAACGCTGTTGTGCGTATTTTCGGATTTGACCCCAACGCCGATGAAGAAAATGTTACGGAGGAAGAAATCCGTATGATGGTTGATGTCGGCGGAGAAAAGGGAGTTATCGAAGATTCGCAAAAGGAAATGATTGATAATATCTTTGAGTTCGATGACCTTGATGCCGGTGACATTATGACTCACCGCACGGAGATGTCCGCCATCGAGGTTACGAAATCGCTCAAAGAGGTTGCGGAGCTTGCAATCGAAAACGGATACTCCCGTATTCCCGTTTATGAGGAAGACCCCGACAGCATAGTCGGCGTGCTTTACGCCAAGGATTTGCTTAAATATGTAGGAAAAGATATTCCGGACGATATGACAATTGAAAAGATAATGCGCAAAACGCTGTATGTTCCCGAAAGTCAGCTCTGCGCCGACCTTTTCAAAACGATGAATGAAAGCCATACGCAGTTTGCCGTTGTTGTTGATGAATACGGCGGAACGGCGGGAATAGTTACACTTGAGGACGTGCTTGAATCCATAGTCGGAAATATTCAGGACGAATATGACGACGAAGAGGAAGAAATAAAGAAAATTGACGAAACCACCTTTACGGTTGACGGCACAACCGACCTTGACGAAGTGAATGAGCTTGTGGGAGTTGAGCTTCCCGAGGGAGATTATGACACAATCGGCGGTTTTGTTATCAGTCTTCTCGGTTATCTGCCCACCGAACCCGTTACTGCGGAATATGAAAATCTGCGGTTCAGCGTGCTTTCGATAGACGAGCGCAGAATAGACGAGATAAAGGTTGAAATTCTTCCGATTGAAAAGAAAGAAGACGAAGAATAAACCAAAACGGACAGCAGAGCTTTCGCAGACTGCTGTCCTTACTTTTAAGGTGATTATATGATAAATGTTATTCCGAAGCCGAACAAAATAACATATCTCGGCGGTGAAACCGAAATCGGGAAAGCCGAGATAACCAAAATAACCGATGGTTCTCTCGGCGATGAAGAATATATTCTTGAGGTTAACGGCTCAAAAATTCTTATGACCGCTTCGGGAGAACGCGGATTTTTCTATGCTTCTCAGACTCTTTCGCAGCTCGGAGAGGTTTGCCCCTGCGTGAAAATCGAGGATAAGCCCGCATTTCCGTTCAGAGCGTTTCACCTTGATACGGTGCGCCATATAACGGGAATCGAGGATACGAAAAAGCTGATTGATGCGGCGGCAAGCGTTAAAATGAATGTGTTTCACTGGCATCTGACCGATGACCAGGGCTTCAGATTTTTCAGCGAAAAAAGACCGCTTGCAACCGAAAAAGGCTCGGTGCGCCCCGGCTCGCATTTCGGCAGGCTTAAGGAAAGCGGCGAATACGGCGGATATTTCACAAAGGCCGAAATGAAAGAAATTGTTGAATACTGCGCCGAAAGATTTATAACGGTTATCCCCGAATTTGAAATGCCCGGGCATTGCTCGGCTCTGCTTAACGCCTATCCCGAAATCGGGTGCGGAGGAAAACCCGTTGATATAAAAATGAAGCAGGGCGTTTTTGAAGATGTACTCTGCGCCGGAAACGATAAAACCTTTGAGGTGATTTTCGATATTCTTTCCGAAATAATTGAAGTTTTTCCGTCCGAATATATACATATCGGCGGAGATGAAGCCCCGAAAAAGCATTGGAAGGACTGCCCGATGTGTCAGAAGCGCATAAAAGATGAGAAGCTTTCCGATGAGGAAGAATTGCAGGGGTGGTTCACAAACAGAGTCGTTGAATTTCTGCGTTCAAAGGGCAGAAAGGCGATAGTCTGGAATGAGAGCCTCAAAAGCGGAATGATTGATAATGATGTTACGGTTCAGATGTGGATGGACAGAAAGAAGCTCTCATACGCCTTTGCCGATAACGGCGGCAAGGTGATAAATTCGGATTTTTATTCATATTACTGCGATTATCCCTACGGTATGACCTCACTTTGCAAAACTTACAGCTATAATCCGATACCGAAAAACGCGGCAAAGCCCGAAAATTATATCGGAGTTGAAGCTCCGATATGGACTGAATTTATCAATAACTTTGACCGCCTTTGCTATATGTCTTTCCCGCGCTTTACCGCAGCCGCCGAAACGGGTTGGACGGAAAAGCGGAATAAGAATTACGCAGATTTTAAGAAGCGTTTTGCCGTCTATACCGAAACGCTCAAAAAATTCGGCATAACCCCCGCCCCGCTCAATGACTGCGACCCGGGCTTAAAAAATAAGCTTTCGGAGCTTGCAACATTCTTTTCGCAATTTTTAATCAGGAATTAAATTCCACTATCAAAATCGGACTGCATTCCGTGTGAAATGCAGTCCGATTATTTTGTATTTTATTATTCCTCTTCTGCTGCTGCCTTAGCGTCTTCGATAACCTTCTGAGCAACCATTTCGGGAGCAATTTCGTAATGAGAGAACTCAAATGAGAAATATCCTCTGCCGATTGTGGTTGAACGAAGAACCGTTGCAAAGTCGCCCATTTCAGCCATGGGAACTTCTGCCGTAAGCTCCTGAATCTTGGGGTCATCATCGCAGGGACCCATACCGAGAACACGGCCTCTTCTCTTGGTAACATCGCCCATGATGTCGCCGAGATTATCACCGGGCATATAAGCTTTCAGTGTGCCGTAAGGCTCAAGAAGCTTCGGTCCGCACTTGGGCATACCTTCTTTGAATGCAAGTCTGCCTGCGGTCTGGAAAGCCATATCGTTGGAGTCAACGGGGTGGCTCTTGCCGTCATAAAGAGCAGCTCTGAGACCGACAACCGGATAACCTGCAAGAGGGCCTTTAAGGATTGCCTGACGCAGTCCTTTTTCAACCGAGGGAATGAAGTTCTTGGGAACGGAGCCGCCGACAACCTCATCAACGAACTCGAAGCCCTCGCCCTCCATAGGCTCAAAACGAACTTCAACGACACCGAACTGTCCGCCGCCGCCGGACTGCTTCTTATGTTTACCTTCGGCGCTTGCAATCTTTGTGATTGTTTCTCTGTAAGCAACCTTGGGAACCGAAAGCTCAACCTCAACATTGAATCTGTTCTTAAGCTTGCCAACTATTGTATCCATATGCTGTTCGCCGAGAGCGGAAAGAACCTGCTCATGGGTTTCAACATTGTTTGCAAATTTAACGGTGGGGTCTTCAACTGCAATTCTCGAAAGACCTGTTGCAACCTTATCTTCTTCGCCCTTCTTCTTGCTTCTGATAGCCATTGAAAGACTTGCTGCGGGGAAGTTAACGCCTGCAAGCTGAACATCCGACTTGGGAGCTGCAAGAGTATCGCCTGTTTTGAAGCTGTCAAGCTTTGTAACAATACCTATATCACCGGCAGTGATAACGGTAGTATCCTCCTGCTTGTCGCCCTTGAGGAAGAGCATTTTGCCCATTCTCTCCTGCTCGCTTGCTCTTGTATTGTAAGCGGGAACATCAGCGGTAAGCTTACCGGAAATTACCTTGAAGAATGACATCTTTCCGAAACGGTCATCAATGGTCTTGAAACAAACTGCGGCAACGGAGCCGTTTTCGTCAACCTTGAAGTCACCCTCTGCGGCATTGGTTGCATCGGGAGCAACCGCAACGATTGCGTTGAGGATAAGCTCAACAGCATCGGTGTTATAACCCGAGCAGGCAAATACGGGATAAATATCGCCTGCGGCAATGCCTGCTTTAAGTCCCTTTGCTATTTCATCGGGAGTGAGAGGCTCTTCCATAAAGAACTTTTCCATAAGCTCTTCATCGGCGGAAGCAACAGCCTCTGTGAAAGCGGCTTTCATTTCTTCTATTCTGTCATCGGCGGGCATTGCAACTTCGCTTGCCTTGCCGTTTGCATAAGCATAAGCCTTGCCGGAAAGGAAGTCAACATAAGCCTTTATTACATTATTTTCAACATAAGGAACGATAACGGGACAAACGGGTGTGCCGTATTCCTCTTTGATTGCATCAAATGTCTTATAGAAATCGGTGTTTTCGGCATCGCAGCGGGAAACAACAAACATCTTTGCAATTCCCTTATCACTTGCTGCCTTGTATGCTTTTTCTGCGCCGACATCAATGCCTGAGCCTGAACCGAGAACGATAATTGCGGTTTCAGCCGCACGAACACCTTCGCTTATACCGCCTGCGAAATCGAAAAGACCCGGGGTATCAAGAAGGTTGATTTTGGTATTATTCCACTCAAATGCAGCCATTGCGGTTGCGATAGAGGTCTTTCTTCTTTTTTCTTCTGCGTCGAAGTCAAGAACCGTGTTGCCGTCGGCAACTCTGCCGAGTCTGTCGGTCGCCTTGGCAAGGTAGAGCATAGCTTCCGCAAGAGTTGTTTTGCCTCTGCCGCTGTGTCCTGCCAAAACAATGTTTCTTATGTCTTTTGCGTTGTAAGTTTTCAAAGAACTTCCTCCTTAAGTTAAACCCCATATCAAAGGGAATAAATTATTAACATATTAAAACGATTATATCATAAAGAATATCCGTTTTCAATGATTTTTTGTTATTTTTTATGAAAATTTCCATAAAATCGCGGACTTTTAG
>JAZRYD010000004.1:0-27426 GCA_045600535.1 Acutalibacteraceae bacterium | reverse complement strand
CTATTCCGTTTGCAAGCCAGATATATTTCATAACCGAAATATCCGAACTCACCGGCATAAGAATATTAAGTATTGAAGAAACAAAAAGCGAACCGAAAATCATATATTTAGGATTATAATATTTTGAGAGAATACCGTTTAAAAGCTGACCTGCTCCGTAAGCGAAAAAGAAACAGGAGCTGACAAGTCCGGCTTGAGTTTTCAGCACGCCGAGGTCGGAAACTATGGCAACGAGCGAAGCCGAATAATTAAGTCTGCCGACATATGCGGCAGTATAGGCAAACCAGCAGATAAAAATTATTCTGCCGTCTTTTTTCTTCTGCATAACTAAGCACAACCTTTCAACCTATCAAGTTTATCACCTAAGCGGGTTAAGGTCAAGTGATTTTTATCAAATTTATGTTGATTTTGTACTTTTATTTTGTTATTATAAGGATAATACCGAAAGGAGTGGGTTTATGCACACATTAAAACCGAATATTCTTAAGGATATGCACGGACAGATACCGAAATATTCAATTCTTTCAAAGGTTGATATTGACGGCTGGGAATATACAAAGGGTAAATTTCTCGGCGACGGCTATGAAATGGAGGATTTTCACGGAACAATAAATCACGGCGACAGATGGCATGCTTCCTATGACTGCGCTTATTTTTTCAAAGCATCCGTAACCGTTCCCGAAGAAATGGACGGCAAAAAAATCAGAGCCAAGCTTGCCGTTGGCGGTGAAGCTCTCGTTAAATGCAACGGAGAATATGTTGCGGGCTGCACCAGCAGAAATTATATGCCCGACAGAGCCGATGTTGAACTCGGCATTCACAAGGCGGGCGAAATTCTGAATTTTGAAATTGAGGCAACCGTTGACTCAATGGAATTCTGCGATGCCGCCATGGACGGTGCGGAATATCAGGAATGCCTGTTCGGAGAAACAAGCATTGCCGTTATTGATGAAGATGTTGAGGGCTATTATACCGATATAGATATAGCCTTTGAAGCGCTTGATTTCATTAAAGATGAGCATATAAAGAGCAAGGTTTATGCCGCCGTTGACGACAGTATGCACATCATCGACTTTGACTTTGAGCCGGAAAGAGTCAGGGACAGCATCAGAGAGGCAAGAAAATATTATCTCAAAAAGCTTTCCGAAATAGAGTGGTCAGCCCAGAGCAGAGTTATCCACACGGGACACAGTCATATTGATGTTGCGTGGCTTTGGAGAATCCAGGAAAGCATACGCAAGAGTGCAAGAACATTTACGAATGTTACTCACCTTATGGATATATATCCCGAAATGACATTCGGTCAGAGTCAGGCCGTCCTTTATCAGATGACAAAGGATAATTATCCGGAAATATATGAGAAAATCAAAGAAAAGGTTGCCGCAAATCAATGGGACATCTGCGGAAACGTCTGGGTTGAAGCCGATACCAATATCGCAAGCGGCGAATCCCTTATCCGTCAGGTTCTTTACGGAACGGAGTTTTTCAGGAAAGAATTCGGCAAGGTTTCAAAGACCTACTGGCTTCCCGACTGCTTCGGCTTCTCCGCCGCCCTGCCCCAGATTATCAAGGGCTGCGGAATGGAGAATTTTATAACAAGCAAGCTTTCATATAACGATACCAACAGATTCCCGTATAATATGTTTATGTGGGAGGGCAACAACGGCGACAGAATTTATGCTCACCTTATGCGCCCGTCATATAACTGCAATTTCAGAGTAAACGAGCTTGTTACCTTTGACGGTGAATGCAACAACAAGAGCGAGCTTGATACCGCCATGGGTATGTACGGATTCGGTGACGGCGGCGGAGGCCCGACAAGAAATATGCTTGAAAGAGGCAGAAGGCTCAAGAATTTCCCGGGTCTGCCCAAGGCTGAAATAGGTCATGTTGATGATTTCTTTGACACCATGCACGGCCACGAGGAAGAGCTTCCCGTCTGGAACGGTGAAATGTACTATGAAAACCACAGAGGTACATTCACAAGTCAGGCGTTCGTTAAGAAAAACAACAGAAAGCTTGAATATCTGCTCACCAGAGCCGAAATGCTCTGCTCACTTGCCGAGATAAACGACGGAAAGAAATATCCGAAGGAGGAGCTTGAAGAAGCGTGGCGCATACTGATGACAAATCAGTTCCACGATATTCTCCCGGGTTCATCAATTCATCAGGTATTTGAGGACTGCAAGAGAGACTATGCAAAGCTCAGCGAAAAGGCAAAAGCCATATTCTCCGATGCGGTAAATCATCTCGGCGCTCAGCTCAATGCAGGTGCAAACGCCGTTACGGTCTGGAATTTAACCAATGCGGACAGCACTCAGCCCGTCAGAGTTGACGGCGTTCCCGAGGGACTGCTTGCAAAGGGTATGCCGTCGGTAAACAAAAACGGTACTCTGATTTTTGCTCCCGATGTTATTCCGGCAATGAGCTGCAAGGTATTTAAGCTTGAAGCGAGAGAAACCGAAGAAAAAGGTTCAACCGATATTGCTCTTGAGAATGATTATCTCAGGGTTGAATTTGATAAAAACGGAATTATCACAAGCATTTTCGACAAATTGAATAACCGTGAAGCACTTGACGGCAGAGGAAATATTCTTACCGTTTCGCAGGATAAATGTATTCACGAAACTGCGTGGAATCTGGAGCTTAACTATCAGAAAAAGATGTGGGAGTTAACTGCTGCCGACAGCATTGAGGTTATCGAAAATAATGAGCTCCGCAAGATAATCAAAACCGTTCGTTCATTCAACAAATCCGTAATCACTCAGTATATCACTCTTTATGCAAACGGCAGAAGCGTTATATTCGACACCTCGGTTGACTGGCACGAAACCGACAAGGTTCTGAAAGCAGGCTTCGATGTGAGCGTTATCGACACCGACGCCACATACGACATAGCTCACGGAGCGTTCAAGCGCCCGACCCATTGGAATACCCCGTTTGACCTTACACGCTTTGAGGTTGCGGCTCACAAATGGGCTGACCTTTCCGAGGGCGGCTACGGGTGCAGCATTATCAACGACTGCAAATACGGCTACGATATTCACAACAGCCATATGAGAATAACGCTTATGCGTGCACCCACCTGCCCCGACAGAACGGGTGACCACGGAATAAACACATTCAGATATGCGTTCTATCCTCACGGCGGAGACTGGAGAAACGGAACGGTTCAGGAGGGTATAACCTTTAATATTCCGCCGATGGGAATTTATTCACCCGATGCAAAAGGCGAAAAAACCGCCGAGCTTCTTCCCGAATGCGACAGCAAAAACATTATGACCGATGCATTCAAGAAAGCTCAGGACGGCAGAGGATATATAATCCGCTTCGTTGAAGATGAGCAGAGACGCGGAAAGGCGTTTGTTAAGCTTCCGTTCAAGGCAAAGGAAGTCATCGAATGCAATATGATTGAGGAAGATAAGCAGACCGTTCCTCTCGGCGAAAACGGATTCGGATTCAGCTATAAACCGTTTGAGGTTAAAACATTCAGAATTATTGTATAATACACAAAACAGGCTTGCGGCAGAAATGTCACAAGCCTGTTTAACTTTTAACTCTTAATGCTTTCAGCCGCCGCTTTCAACGCGGCATTATATAAATCTTCTTTGCAGGTTTTGAGGACCTCGGAAAACGGTTTCGGTTTTTCGCAGGAAAAATACATTTCCGAAACGCCGAGCTCTCGGATTTTCTCAGCTCCGTCGCCTCTGCACCCGCAAACGGTTATAACTTTTTTGCCGAGTGCACCCGCTCTTTTTGCTATGCCGGAAATCACTTTTCCGTCAGCAGACTGAAAATCGAGTCTGCCCTCACCCGTTATAATCAAATCGGCGTTTTTCGCCTTTTCATCAAATCTCGCTTTATCGAGAATTATGTCAATTCCCTTTTCGAGCCTTGCGCCGAGGAATGCAACTGCACCGCCGCCCATTCCTCCTGCCGCACCTGCTCCGGCGATATACGAAATATCAACTCCGAGTTCGGATTTGATTACTTCGGACATATTTTCAAGTCCCGAATCAAGCCGTTTAACCGCTTCGGAATCAGCACCCTTTTGCGGAGCGAAAACATATGCCGCTCCCCTTTCGCCGAATAACGGATTATCAACATCGCAGGCACATATAACGGGAATATCAAGCGGCTTTTCGGGCTTGATTATTTTTCTCACCCTGCCGAGATTTTTGCCGACGGGTTCAAGCTCTTTTCCGCTTTCATCAAGGAATTTCCAGCCGAGAGCGGAGGCAGCTCCGATGCCGCAATCATTTGTGGCACTTCCGCCAAGCCCCAAAAGAATCTGTTTTGCTCCGCTCTTTTCAGCGTGAGCGATAAGCTCTCCCACCCCGTAAGCGGTTGCCTTTTCGGGGTCTTTATTTTCCCCCGCAAGCGGCAGACCGGCACACGCCGCCATTTCGATAACCGCCGTATTATCGGTGAGCATATAATATTCGGCGTTCATTTTCTCTCCGAATACTCCCGTAACCTCAGCCTTAATGAATCTGCCGTCGGCTATCTCGGCAAAACAGGAGCAAAGCCCCTCGCCGCCATCGGCAACGGGGAGCTTTATTATAACTGCATCTTTAATTGTATCGGTAAATGCCCTGCCGATTATATCGCAGACCTCCGAAGCGGTAAGCGTGCCCTTGAAGCTGTCGGGGGCTATCAATACTGAATACATAATTATTTCTCCGCAGATGCTCTCTTGATGTATCTCTTGAAGAATGCAACGCCCGGGCCGATTGCCGCAACGGGTATTCTTTCATTCGTGCCGTGAGTGCAGCGAAGCATCGCAACGGAAACCTTATAAGGTGAATAGCGGAAAATATTGTCGCATATCGGCTCATAGAAGCAGGCATCTGTGCCGCCCATTACAAGATACGGTGCAACAACATTGTTTGCATCTTCCTGCATACAGATTTCCTTGATTATCTTGAAAGGTCTGGAATCTGTTGAGGAGAATTTTGAAGCTTCCTTTGTTTTGAGAACCTTAACCTCAATATCCTTGTTTCTTACAACTCTCTTTATGTGAGCTATAACGTCCTCGGTTGTAACACCGGGCATCTGTCTGAAGTTTACGGTTACGCTTGCTTTCTGAGGAAGAACATTAGCCGCAGGGCTGCCCTCCGACATAGTAACGGCGGTTGTGGTTCTTACAAGGCAAGCGGCGGGAGGAATCTGCTTCATAACCTCCTTGATAACTGGGGTAAGATAAGGAATGTTGCAGGTTACAAGTCTTGCCGGTAAAGTGCAGCTTCTGCCGAGATTTGAGAAAAGCTCACTTACAAACGGCATAATTTCAGCCTTGAACTGATGATTTTCAAGGTCTTTTATAACATCGGCAAGCTCGCCGAGAGCCGAATGCTTGGGAGGCTGTGATGAATGGCCGCCCTTTGCGTTTACGCTGATTTCAACATCAAGATAACCCTTTTCGGCAATACCGACGCCGACAAGGTTTTTATTTTCAAGCAGACCTTTGATATTGAGAGGAATAATAGCGCCGCCCTCATCAATAACGCTGTCAAGATGAACGCCTCTGTTCATAAGGGTTTCCATCATTGCCTTTGCTCCGCTTTCGCCGGAAGCAACAACCTCTTCGTCCTGACCGAAAAGAAGATAAACATCTCTTTCAGGCTGAAAACCCTCTTCAAGAAGAGTTTCAACAGCTTCCATAACGCCGATAAGATGGTTCTTCATATCGAGAGCACCTCTGCCCCAGATAAATTCGCCGTCATTATATCCGCTGAATGCGGGGTGCTCCCAGTCGCCCTCGGTTCCCGATGAAATGGGAACAACGTCCTGATGTGAAAGAAGAGCAATCGGGTCAAGGTCACTTCTTGTGCCCTTCCAGCAATACATAAGACTGGCTTCGTTAACTATTTCCTTGCTGAGCGTTTTATGGATAAGAGGATAGGCTTCCTCAAGGAATTTATGAAATTCCTCAAATTTGGAAAAATCTACCTTTGACTTATCCTCATTGCTGATTGTGGGAATTGAAATTGCCTTTGAAAGATGCTCTGCGGCTCTTGCCTCGTCAACATTTTCCGGCTCTGCTTCACCGTAATTCGTTTTCTCCGGCGTAAACTTATATGCTCTGAAAGCATTGATGCCTGCGGCTGCTCCGAGAGCGGCAAAAGCTGCGATTTTGGTTTTTTTGCTCATATTTATCTTCCTTTCAGATTTTTACCGTAATATTATAACGGATTTCTCCGTTCAATTCAATATGAATTTGTAACATTAAAAGAAGCTCAATTGCGTTGATTTCGGCAAATCCGCAAAAGCTCCGCTTTCCTCAAGCGTTTCGATAATGGTTTTTGATGCTCCGGAACGCAGCTGAACGTCCTCAATCGAGAGAAATTCAACCAATTTTCCGTTTTCATCATATCTCGCTTTTTCAAGGTCCTCGGCGGCATTCACTCCGCAGCCAGACATCGCCGAAAACGGCAGTCTGATTTTTCCGTCCTCAACCATATATCTGCTTGCCGTTGACTTATAAATATCAATCGGCAGAACCTCGATTCCGCGTGCCATCATCTCATTGATAACCTGCAAAGAGGTGTATGTTCCCTCCTCCTTTGCCGTTGCCTGCTTGGTTTTTATCTTTTCGTTAAGCTCCTGCATTTTCTTCTTGACTGCGGCTCTGCCCTGCAAAACCGTTACCGTGTCAATATCCTCGCCTCGAACCGTCATATAGGTTGCGTAATATTCAACGGGATAATTAAGCTTATACCACGCAAGACGAAGAGCGGCGATGCAGTAAGCCGCGGCGTGAGCCTTGGGGAACATATATTTGATTTTCATACAGGAATCTATATACCACTGCGGAACATTATTGTCAACCATGGCTTTTTTATGGTCATCGGTAAGAAGCTTGGTTGCCTTGCCCTTACGGACTATCTCCATAATCTTGAACGCCATACCCTTTTCAACGCCCTTATGGATTAGATAAACCATAATACTGTCACGGGTTCCGATAACATCGGATATTGTGCAGGTTCCGTTTTTGATAAGCTCCTGAGCGTTGCCTATCCAAACATCTGTTCCGTGGGAAAGTCCCGAAATCTGAAGCATATCCGAGAAGTTTTTCGGCTTTGACTCCATAAGCATCTGACGGACAAACGGAGTTCCGAGTTCGGGAAGTGAAAGTGTTCCCGTTTCGCAGTCGATGTCCTCGCTTGTTACTCCGAGAGGCTCGGGAGAAGTGAGCAATTCATATATTTTCGGGTCGCACACATCGGCGTCCATAACCGATGTTCCCGTCATATCCTCAAGGTGTTTATATAAGGTCGGAACATCGTGGCCGAGATTATCAAGCTTGAGTATCGTATCGTGGAGCGAATGGAAATCAAAGTGGGTTGTTCTGTGAACGGAATCGGCATCATCTGCGGGGTGCTGAATCGGAGTGAAATCCTCGGCATCGTTATCATTCGGAATAACAACCATTCCGCCCGGGTGCTGACCCGTTGTGCGTTTAACGCCTACACAGCCGGCACAGAGTCTGTCCTGCTCGGCTCTTGAAAGATTGAGTCCCTTTTCCTCCATCCACTTCTTGACAAATCCGAATGCGGTTTTATCGGCAAGAGTTCCGATTGTTCCGGCTTTGAAAACATGGGACTCACCGAAAAGCTTTTCGGTATAGCGGTGAGCATAAAACTGATATTCGCCCGAGAAGTTAAGGTCTATATCGGGCTGTTTATCACCGTTAAAACCGAGGAAAGTTTCAAACGGTATATCGTGTCCGTCACGGTGCATGGGTTTGCCGCATTTCGGGCAGTTTTTCGGCGGCATATCAAAGCCCGAACCGTATTCGCCGTTCAGGAAAAATTCGCTTATCTTGCAGTCCTCGCAGATATAATGCGGTGCAAGCGGATTTACCTCGGAAATTCCCGCGGCAAAGGCAACAAACGATGAACCTACCGAACCTCTTGAACCTACATAATAGCCGTGGTCCATTGAATCCCATACAAGCTTCTGAGCGATTATGTAAAGCACGGCAAAACCGTTTTTGATAATGGAATCAAGCTCTTTATCAAGTCTTTCCTTAACATACTGCGGTATCGGGTCACCGTAATAATCGGTTATTCTTTCGTAGCATATGCGGCGCAAATCCTCGTCAGCGCCCTCGATTTTCGGCGGATAAGTTCCTTTCGGTATCGGAAGAATCACCTCGCACATATCCGCAATTTTATTCGGATTGGTTATAACAACCTCTTTGGCTGTCTCCTCTCCGAGATACGCAAATTCACCCAGCATATCATCGGTTGTTCTGAAATAAAGCGGTGCCTGCTCGGCGGCATCGGTAAAGCCCTGACCCGCCATAAGAATTTCTCTGAAAACGCTGTCACTCTCGTCCATAAAGTGAACATCGCCCGTTGCAACAACGGGAATATTGAGACTGTCCGCAATACGGATTATCTCTCTGTTTATCTCGTTGAGTTCTTCCGTACCCGAAACAGTTCCCTTGCGAACCATAAACATATTGTTTCCGTTGGGCTGGATTTCAAGATAATCATAAAGGCTTGCTATTTCAAGCAGTTTTTCTTTCGGCTTGCCTGCAAGAACAGCCTGATAAAGCTGACCCGCTTCGCACGCGCTTCCGACTATAAGACCCTCACGGTGCTTCTGCAATTCACTTTTCGGCACTCTCGGGTGACGATAGAAATATTCAAGATTTGATTTTGTTATGAGCTGATAAAGATGCTTTAGCCCGACTTTATTCTTTGCAAGAATTATCATATGATAGCTCGGAAGCTTTTTCGGGTCGGTCTTTATAAACTCATTTATCTGATTCACATTTTCAACGCCTTTTTCCGCCGCAAGCTCAAGCAGCTTTGCAAATATTCTTGCAAGTGCACCCGCGTCCTCATCGGCACGGTGATGGTCGAATTTCGGCATTTTGAAATAATTGGATATTGAGTCAAGCTTATAGGTCTTAAGGTCGGGCACAAGGCTCTGCGCCATAACAAGCGTATCAAGATGCGTATATTTATAAGGTATATTATTACGCTCGCACGCCGATTTGATAACATCGGTATCAAATGATGCATTGTGTGCAACAAGAACGCAGTTATCTCCGCAAAATTCAAAAAATTTTCTGACCGCCTCGCCCTCCTTGGGAGCGCGGGCAACCATTGAATCCGTTATTCCCGTAAGCTCGGTTATGCTTGCCGGAATAGGTCTTTCGGGATTTACAAAGGTTTGGAATGAAGCCTCCTGAGCGCCGTCAACAAATCTTACCGCGCCTATCTCGGTAAGACGGTCAACGCCCGTGCGAAGTCCCGTTGTTTCAACATCGAATACAATGAAAGTGCCGTTAATCGGCATATCAAATTCGCCGTTCATTGCGGTAACGGAGTCATCAACGAAATAAGCCTCCATACCGTAAATGATTTTTATATCGTCGCCTGCCGTATTCGCCGCTTCGGGGAACGCCTGAACAACACCGTGGTCGGTTATGGCAATCGCTTTATGCCCCCACTTTTTGGCGCGCTTTACAAGCTTTTCGGCGCTTGTCAGCCCGTCCATAGCGGACATATTGGTATGCAGATGAAGCTCAACTCTCTTTTCGGGAGCATCATCGGTTACCTGAAGCTCCTCAATGAGCATAACGGAATTTGCCTTGATGCAGTATGCCTTGATATAGTCATCGTATTCCACGTGACCTCTTATCATAACCGCTTTTCCGTCGGCAATATTCTCAACAAGCGCTTCACAGTTCTGATTTGCTTCAAAAATCTTGACCGTATATGAATTGGTTTTATCGGTTATATTGAAATTGATTATCTTGCGTTTTCCGTCTTTTGTGTCACGGATTGAAAGTCCGAAAACCGTTCCCCATACCGTAACATTGCCGTCCTCAACCGAAACACCGCTGAGCGGAACGGGCTTTGATTTTATCTTACTGCCGAAAATAACCTTTGCATTTGATAAAGAAATCGGCAGATCATCATATTCTTTAACGGGCTTTTTAGGCTCGGGCGGCGCTTCCTTGGGTATCTCGATATTAACATTCTTAACCTGCATTTCGAGATATTCGGGAGAGTCGATTTTAATCTCGGTATCGCCCGATATTGATATTTTTCTTTCCGCTCCGAAATGCTCGCGGATATATTTTTTCAGAAATTCGTCCGCTCCCGCACCGTTAAGAATATCCGCACCCTCACGAACCTTTATTGAAATTTCCTCTTCTCCGAAAACAAATTCGGAATCAACAAGGAAGCCGTTTGCGGCGGCAACATTATCTTTCAGGGCAAATATCAATTCCGAAATGCAGCTTTCGGAAAGCTCCGTTTCGGGATAAACGCAGTCAAGGCATACCTTATTTATGCTCAGCGCCTCTTTTATTTCACGCTGAGCCTCGGTTATGCCCTCAAATGCTATGTATTTATTAAATTTTGCGGTAATGCTGAGCGTAAGCGAATCTTCGTCAAGAGAGATTTTCGTAACTTCTCCGTCTTCAAGAAGCTGTTTAAGCTTTTCGCTCAGGCACTCGCCTATAAAATTCAGAATACTGTTTTCCTGCATATTATATCAATTCAATCTCTTTCATCAGTCTGTCAATTGCATCTTTCTCGTCAACCTTGCAGATTATCTCGCCCTTTTTGAATATCAAAGCGCAGCCGTCTCCGCCGGCAATGCCTATATCGGCTTCTCTCGCTTCGCCCGGGCCGTTTACGGCACAGCCCATAACCGCAACCTTAATCGGCTTTTTGCAGTCGGCAAGTCTGTTTTCAACCTCGGAGGCAAGTGCAATAAGATTTATTTTGGTTCTGCCGCAGGTGGGGCAGGAAACTATTGACGGGCAATCCTTTTTAATTCCCGCCGCTTTCAGAATATCAAATCCCGCCTTGACCTCGCAAACAGGGTCGGCAGTCATTGAAACTCTTATGGTATCCCCTATGCCGCGCAGGAGCAGAGAGCCGATGCCGATTGAGGATTTTATCAGAGCCATATTGTGAGTTCCGGCTTCGGTAACTCCGAGATGAAGCGGATAATCGCATCTGTCCGCAACAATCTCATAAGCGCCTATCATAGTTTCAACATCGGAGGATTTTATCGAAATCACCGTATCGTAAAAATCGCATTTTTCAAGCAAAGCAACATGACCCATTGCACTTTCGGCAAGAGCCTCGGCGGTGGGAGCGCCGTATTTTGCAAGCAATTCTTTTTCAAGCGAACCCGAATTTACGCCTATTCTTATCGGCACGCCCTTTTCTTTGCAGGCATCGGCAACAGCTTTAACTCTGTCCATTGAACCGATATTGCCGGGATTTATTCTTATCTTGTCAACTCCGGCTTCAAGTGAAGCCAGCGCAAGTCTGTAATCAAAATGTATATCCGCAACCACCGGAACGGAAATATTTCTTTTAAGCTCTCTGATAAGCTCAGCCGCCTCCATATTCGGAACTGCGGCTCGGATTATCTCGCAGCCTGCTTTTTCAAGCTCAACAGCCTGTTTAACGCTGCCCTCAATATCCGATGCAGGACGGTTCAGCATTGACTGAACGGTGATTTTTTCTCCGCCGCCGATATATATATTTCCGACCTTTACTTTTCTTGAATTTCTTCTTTCCATATCAATATCCCTTTATCAGTTTGAATATATCGCTGAATGTTATAACCGCCATAAGCGCAAGCAGCAGAACCATACCGACCGTATTTATAATTCCCTCGGCTTTCGGGGGAAGCTTCTTTTTGAATATCATTTCAATAAGCAGAATGAAAAGTCTGCCGCCGTCAAGTGCGGGAAGCGGAAGCAGGTTCATAATGCCGACATTTATCGCAATCAGCGACATAAGCAGGAATAAATAGCTGTAATCCGTTTCGGCTTTTGCCTGAACCGCCGCATCGGCAACAAATGAAACCGTTCCCACCGGCCCCGAAAGGTCGCTTATTCCGTATTTGCCCGTTGCAAGGTCATAAAGACTTTCCCAAACAATGCGGACAATCGAAACAGATTCAAGAATTGAATATTTCGGAACGGTTTTTATTGACGGGTCAACGCCCAATATTATGAAATCATAAACAATGGTAAGCATTTCCTTACCGTTTACCGTCTGGGTTGTTGTGTTGAATTTAACCTTATCAACGCTCACCTTTTCGCCGTTTCTCTTAACGGTAAAATCAATAATTCCGTCATCGTCCTTTGCCATAAGAAAACCCATATCATATTCGGAAAAGACTTTTTTACCGTTTATTTCAAGGATTTTATCTCCTGCCATAAGTCCGTAATTCGAGCTTACCGCATTTTCCTGAAATGAATGGATTACGGGAAGTCCGATAAGGTCTGATTTGCAGAGCATAACGGCAACAAGAATAATTCCCATAATAAGATTTATCGTTCCTCCTGCGGCTATGATAATAAATCTCTGCCACGCAGGCTTGCTTCCGAACGAGCCCTCGGACTCCGAGGTGCCGTCCTCTCCCTCAAGGCTCACAAAGCCGCCTATGGGAAAAAGCCTTAACGCATATTTCGTTTCGCCCTTCCGGAATTTGAACAAAGTGGGGCCCATACCGAGTGCAAATTCATTAACCTTTACCTTAAAAAGCTTGGCAAAGCAGAAATGACCCAGCTCATGAAAAGCGATAAGCACCCCGAAAAATATTATTGCAATAACAATCGGGATAACCTTTTCGGAAATTATTGATGAGACCGTCAGCGGAATAGTGTTCATTTTAAAAACCTTTCTGTCAGAGAACGGATTTCTCTGTCCGTTTCAAATATATCATCAAGAGTAAATTCCGCCTTGTTTTCGGCGGAAACAAGTGCATTTTCAACCGCACGGGGAATATCGCTGAACTTTATTCCCCCCCTGCGGAAAAGCTCATTCGCCTTTTCGTTTGCGGCATTGACCGCCGCAGGATAAAGGCCGCCCTTTTCAAACGCTCTTCTGCATAAGTTTATGCAGGAAAATGTGTCATAATCCGGCTTTTCAAAAGTAAGGGCTGCAAATTCGGCAAGGTCAAGCTGTTTAACGGGGCTTTCAAACCTGTCGGGATATGTAAGCGCATACTGAATGGGTATTCTCATATCGGGAACGCCGAGCTGAGCGATAACCGAATTATCAACATATTCAACGAGCGAATGAATAACACTCTGACGGTGAACGAGAATATCAATTTTATCGGCAGGCATACCGAAAAGCCATGCCGCCTCGATAAGCTCAAGACCCTTGTTCATCATCGTTGCGGAGTCAATCGTGATTTTCGCACCCATACTCCAGTTGGGGTGCTTAAGTGCCTGCTCAACCGTAACGCTTTCAAGCTCTGCCTTTGTTTTGCCGAAGAACGGGCCTCCCGAAGCGGTGAGAATAAGCCTTTTAACCTGCTTTTTTTCGGTACAGCCGCGGAGTGACTGGAATATTGCGGAATGCTCGCTGTCAACGGGAAGAATTGATACTCCCCTCTTTGCGGCTTTATCAATCACGATTCTGCCGCCCGTTACAAGTGATTCCTTATTTGCAAGCGCAAGAGTGCTGCCTGCCTCGATTGCGGCAACCGTGGGAGCAAGTCCGGCTATTCCGACTATACTGTTGAGCACCGCCTCAGAACCGCAGGCCGCGCATTCGTTAACGCCCTGAGCACCCGAAAGAATTTTCGTATCGGTATCGGCAACCTTTATTTTAAGCTCTGCCGCAGCTTTTTCATCAGCTACGGCAGCCATTTTCGGTGAAAATTCTCTTATCTGTTTTTCCAAAACATCCGTTCTGCTGTTCGCCGTGAGGGCATCTATGCGCATACCGTGCATTTTTGCAACCTCAAGAGCCTGAGTTCCGATTGAGCCTGTTGAACCGAGAACGGTAAGAGTTCCGACCATTTTTAATCATTCCTTTTAAGAATTATTTTGCAAGTGAGTCAACCAAAAGTAAAACTATGTAGGCACTCGGAAGCGTGAAAAGGAAGCTGTCGATTCTGTCCATAACGCCGCCGTGACCGGGGAAGAATGTTCCGTAATCCTTTTCGCCGTAATTTCTCTTGATAACCGAAGCGGAAAGGTCACCGAGCATACCCATAACACAGAGATATGCCGTACCGATTGCGGCAATACCGATATTGACAGTATCAAGTCGGAAATAGAAATGATTATAAACGCAGAAAGCGATAACACCGCAAGCGGTTGTTCCGACCACACCTGCAATTGCACCCTCAACGGATTTTTTCGGGCTGATTTTCGGTGAAAGCTTATGCTTTCCGAATTTGCTTCCGATAAAATAAGCAAAGGTGTCGCTCAGCCACGCGCAGAACATTGTTATCATTACGATGAAAACAGCGTGGGAACGCTGGAAAAGCTGAGGGTTATTATCGCATATTTCAACTATTCCGATTATCGAATAAAGCGATGCCGGAACTGCAATTGATGCGAAAAGTCCGAGCGCAACATGTTCAAATCTCGTTTTTTCGTAAAACTTAAGCATAACAATCAGCATTGCAAGAACGTATACCGTAAGTATTACCGAAACGGGAACGGGAATTATTTCGTCAAGATTAAATGCAAAATACGGGCAGTAAGCCGATGCAAATATTATCGTGCAGACGGTTAAAACCTTATTTCGGCATTTTGAAACCTTAAGCACCTCATAAGCGGCAATGCCCGAAAGCAGAGCCATAACGAGGCTGAGATATTTAACATATCCGAAGCCAATCACAACAAGACAGCCTATTGCAAAAAGCGCTGCGGATACACCTGTAATTATACGGGTTTTCATAATTTTCTTCACTCTCTTTTTCAGTTAATTTTTTGTCTGTTTTTTGTATTTTTTGATACTGCACCTCCTTAAACGCCGCCGAAACGCCTGTTTCGGGAGCAGAAATCAAGTATCGCCTTATCCAAATCGTCGGGCGTAAAATCAGGCCACAGAATATCCGAAAACCAAAATTCCGAATACGCCGCCTGCCAGATAAGGAAATTTGATAAGCGGTATTCTCCGCTCGGTCTGATAATCAAATCGGGGTCGGGTATGCCGGCGGTAAAAAGATTATCGCTTATCATACTTTCATCAATTTCGTTTTCCGAAATTTCTCCCGCCTTTACCTTTTCGGAAATCTTTTTAACGGCATGGAGAATTTCGTTTCTGCCGCCGTAATTGACAGCAAGGTTTACCGTTGTTTTGTTTTTATCGGACGAGCCTTTTTCGATATTCTCAATCATATCAATAATATCCTCAGGCAAGCCCTCGCGCTGACCGATATATTTTATGCGAAGTCCCTTCGCCTCATTTTCTTCTTCACGCTCATTCGCCTCATCGAGATAATCTCTGAAAAGGTTCATTATCGCCTCAACCTCATCGGCAGGGCGCTTCCAGTTCTCGGTTGAGAACGCATAAAAGGTAAGATATTCTATTCCTATTTCGTTTGCATAATCACAAATTCTTCTGAAAACATTCGCACCGGCCTTATGACCCTCGCTGCGCTTTAAGCCTCTCTGCTTTGCCCAGCGGCCGTTGCCGTCCATTATTATTCCTATATGTTTGGGTAAAATTATATTTTTGAGCTGTTCTTCCGTCATAACCGCAGCCTCTTTCAGTTAAAGTTACAGTATACGGCAGCAGAGAGCATATACTCTCTGCTGCGTTTCAATGTTCAGATGGACATTACTTCTTTTTCTTTTTCCTCGGAAGCCTTATCAACTTCCTTAATATATTTATCGGTTATATCCTGAAGCTTCTTTTCGGCATCTTTAAGGTCGTCCTCTGTTATCTCGGAATCCTTTTCCATCTTCTTGACCTTATCAATGCAGTCTCTTCTGATTGAACGAACCGCAACTCTCGAATCCTCGGCGGTCTTTTTGATTTCCTTGCAGATTTCCTTACGGCGTTCCTCGGTAAGCTGAGGGAACACAAGGCGGATAACTCTGCCGTCGTTCTGCGGATTGATACCGATATCGGAAGCCTGAATGGCTTTTTCAATCGTGTGAAGCGTTGAAACATCCCACGGCTGAATGTTGAGGATTCTCGCTTCGGCAACGGAAATTGCAGCCATCTGATTTATCGGGGTGGGAGTTCCGTAATAATCAACTCTGATTTTGTCAAGCACAGAGGCATTGGCTCTGCCTGCTCTGATTGAAGCATATTCAGATTTGAGCACGCTGACTGTTTTGCCCATTTTTTCTTCGGCAAGTGCAAATACTTTTTCCATAAAATTAGCCCTCCTTAACTAATGTTCCTATATTTTCACCCATAACCGCCCTGATGATGTTTTCGGGGTCGGAAAGATTGAAAACAAGAATGGGAATTTTATTGTCACGGCAGAGCGAAGCTGCCGCAGCATCCATAACCTTAAGGTCCTTTTCAAGAACCTCACTCTGAGTTACAACATCATATTTAACGGCATCGGCAAATTTATTCGGGTCTTTATCGTAAACGCCGTCAACATTTGTTGCCTTGAGAATAACATCGGCTTTTATCTCAGCCGCTCTGAGCGCAGCGCAGGTATCGGTTGAGAAAAACGGATTTCCCGTTCCCGCTCCGAAAATGACAACTCTGCCCTTTTCAAGATGACGAACCGCATCTGCTCTGACATAGGGCTCGGCTACCTGCCTCATCTCTATTGCCGTCTGAACTCTGACATCAACGCCGAGCTGCTCAAGAGTATCCTGAAGAGCAAGAGAATTCATAACAGTTGCAAGCATTCCGATATGGTCGGCACGGGTTCTGTCCATACTGCCGCCCGAACGGCCTCTCCAGAAGTTGCCGCCGCCTACAACAAGTCCGACCTCAACGCCCATATCATAAAGCTTTTTGACTGCCGAGCAAACGGAAGTGATTGTATCAAAATCAAATCCGTGTCCTTTTTCTCCCGCAAGCACCTCACCGCTGAGCTTGAGAAGAATCCGTTTATATGCCGGTTTCATAAAAACACCGCCTTAAATCATATTTTAGTTATTATATATAATACTTGATTTAATCCTCTATGTAAAGTGTTTTTTGGATTTTTATTCAAAAATTTTTCGATAATTGCGAAAACACTTGCTTAAATCCGTGAAATTATGTATAATGAATAAATCATATTCCAAGGAGCGAAAGAAATGAAAGAACTCATTTTCAGAAATACTCCCGAAATTGCGGACTGCTTTGAGCTTCGCGAGATTGAAAGCGATAACGGCCAAAACAGATACGAGGTATTCTGCGAAAACGGAAAAACAGTTATCTGCGGAGACTGCAAATTAAGTCAGGCTATGGGCTACGGCGCATATCTGAAAAAATACTGCGGAGTTGATTTTTCACGCTGCGGAAATGCGGAAATAAGCGTTTCCGAAGCTCCGCTTTTTGAAGGTAAAATTTCAAAAACCGTTAAGCAGGATAAAAGAGTTTATCTCGGCTATGCCGCTTACGGTTATTCCCTTGCGTTTGCCGATTGGAGCAGATGGGAAAAGGAAATTGACATTATGGCGATGAACGGTGTCAATTTGTCCCTTTGCCTTGTCGGAAGCGAAGCGGTATGGTATTACACCATGCGTGATTTCAAATACAGCGAAACCGGAGCGCTCAATTTTCTTTCCGGTCCGGCGTTCTGGCCGTGGCAGATAACATCAAATATCGAATCTTATTTTTCACTTACCGATGTTGAATATATCGAAAAGCGTGCTCAGCTCGGCAAAAAAATCATTGAGCGTGAAGTCTCTCTCGGCATAACTCCGATACTGCCCGGATTTTCGGGAATGGTTCCCCAGAGCTTCACAAAGCTTTTCAAGAAGCTGCGTTTGCAGATTGTTCCGTCGTGGTGCAATTTCCAGTTTACCTATCAGCTTGACACGGCAAATCCCGTTTTCAAGAAGTTCGGAACGGCTCTGCTCGAAAAACAGCGTCAGCTTTTCGGCGCATATCATTATTATGCCTGTGACCCGTTCAAGGAAAATGTACCGGGCATAAAAAACAAGGAATATTTCTGGAAGCTCGGCAGGGCGATTGATACCCTTTTTGCCGAGTTTGACCCCGAATCAAAATGGGTTATTCACAGCGGTTCAGCCCGTGAAAAGCTCGTTAAATCCGTACCGAAGGAAAGGCTGCTAATCATTGATACAGACGGAAAGTCGCATTCTCTGACTAATAATTTCTGGGGTTATGATTTCATTCTCGGAGAGGTCGGAAACCGCGGCGACAGAAGCGCTCTTCACGGCAATATGAAAGCGCTTGCGGAAAACCCGTTTCTCGATATGCCCGAAAACTGCAGGGGTGTCGGAATATTCTCGGAAGGAATTATGCAGAACCCGATGTATTTTGATTTGGCGTTTGAAATGCTCACGGAGGATAAAAAAATCGACCTCGGCGAATGGTGCGCTCATTACGCTTTCAGAAGATACGGAAGCGATGAAAAAGAGCTTGCAGAGGCGGTTAAAATCATATGCGACAACTGCTGTTCGGATTCCGACGGCGAATGCGGTTCGATAATCTGTGCAAGACCCTGCACCGACCTTAAGCACGCCGCACCGTATGACACAATGGAGCTTAAATATGACAACAAAGAGTTGTTAAGAGCCGCCGAGCTGCTTCTCGGCGCGGAAAAAGCCGATAAAGACGGCTTGATTTACGATATATGCGATGTAACAAGGCAGGTTCTGAGCAACCACGCTCACACGCTTTATCATAAAGCGATTGACGGCTTCAACAAAAGAGATGTCAACCTTTTTGAACGTTCCTCAAACGGTTTTCTCAAAATATGTGAAGAGCTTGATGAGCTTTTGCAGACCCGCTCCGAATTTACTCTCCATTCACACCTGAAAGAAGCCGGCGAAGCCGCATTCACCGATAAGGACAAGCAGAATTTTGAGCTTAATCTGCTCTCTCAGATAACAATATGGGGACCTGTCGGAAGCTCCGTAAATTATGATTATGCGTGGAAAGAATGGGGCGGACTTATCGGCACATTTTATGCCAAACGCTGGCAGAGCTTCTATGAGCTTCTCGCCTACCGTTTCGCAAAGCACGGAAAATTTTCCACCGTTACGAAGAAACAGATTGACGGCAGAAACATCTACCGCGGAAACGAATTTTACAAGAGCTGCTTTGAGTTTGAACGCAAGTGGCTTTCAACCGCAAATCCCGAAGCACCGAGTGACGGTGATACGGTTGAAACTGCACGCAGACTTATTGAAAAATACAGCAAGGCCGTAAACGGCTGATTTAAATTCCGAATTCCGCATTAAAAAATCGGGATGGTTCAAAAATTGCCATCCCGATTTTCATTATATCTCAAAATCTGTTTCTCAATTCTGCTCTTTTATCTTTTCATCATATCGTTATATGCACCGATAAGCGTTGAAGCCGTCTTTGAGCCGATTGAAACGGCAATACACCATGAATCGGTTGAAAGCGAATTTGATTCGGGGTCATACTTATAACCGAGAATCGCATAGGTTTCATCGGGGCATACATAGCCTGCCGCATCATTCATAAGGTCAAAAAGAATGACATCTTCGCCGAAGGTTTCACGCAGGGATTTATAGCCCGAAAGGCGCATACCGTAACCGCCGACATAGAGTTCGCTGTATAATTCGCCGGGTGAGAAGAACGCTTTAACAACCGTTCCGAGCTGTAAATAGCCGACCTCGGTGGTGGTATAATATTTGCGTTCACTTCTGTTATAGGCGATTGCGTTTGAAGCAAGTCCGAGCTTCAGAAGCACAAGTGCAGTTGCGTTGTCTATTTCAAGCTTAACCTGCTTATGAGTTACATTCATAACCGCCTCAACGGGCTTTGCCTCAAAGGTTTCAAGTCCGTCATACCAAACCGTATAGCCCTCACGGTCTTTATACAGATTAACGCCGAGCTTATCTCCGAGCTCATCGTTGAGCCTTGCTCTTTCCTGCGTATTCATTGAAGCTCCGAGCAGAATATAAGCCATTTCGTAGCCGTATCTCATTGCGGATTCATGGTTATCGGCAAGCTCCAGACCGTCATCGGAATGACCTCTCCAGCAGGAGTTTGTGCCGACGTTGCCCTGAACATAGATGAAGTTGCCGCCTGCCTTGTTGACAAGCTTTTCCATATAATATACGAAATCCGATGAGAGCCTTGAATCAAATTCCGCGCCGTAGCTCGTTGATTCGGGGTGAGCTCCGAATGAAGCAAGAAGAGTTCTTCTTCCGCCGCCGTCGGGAACAAATTCAAGCTTATGCATATTGCCGTCGCACTCGTGAGAAACAGTTCTCGTTCCCATATAATCCGTAAGCTTTATATCGGTATATGAAAGCTTACCGGGCTTCATATCGTCATATGCCTTTCTGATTGAAAGTGCCGTTCTTTCGATAAGAGTATTCAGATAGTCCTCGTTAACGCCGCTTTTCGGCTTAACAAGTCCCGTAAGTGAAAGGAAGTTATGGAATGCGGTTGAAAGAGGTGCACCCCAAACGCCCTGAGAATCAATCGCCATATGGGAATGGATTGCGGAAATATCAACGGAAACAATGTTCTTTTCCTTTGCAAATTCGGCAATACCCGCTCTGATTTTCTTAACATCGTTATTTGAAATTCCGATGCAGTCGATTGAGCAGATTGCAACAAGCCCCCTGCCCGTGTTATCATCAAGCAGAACGGTGCGAACCTTCATTGTTTCCTTATTGCCGTCATCATCGGTATAATAATCCTTTGAATATCCCCAAGGGCAATAGCTTCCTCTGGCATATTTTAAGCCCACACCGAAATCATCGGGAATTATTGATTCGGCATCATATCCGAGCTTCCATGTGAAGCTTTCGGCAGTGGGTTCTTTCCATTCGTTGCCCTCATAGAAATTTTCGCTGTCAATTGTACCGGTATCTTTTTTTACAAATGCCATATTCGGAATGATTTTTGCTATTCCGCCGATAACAACATCATTGAGAAGCCATTGCATAAAGCTTGTTTTTCTTTCTCCCTCGGCAATCAGTTCATCGGGAGTTTTTTCCTTTGCCGCAAAAGCCGATGTTCCTGCCGCCGTTCCGATAATCGCAAGGCAAAGAACAAGTGCGATTATTTTTCTGAATTTTTTCATTTTACTGCCTCCGTCCGTAATAATGATAAGAATATTATACCATACAATTTGAAAATGTCCATAAAATATTACGCTGTTTTCATCATTATGGGCTAATTGCACATATTTTTTTGATTTTTTCCGTTAAATTTCGTGTTGACAAAAGCAGGCTCAAATGGTAAAATATCACCGTAGCTAATCTTTAATCCGATACAGAGATATCGGCAAGATTATTCAGATGCGATTTAAGGTGCAGAAATGCGCCCGGTTTGTGATGTAATCTTGCCGTCCGGCGAGATTTTTTATTTTGAAAGGAGTGCTTGAATTGAAAAATCAGAATGTTGAATTTTTCGGTTTTCAGAATAACGCTCCGCTTGAAGCCGCCGCCAAGGAGGCTGTTTCTCACTTTGACTTTTCGGAATATACCGTATTTCCCGGCTTTTGCGATGTGCACGTGCATTTTCGTGAGCCGGGTTTTTCATATAAGGAAACAATCACAAGCGGTTCTGCCGCCGCGGCTCACGGCGGTTACTGCGCGGTATGCACAATGCCGAATCTGAATCCCGTTCCCGACTGCGCAGAAAACCTCAAGGCTCAGCTTGATATAATCAGTTCCGATGCGGTTATAAATGTTTATCCTTACGGCTCGATAACCGAGGGTGAAAAGGGCGAAACGCTTTCGGATATGGAAGCAATGGCGGAAAAGGTTATCGCGTTTTCCGATGACGGCAGAGGCGTTCAGAGCGATGAAATGATGAAATCGGCAATGCTTAAAGCAAAAAAGCTCGGCAGGATAATCGCCGCGCATTGCGAGGTAAATTCGCTTCTCAACGGCGGATATATTCACGACGGCGCTTATGCAAAATCACACGGTCATAAGGGCATCTGCTCCGAGAGCGAATGGAAACAGATTGAAAGAGATATAAGACTTGCCGAAGAAACAGGCTGTGCTTATCATGTTTGCCATATTTCGTGCAGAGAAAGCGTTGAGCTTATAAGAAACGCCAAGGCAAGAGGAGTTGACATAACCTGCGAAACCGCTCCGCATTACCTTGTGCTTGATGAAAACGACCTTAGAGAAGACGGAAAATTCAAGATGAATCCCCCGCTCCGTTCATCTGACGACAGGGCGGCGCTGATTGAGGGCATAAGGGACGGAACAATTGATATGATTGCCACCGACCATGCTCCGCACTCGGCAGAGGAAAAATCCAAGGGTCTTGAAAAAAGCGCATTCGGCATAACGGGAATTGAGCTTGCGTTCCCCGTGCTTTATACAAAGCTGGTTAAAGAAAACATCATAACTCTCGATAAGCTCATTGAGCTTCTGAGCGTAAATCCCGCCAAAAGGTTCGGGATAGAAATAAACGGTTTTTCGGTATGGGCGCTTGATGAAGAATTCAAGGTTGAACCCGAAAAGCTTATTTCAAAAGGAAAAGCCACGCCGTTTGATGGTGAAAGCTTATACGGCGTTTGCAAAGCTGCATTCTGCGGTGATAAAAAGGTTTATTGATATTTCATATATACGGAGGAAAACAAAATGAAAAGAACAGATATTAAAAAGGTGCTTATTATCGGCTCCGGCCCGATAGTAATCGGTCAGGCTGCCGAGTTTGACTATGCAGGCACTCAGGCGTGCCTTGCTCTCAAGGAAGAGGGCTATGAGGTTATACTCTGCAACTCAAACCCCGCAACGATAATGACCGATACTTCAATTGCGGATAAGGTTTATATGGAGCCGCTCACGCTTGAATATATCGCAAAAATCCTGCGCTATGAGCGCCCCGGTGCAATCGTCCCCGGCATCGGCGGTCAGACGGGTCTGAACCTTGCAATGCAGCTTGAAAAGAAAGGCGTTCTCAAGGAATGCGGAACTCAGCTTCTCGGCACTTCAAGCAACAGCATTGAGCGTGCGGAGGACAGAGAGCTTTTCAAAGAAATGTGTGAATCAATCGGAGAACCCGTTATCCCCTCCGAAATCACATACAGCCTCGATGAAGCAAAGGCGGCGGCACTCAGAATAGGTTATCCTGTTGTACTTCGCCCCGCATTCACCCTCGGCGGCACGGGCGGCGGCTTTGCAAATGATGAAGCCGAGCTTATCGAAATCGGTATGAACGCTTTCAAGCTTTCACCCGTTCATCAGGTGCTTATCGAAAAGAGCGTTAAGGGATATAAGGAAATCGAATTTGAGGTTATGCGTGACTCAAACGACCATGCAATAACCATCTGCGGAATGGAAAACATTGACCCCGTAGGCGTTCACACGGGTGATTCGATTGTTGTTGCACCCATTCTTTCGCTCAATGAGCATGACTATAAAATGCTCAACGACAGCGCAATAAAAATCATTAAGGAATTAAAGATTGAGGGCGGCTGCAATGTTCAGTTTGCGCTCAGCCCCGATTCAAGCAAATATTATCTTATTGAGGTTAACCCCAGAGTTTCCCGTTCCTCCGCTCTTGCTTCAAAGGCAAGCGGCTATCCCATCGCAAGAGTTACGGCGAAAATCGCTCTCGGAATGTCGCTTGAAGAAATCCCAGTTGCAGGCGGTACTGCGGCAATTGAGCCGTCGCTTGATTACATCGTTGCAAAGTTCCCGAGATTCCCGTTTGATAAATTCACCTCCGCTCCGAACACTCTCGGCACCCAGATGAAAGCAACGGGTGAGGTTATGGGCATCGGTTCAACGCTTGAAGAATGTATGCTCAAATCAGTTCGTTCACTTGAAACGGGCGTTTGCCATTTCAGACTTGCAAAGTTTGACAGCTTCACCGATGACGAATTATTTGAATATATTTCGGAATTTAAGGCAGATAATGTTTATGCAATATTTGAGCTTATCCGCCGCGGCGTAAGCATTGAAAAGCTTCATAAGGTTACGATGATAACGGAGCTTTTCCTTGAATCATTCAAGAAAATTGTTGATATGGAAAATGTCATCTCCGACGGCGAGCTGACCGAAAAGAAGCTCAGAGATGCAAAGGTTATGGGCTTTTCCGATAAATATATCGCAAGCCTTTGCGGCTGCTCCGAAATCGAGATATACAACAGGAGAAAGGCTCTCGGCATAATTCCGAATTTCAGAATGGTTGATACTCTCCACACCGGCAAATACATTGCTTATCTCTATTCATCATATACGGGCGAAAACCAGTCAATCCACACCGATAAGAAAAAAATCATCGTTCTCGGCGCAGGTCCCATCCGTATCGGTCAGGGCGTTGAATTTGACTATTCAACCGTTCACGCCGTTCAGACCATCAAGCGTGCGGGCTATGAAGCAATCATAATCAACAATAACCCCGAAACGGTTTCAACCGACTATACCACCGCCGACAAGCTCTATTTTGAGCCGCTCACTCCCGAGGACGTTATGGCAATAGTTGATTTTGAAAAAGCCGAGGGCGTTATCGCTTCTCTCGGCGGTCAGACTGCCATCAACCTTGCTCAGCCCCTTATGGACAGAGGAGTTAAAATCATCGGCACGGACTGTGAAGCAATTGAAAAAGCCGAAAACCGTGACAGCTTTGAAAAGATTCTTCTTGAGCTCAACATTCCGCAGCCAAAGGGTCAGGCGGTTACAAATATTGAAGACGGCGTTAAGGCGGCGGAAGAAATAGGTTATCCGGTTCTTGTTCGTCCGAGCTTCGTTCTCGGCGGCAGAGCAATGGAAATCGTTGCCAAAGAGGAACAGCTTCGCCACTATCTCAAAACCGCAGTTGAAATTGATGCGGACAAGCCTGTTCTCGTTGATAAGTACATCAGCGGAAAAGAGGTTGAGGTTGACGCTATATGCGACGGTCAGGACGTTTTTGTTCCCGGAATTATGGAGCTTGTTGAAAGAACGGGTATCCACTCGGGCGACTCAATCAGCGTTTATCCCACATTCAGCATTTCCGATAAGGTTAAAGGAATTATTTTGCAGTATGCCAAAAAGCTCGGTCTGGGTATCGGCATAAAGGGTCTTTATAATATCCAGTTCATCGTTGACAAGGACGAAAATGTTTATATCATCGAGGTTAATCCCCGTTCATCAAGAACTGTTCCGTTCCTTTCAAAATCAACGGGTTACAGCCTTGCGGATATAGCAACCGAGGTTATTCTCGGCAAATCACTTAAAGAACAGGGCTTATTCCGCCTCTATCCCGAGGAGAAAAAGCGTTATTATGTTAAAGTTCCCGTGTTCTCATTCAACAAGATAAAGGGACTTGATGCTTATCTTTCACCCGAAATGAAGTCAACGGGTGAAGCAATCGGCTATGATGATAAGCTTCACAGAGCAATGTACAAGGCTCTCACCGCTTCGGGAATGAACCTCCAGAATTACGGCACGGTGCTTGTTACTCTTGCCGACGAGGATAAAGACGAAGCACTTCCGCTTATCAAGCGTTTCTATGATATGGGCTTCAACATTGAGGCGACTATCGGTACAGCCGAACATCTCAAGGCTCACGGAATACGCACAAGAGTAAGAGGAAAAATCAGCGAAGGAAGCGAAGAAATTCTCGATTCAATCCGTGCGGGCTATGTTGCTTATGTTATCAACACAAGAGCAATTCTTTCAGGCGTTCACTATGAAGACGGCATTGAAATCCGCCGCTGCGCAACCGAAAACAATGTTACGATATTCACTTCACTTGATACGGTAAGAGTTCTTCTTGACGTTATTGAAGAAAGCACACTTACCATTTCCACAATAGATTCTTAAGGAGCAGGCAATGAAACAAGGAATATTCGTTATTTCCGAAAATTCTCACCTTACCCCCGCCGTTATGAAAATGAAGCTCTCCGGCGATGCCTCGGCAATTACCGCCCCGGGACAGTTCATAAATATTAAGCTTGACGGCTTCTATCTGCGCCGCCCGATTTCGGTATACGATGCGGACGAAAACAGTATTACAATAATATATAAGGTTGTCGGTCAGGGTACGGAAAAGATGTGTCAAATGGCTGTCGGCGAAAAGCTTGATATTCTCACCGGTCTCGGAAACGGCTATGATATGTCGCTTTCCGGCGATTCTCCCCTGCTTATCGGCGGCGGTGTCGGCGTTCCTCCGCTTTATATGCTTGCAAAAAAGCTTATTGCAGACGGCAAAAAGGTTTCGGTTATTCTCGGCTTCAACACGGCCGATGAAATATTCTGCGAGGAAGAATTCAAAGCGCTCGGCGCTTCGGTTACGGTTGCAACCGCCGACGGCTCTTACGGAGTTAAGGGCTTCGTTACCGATGCGATGAAAGACGGATATTCATATTTCTACACCTGCGGGCCCGAACCGATGCTGAAAGCGGTTTATAAGACTTCGTCAGCAAGCGGTCAGTTCAGCTTTGAGGAGCGTATGGGCTGCGGCTTCGGAGCCTGTATGGGCTGCTCGTGCAAAACGGTCACGGGATATAAAAGAATATGCAAGGACGGCCCCGTGCTGAAAAAGGAGGAGATACTTTGGGAAAAATGAGCGTTGAGCTTTGCGGAATAACGCTTGATAATCCCGTTATCCCCGCAAGCGGCACATTCGGCTACGGTTACGAATTTGCGGAGCTTTACGATATAAATATGCTCGGCACATTCTCTTTTAAAGGCACAACCAAAGACCCGCGCTTCGGCAATCCCACTCCGAGAATAGCCGAATGCACGGCGGGAATGATAAACGCCGTGGGTCTCCAGAACCCGGGTGTTGAAAAGGTTATATCGGAAGAGCTCGAGAAGCTTTCAAAGTGTTTTTCAAAACCCGTTATGGCAAATGTAAGCGGTTTTTCGGTTGAGGATTATGCTTACACCTGCGAAAAGCTCGATAAATGCAGTCAGGTCGGCTGGCTTGAAGTTAATGTAAGCTGTCCGAATGTTCACGGCGGCGGAATGAGCTTCGGGACTCAGCCCGAGGCGGCGGCAGAGGTTACAAAAGCGGTTAAGGCAGTCACAACAAAACCTGTTATATTAAAGCTTTCACCGAATGTTACGGATATTGTTTCCATTGCAAAGGCCTGCGAGGAAGCCGGAACAGACGGAATAAGCCTCATAAATACGCTTCTCGGTATGAGAATCGACCTTAAAACAAGAAAACCGGTTATCGCCAACACAATGGGCGGTTTCTCGGGCAGCGCGATTTTCCCCGTTGCGCTGAGAATGGTATATCAGGTTGCCCACGCCGTAAATATTCCCGTTATCGGTATGGGCGGCGTATCAAGTGCCCGTGATGTTATCGAAATGATGCTTGCGGGAGCAGCGGCGGTTGAGGTCGGCGCTGCCAATCTCGTTGACCCCTATGCCTGTAAAAAAATAATTGAAGAGCTTCCCGCCGTTATGAAGCAATACGGCATAGAGGAGCTCAGCGAAATCATCGGAGGAGTTAAGTTTGAAACAAAAATATCGCACAGGTAGCCACAAAAGGGCATAACGAAAAAGCCGTCTGAGAGACAGCAAAAAAACGGTATTTTAAGAGCTTACACTAAGAATCAGCTACTTCATCCTTGAAAATGTAACCCCGTTTA
>JAZRYD010000003.1:0-7940 GCA_045600535.1 Acutalibacteraceae bacterium | reverse complement strand
CTTCTTTCATCTGAGTGCGTTTGACGAAATCGGAAGCAAGTCCGAGGACGGAGTTTTCAGAGAGCTTTACCGTGATTGGAAATGGATATTTTCATTTGCCCGGCGGCGTAAAGGGTTGGTAATTATCTATACGCTGATGGGGCTTGCCGTCTCAAGCCTGTCGCTTGCACTTTCATATATCTGCAAAATGCTGATAAACTCCGTTGTTCAGAATGATTTTCAGGGCTTTGCATCTGTCGTTGCTGCTTATATCGTGGGGATTGTGTTCAGTATTGCGGCCGGTGCCATAGTGAGCCGTTTTTCAACAAAAATAATGCTTTCGATTACCAACGATATTCGTGAACAGGTTTTTGCACAGTTGGTTGATGCAAAATGGTCGGAAATTTGCAAGTACAAGACAGGCGACCTGCTTAACCGTTTTAACAGCGACATCGGTACAATTGCATCCAACGCCGTAAATTGGCTTCCGAATATCATCGTGAACATATATACATTTGTAATTACTTTTATTATCCTTTGGAAAATGGATATTTTTATGGCGGTTATCTCTGTTATCGCCGCACCGTTCCTGCTTTTGGTTTCACGATATTTTGTCAGAAAGCTTCGTGAACAGCGTAAGAGAATGTCGGAGCTCAATTCCGATATGATGTCATTTGAGAGCGACACTTTCACGAATTACGATATGATAAAGTCATTCGGCATAGCGGATTTCTATAACCGTCAACTCGGAATGTGGAACGGTAAATACCGTGATTACAGCCTTGAATATAACAAGCTCAGTATCACCTCAAGCATAATAATGTCAGTTCTGACAACGCTTGTATCATTGGCGGCGTTCGGCTACTGCCTTTACCGTCTTTCAATCGGCAAGCTGCTTTACGGCGATATGACATTCTTTCTCTCACAGAGAAGCAATGTTTCAGGTAAATTCAATTCAATAGTCGGCGCATTTCCGGGACTTCTTAACAGTGCCGTATCTGCCCAGAGAGTCAGAGAGCTTATGAATATTGAACCGGAGGAGCATAATCCGGAATCGCTCAAAAAGCTTTCCTTAAGTGACGGTATAACCGTTGAACTTAAAAATATAGTATTCTCATATAACGAAAACGCACAGATATATAACGGCGGAGATTTTATTGCAAAGCCCGGTGAAATCGTTACGGTTCTCGGCCCGTCGGGTGAGGGTAAAACAACCTTGCTCAGAATTGTTCTCGGACTTATTTCACCCGAAAGCGGAGAAGCCGTGCTGATAGGTTCCGACGGAGCCGGAATGGCGGTAAATGCCGATTTGAGAGAACTCATATCCTATGTTCCGCAGGGAAGCACAACAATTGCGGGTACGGTTGCTGAAAATATGCGAATGGTTAAAGAAAACGCAACCGATGAAGAGGTTATCGGAGCGCTCAAAGCGGCTTGCGCATGGGAGTTTGTAAAGGACTTACCGGACGGAATAAATACAAAGCTCGGCGGCAATGCACACGGAATTTCAACGGGTCAGGCGCAGAGAATTTCAATCGCCCGTGCAATTCTGCGTAACTCTCCGATACTTATTCTTGATGAAGCAACAAGCGCACTTGATATCGAAACCGAAAAAGAAGTGCTGAAAAATATTGTTTCACTCTGCCCGAATAAGACCTGCATTGTGTCAACTCACAGAACGGGAATATTGGCTATGAGCAGCCGTGTTTACCGTATTCAGGATAAAAAGCTTGTGCAGGATTTAAACTTTAAACTCAATTCCGATAAACCAATATAAGCTTCGGCTGATAATTTCTGTCCTGCTCACTTCGGTGAGCAGGATTTTATATTTCCGTATTCTTTTGGCATAAAAGTTTGGTTCTATAATAAATGTTGGGGTAAGCAAATAAATCTAAAAAAAGAGTAGAGCATATTTGAAAAATCCTGTAAAATGAAATCACCACAAGTCATTGAAAGGATTTGACAGATATGCTCTATAAATATTTTAGTAAAGAATTACTCGGATTGCAAGATGCAGAGATAAAAAACATTGAAACAAACAAAGAAAAAACAAAAATGCTCATTATTTATCAACATATTTCAAAAATTTTAATGACAGAGAAAATGTCAAAATATTCATTTCCGATATGTGGAGTCCGTATGCCGATACAGCATCTGTTTACTTTAAAAATGCAAAACAGGTTGTAGATTGCTGAATTCCGCTTTGATACCGTTATCCCGATCAGATGCGCTGCATACTTTACAGTCACACTGAAGGAACTTGCAAAACATGCGGATATGTGTCTTGTAATCGGGTACGCCAATATGCGAAAAGAGATTGACGGTACAGTAGCTTCGATGGCTAATGGATGTACTCGCAATTGAACGATCCAAAGCCATAAATCCGTCGGCACCGGATATTGTTTACTAAAAGTACATACATTCCCGTTCGGCTTATATAATTTTCACTTGACAAATGATAAAAATGATAATATAATATCTAATAGTTTTGGGCCTGTAGCTCAGTTGGGAGAGCGTTCGGTTCGCATCCGAGAGGTCAAGGGTTCGAATCCCTCCAGGTCCACCAAACGGGCATTGGACGAACACCTGTTATTTCAAAGGCGGTTTTGCCGTAAAGGTGTGTCGCTGATGCGTTTAGAAAAGCAGTCGAGGTCGTTTTGACTTCGACTGTTTTTCTTTTCAGAATAAATAGAAAAAAGCGGCAAAGGCCCGGATAGTATTCCGAATCTTTGCCGCTGATTTTACGCATCATCTTCGTTGGACTGATAGTATTCTCTTATTTTCGGTAATATAAATTTTGCAAATGTATCAGCTATAGATTTTTCAATGCGAATATCTTTAATATCATTTACCGTATCTATTTCATAACCGAGAATTTCAAACCATTCTTCCGATGTAAGCTCTGACAATTTCTTCAACTTTATTTTGAATGCGCTGTTTTGTATTTATAATGTCTTCAGATCGGTACATATAACGCCGCCTCCTTTCTTCTTGGATTTTTTCAACGATCATTTTGTCTTTGTTCCTTTATAATTTCTGCCCGGTGTGTCTGACCGTGCGGGAATTATTTTTGTTTTGGTCAACCCTCGTTTTTGCTGCAATGATTATTTTTTATGATGTGTTATTCATTTGAAATTCTGGCTTTTTCATTTTTGACGCAGATTTGAATTGGAATAACCGTGATATTCGGCGGCTGCTTGCAATAACAGAAAAAGTTTTTTATAATAAAATTAGGAATATTATCAAAAAAATATGTTACATTTTGTATTTCGGCTGACTACATAATGAAAGGGGTGAGGACAATAAACGAAAAGAAACTTGCGGATAAAACGCTCAACGACTGCTACAACGAATACAGAATAAAGCTTTTCAATTATTGCCTTGCCCGACTCGGAGCACGGGAGGCTGCAGACGACTGTGTTCAGGAAGCATTTATTGTATTCTATAACAAACTCCTTGACGGAGAAAAATTTGAAAATCCGAGAGCGTTTCTCTATCGGACAGCCGATAATTTCGTGAAGCGGCAGAAAGAAAAAACCGCTTCGGAGCAGCGGCGAACGGTACCGCTTGAGGAAGCCGAGAGTTTCGGAATAACCGATGATGAATACATTGCACGGCTCGACCTTATCGACTATGAGGAATGTGCAAAAGTGCTTATCAGACTTCTGACCGATGAAGAAAAGCAGCTTTATGAATTGCGTTACATACAGAGAATCGGTGTTGAAGAAATTGCGGAAAAGCTCGGAATTTCAAGACCTGCCGCCTCAATGCGGCTTATGCGGCTGAGAAACAAAATCAAGGATATGGTTTATTCTCTTGATATTGAAAAGAAAGGAGGCTGACGAAGCTATGACAATAAGTAAAGAGATACTTATGCACCCCGATTTTATCACGGAATTTTCATATAAACTTTGCAAAATGCTCGAAAATATTATTGATGACGAATTTGAAAAAGGCGACGAAACGGATTTTGATTTCATTGACGAATGTGCCGATGCGATAAACGCACTCCGCTCGGGCGACAATACACAAATTCTTCCCGTTATTTCACGCAGGGAATTTCTTAAAAAGGTCGGACTTAAAACGGAACGCAGATTCGGAATACTCATTTCGGCGTGTGCGGCGGCTGCGATTATTATTCTGGCGGGCGGACAGATTAAGGTTTCGGAAAACATAACGGTTCTTCAGGCTCTTTCGGGCGCTGTTTCAGAGCTTCTGAACGGAGAAGCTCAGGCAGAAACAACCGCACCTCCCGTGACAACAACGGAAAAGGCTTCGGAGCTTATAAACATCAGCATTGAAACAGACGAAAACTTTAAAACGGAATATTATGTCGGCGAAAAATTCAGTACAAAAGGAATTAAGGTGTTCGGCGAATATGATAACGGAGAAAAGCTTCTTATAAAAGATTATGCAGTCAATGTTCCTGATGATTTCGGCAAAGAGGCAGGATATGAAACCGTCAGCATTTCCGTTGGAGATTTTAACAGTACTCTTAAAGTAAGAATTATAGAAAGCCTTGAAGCAAAGAAGCTGAATTCGATTTATGCGGTATTCCCCGATGAAATCAATTCCGAATCAATGCAGGTTTTTGCCGTTTACAGCAACGGCGACGAAAGAGAGCTTTCGGCTGATGAATATACCGTCACCCGTGAGCAGAACGGCTCGTTATTCAGAAAATACATAACCGTAACGGTTGAATATGAGGGCTGTTCATGTTCATTTAATGTTGAAAAGGAGGAGTTACGATGAACGGAATTATGAAAAAGACAGCGGCTGTTTTTCTTGCGGCTTTTATGATATTGACCTGTGTTCCTTTTGCGGGAATTGATATAAGCGGAATAATTGCTTTCGCATCGGAAAACGGGACGGATATTTATTACTCATCGGAAAATATATACGGCGATTATATTTTCTTATATAGCGGTGAATACAGCGACGGAGTTGATGAAGATGGCTATCCGATTCCCACAGTTAAAATTATTCGTTATATCGGAGATGATAAGAATGTTGTCGTTCCGGAAAAAATAAACGGCATTTCCGTCACCGTCATAGGCGAAGATTGTTTTGATTATGACGGTAATCCGAAAAATCCGGCTTCAAAAGAAATTGAAAGCATTGTGCTGCCGGATACCGTTGTGCGGATAGGTACACGGGCTTTTGCACAATGTCAAAATCTGACATCGGTTAATATTCCGAAATACACGGAGATAATTGATGATTTTGTATTTTTCGGTTGTGACAGCCTGAAAGAAATAACTCTGCCCGGAAAGGATATTGAATATAAATCTCCGGGAAAAGCGTTTTCGTCAAGCGGCATTGAGAAAGTCAACCTGAATGAGGGCATAACAACGATTCCGAAAGGATTCCTTGACGGCTCAAAGGTCACAAGTCTCACAATTCCGCAGTCGGTAACAAAAATCGACAAGGACGCTTTTGACGAAACCTTGCTCAATGAGCTGACGATAACCGGAAATTCAAAACTGCTTGAAAGCTATGATGTCAATGCGGCTTTTATGTTTATGGATAAATCGTCTGACCCGAAAAGAAAGTTTTACATGGAAAAACTGTCCGTGAGCCATCTTCCGATTGAGATTCCGTTCAGCGATTTTTATGATATCGTTTACGATGAAGAAAACGGTATGTGGAATTTTGAACTGACAGAAGAAAGCGATGCTTACAGAGGAGATACCGAGGGCTTCGTTTATTATCTCAATGATAAGGAGCAGGCAATAATCGAAAGATATCACGGTACCGATACGGAAGTGACCGTGCCCAAACGAATCGGATTGATGAGCCTTGTTGTCGGTATTGATAAAAATGCCTTTGCGGGATTGCCCGTCACAAAGATAACTCTTCCCGATGCCATCACCGAAATAGGAAATTCCGCATTTGCGGACTGCGAAAAGCTTGAAGAAATCGTTCTTTCGGCTTCACTTGAAAAAATCGGAAATTCCGCTTTTGAAGGCTGCGGAAGGCTTGAGAAAATCACGCTCCCCGAGGGAGTGACAAGCATAGGCGTTAAAGTCTTTAAGGACTGCCATTCTCTCAAAGAAGTAAATAATTGGCCGGAATCAATGAAATATATTCCTTCCGAGGCTTTCTGCCGTTGTTATAATCTGACCGGTTTTACCATTCCCGATGTTGAAATCATATGCAGCGGAGCTTTTATGGGCTGCGGAATAACCGTCGATAAGTTCGGAGACAGTCTCAGAGAAATCGGCGCCTGTGCTTTCAGCGGAGATTATCTGAACGATGAAGTGATTTACGCCGATATAAAAGATACCGACCTTTCCGAAAATCTTGAATATATCGGCTGCTGTGCTTTTTCGGAGAATTATTCAATTACCGAATTAAAGGTTCCCGAAAAGGTGAAATATATCGGCAGTGATGCATTTGCTTTCACTTCAATACGGGAAACGGAGCTTCCGATAAGCCTTGAGACCATAGGTGAATATGCTTTTTATCAGGCTCCGATTAAATATGTAAAAATCCCCGATAATGTTGTTGATATCGGTGACCACGCCTTTGAAGAGTCATCTCTCAAAAAAATCACCATTCCGTCCGGCGTCAGGCGGGTTGGTAATTTTGCCTTTCAGAATTGCGCCGACCTTGAGATAATCATAATTGAAAACGGTGTTGAGGAAATAGGAGAGCATGCGTTTGCGGGCTGCGGCGCACGGACGCTGATTATTCCGGAAAGCGTAAAGTATTTCGGCAAAGGTATAATTAATAATTCCGAAATTGAAGAGCTTTATTTCAACGCCGTGAATTATAAAGAAATAAACAGAAGTATTCTGTTAAGCTCAAATCTCAAAAAACTCGTTATCGGTGATAATGTTACCGAAGTACCCGACCACATTGCATCTGGTTGTACCGAGCTTGAAGAGGTCGTTTTGCCTGACGGCATAAGCAAAATTTCAAAAAGTGCATTCAGCGGATGCGTTTCACTGGAAAAAATCAATCTTCCAGAGGGGTTAAAGGATATTAAAGATTATGCCTTTGACAGATGCGGCGCGCTTTCGGAAATAAGCTTGCCGGACAGTCTTGAATATATCGGCACGGGAGCTTTCAACTCATGCACCGCTCTGACGGAAATCACTCTTCCCGCAGGACTGAAACAACTTGAAAACACTTCCTTTTCAAACTGCAAGGCTATTCAGACAATCAACTATAATGCGGTAGACTGTGAACTGCATAATCTTAAAAAAACGGGAACAACCGGTATTTATTTTTCGCCGTTCAGCTATCTTAAAGCTCTTAAAACCGTCAATATCGGTGAGGGAGTAAAGGTACTGCCCGAATTTTTCCTTGCGGGTGTAACCACCCTTGATACAATTGAGCTTCCCTCAACCGTTACCGATGTCGGCTTCGGCGCATTTGCGTTAAGCAATATAACCTCATTCACGGACTGCGGAGGCCTCGAAAGCATTGAAGAATATGCTTTTTACGGCTGTGAATATCTCGAAAATATTTCTCTCGGCTCTGAAATTATGATTATCGGTGAGGCGGCATTCAGCCGGTGCGGACTGACCGAAATTTATATTCCCGACAATGTGATGGTTATCGGAGAGGAAGCGTTCAAGAGCTGCTCGCATCTTACAAGCGTGCGTATGTCACCGAATGCGGATTATATTCCGCGGGAGGCATTCCGCTACTGTTATGAGCTTTCGGAGTTCGCATGGGAATCCGAAAGGAAGCTTATAGCCAGACTGGCATTCGGCAACTGCGAAAAGCTGGTTGACTTTGATTTTATGAATGTTGCAAAGCTTTATGATAACAGCTTTCTCGGAAGCGGTGTTACGGTAGTCCAGCTCGGTGAAAATACCGGAGATACCCGCACTCCGCTCACAACGATTGAGGTTCAGAGCTTCAAGAACTGCGATAATCTTCAGACTCTCGGCGTCGGCGGCAATGTTTCATCAATAAAGAATCAGGCGTTTGCCGATTGCTCCAACCTT
>JAZRYD010000002.1:0-21005 GCA_045600535.1 Acutalibacteraceae bacterium | reverse complement strand
AATTTACTCAATCCCAGACAGAAGAAATACATTTCCTATCGTTTCGGCCTGGGTGAGTATGACAATCCCCACAGCAGAAACAACACAGCAGAATATTTCGGACTGACTTACGAAAAAGCAACCGAGCTTGAAAAAGAAAGTCTGGAGGTTATGAGGAAAATGTATTATATGGATTGATGTAGAAATTGAAATCGTTTTTTAAAATACGAACAAAATCACGCAATAAGAAGTTCGCAAAATTTTGCGATTGATTTTTTGAACTTTTTGTGATAGAATATACGCAAATACAGAACATAATATAATCGGGTGAGTTTATGACAGAGTCAAAAAATCTTGAATTTAAAGAAACCGTTACCAACACTTTCTTAAAGACCGTCAGTGCATTTGCAAATTTCGGAACCGGAGAGATAAAATTCGGCGTAACGGATTCGGGAATATCAAAGGGTATTGAAAATGCCGACAGCGTATGCCTTGATATTGAAAACAGAATAAATGACAGCATTTCACCGAAGCCGCAGTTTACACTGTCGGTAAACAGCAATAATGTTATTACTCTTACGGTGTTTGAAGGCTTATATAAGCCGTATCTTTACAAGGCAAAAGCATACAGAAGAAGCGACACCGCCACGATAGAGGTCGATTCCGTTGAGCTTCGCAGATTGTTGCTTGAGGGGCAGAATTTATCGTTTGAAAACCTGAAAGCCGCAAAGCAGGAGCTTACCTTCTCGGTTCTTGAGCGCAAGATGAACGAGCAGTTTTCACTTGATAATTTTGATACCGATGTTCTCAAAACACTTGAATTGTTTTCGGATAAGGACGGATTCAATGTTGCCGGTGAAATAGTGGCAGATGAAAACACATTTCCGGGTATTGATATTGTGAGATTCGGTGACAGCATTGATATTATATTGGACAGAGAAACACACGAGCATATTTCCTGTCTGATGCAGTTTGACAATGCACTCTCCATGTTCCGTAAATACTATCAGTATGAAGAAATCAAAGGTGCTCTGCGTGAAACGGTGGAGCTGATCCCCGAAAAGGCTTTCAGAGAAGCGGTTGTAAATGCTCTTGTTCACAGAACATGGGATGTTAAATCACATATAAGAATATCTATGTTTGCGGATAAAATAGAAATATCCTCACCCGGCGGACTTACCCACGGAATCACCGAGGAAGAATATCTGAACGGAAGAATATCTCTGCTGAGGAATCCGATTATCGGAAATATCTTTTTCCGTCTGCATCAGATTGAGCGCTTCGGAACAGGCGTAAAAAGAATCAATGAGGCATACTCCGAAAGCGAAACAAAGCCGCAGTTTAATGTCAATGATAATTCCATAACGGTTATTTTGCCGGTATTCAGAAAAGATTTGCCGCTGTCTGCAGACGAAAAAGCTGTATATTATGCGGTGAAAGGAAAAAAGCTCGTTCCCATTTCCGAAATAACGGCATCGGTCAGCTTCAGCAAATCAAAAGTAACGGTTATACTGAAAAATCTTATGGATAAAGGCTATGTAAAGGCAATAGGAACAGGACGAGGAAGAAAATACTTCTGTGATTGATATAGACAAGGTACGGATAAGGAGGTGAGAAAGTGAATACGGTAATATATGCCCGTTATTCAAGCCATGCGCAGAACGAGCAGTCCATTGAAGGGCAGCTGAAGGTCTGTTATGAATATGCCGAAGCAAACGGAATGACTGTTATCGGTGAATATATTGACCGGGCACAGAGCGGAACAAATGACAAAAGAGAAGAATTTCAGAAAATGCTTGTTGACAGTGCCAACGGCTCATTTGATACCGTTCTTGTTTATCAGCTTGACCGTTTTGCGAGGAACAGATATGACAGTGCGGTAAACAAAGCAATTCTGAGAAAAAACGGTGTCAGAGTTGTATCATCCCGTGAAAACATCACTGATGACGCGTCCGGTATTCTCGTTGAGGGCGTGTTGGAGAGCCTTGCGGAATACTTCTCGGCAGAGCTTTCACAAAAAGTCAGACGAGGTATGCTCATTAACGCAGAAAAATGCAAGTTCAACGGCGGCACAATACCTTTCGGTTATTCAGTTGACAGCGATAAAAATTATGTGGTCAATCCAGATCAGGCGTTTATTGTTATTGAGATATTTGAGCGATATGCAAGCGGCGAAACCATACAGTCAATAAAAGATGATTTGAAAATTCGTCAGATCAAGACAAACAAAGGCTCGTTTTTTGACAAGAGCAGTATTCAACGGCTTCTGCGCAACAAGAGATACACGGGAACATATATATACGGCGAAGTTGAAATCCCCGACAGAATTCCGTTTATCGTCCCTCAGTCGCTTTTCGACAGAGTTCAGCCTATGCTTGACAAAAATGCTCATGCTCCCGGCAGAACAAAGGGCGAAAATGAATATTTGCTTACAACGAAGCTGTTTTGCGGTTACTGCAAAGAGATGATGACCGGATACAGCGGAACAAGCAAAAACGGAAACACATATCAGTATTATATCTGCAAAGGCGCAAAGAAAAAGAAATGCAGCAAAAAGAATGTCGGCAAGGATTATATTGAAGAAGAAGTTCTGAAGGTATGCAGGAAGCTCCTTAACGATGCGAATATTGACAAGATGATTTCGGGTGTTGCCGCAGCGTGTGATGCCGATTATGAAAACTCGGCAATTCACAAGCTGGAGCAAACAATGAAAGATCTTGATAAATCAATTTCAAATCTTCTGGACAGCATTGAAAAAGGTGTTCCCGCAGAAATGCTTGCAGAGAGAATAAAAGAAAGAACGGCTGAAAAAGCCGCACTTGCAGAGAAAATCGAGTCTGAAAAGCGCAGAGAATTCAGAATTTCCGGCGATGAAATAAAGGCGTTCTTCTATAAATTGAAAAACGGGAACCAGAAGGATACTCTGTGCCGCAGAGGTCTGATAAACATATTTGTCAGTGCAGTATATCTTTATGACGATAAAATGACTATATATTTCAACGGCAGCGGAAAGCCGATTGTTATAACAGATATATTGCTTGAAGGAACAGAAGACTATTTCAGAAACGGCTCAGGCGAAGAATCTTCGTGTTCTTCCGTGAAAAAACGTGGCTCACCAAGCACCCGATATCCGAACTTTTCTATGAAGATGGATTAGTTCGGATATTTTTTATTGGTAATTTTAATGCCCCGACTTGTTTGTTGAGCAGGTCGGGGCGTTTAATTATTTATTTTGTATGAAGTTTTCGATTTTCTTTTTATCTTCGATAAATCCGAGAAAATAATTGGGGTCAATGTTATAAAAACCGCAAAGCTTTATAAAGTCTTCTATAGTCAATTTGGCTCGTCTCTTTTCAATGTGGTCATACCCCTGTTGAGATTTGTTTATAACGGAACCGACTTCTTTTTGAGTCAGGTCTCTGTCTTCTCTTTCCGAAATCAGTTTGTCTAAATAATCCATATAATCACCGATTATATTATATGCACTCAATACTTGAGTATTGACAATTACTCAAAGCTTGAGTATAATTGTTAATGTGTATCAGTGATGTTGCTGAAGTAACAATCTGAGCATTCAAAAAAGGAGGACTGCAAATGAAAATTTCGGTTCTTCACGGAAAGATGTGTGATTGAGAACGCACAGAAGGTAAAGAGAGATAACGAATAAGCATCAAGACAACAGCCGCAGATGTTCCCGAGGGGTACAAGCTTGCGATTTATCTCGGCAGTCAGAAGGTCTCCGAGGGAGACAACAAGTCTGTTACATACGAATACGGCGAACTCAAGTCCGATCTGAATTACTCAGTAAAAGTAATTGATGCAAACGGCAACATTCAGAAAGACAGCAGCGGCAATGAAGTTTCAAAAGACGGCGGCAAGATTACCTGCAACGCCGGATTCTTCAAGAAGCTTATTGCATTCTTCAAAGGTCTGTTCGGCTCTCTTCCGAAAGTTGAAGTAAAACCGTAATATTAAAACCGCCGGTTGGGGCTGAGCCTCATAAACCAGCGGTTTTTATTATTTAAAATGTTTAAAATCCGAAATTGTTGAAATATTCAAACGGGTCGATGTATTGATAGGTTGTGGTTTCTTCAATTTCGTCGCCCTTATCCTCAACAAGGGTTATATCGACTTCAAATTCGTCAATGCTGTAATTGCTGTTGACTCTGCAAAGGGTGAGCGTGTGCTTATCGCCGACCTTACCGTTATCTATCAGCTCAAGCAGAACATCCGCCGTTGTGAGCTCCTTGCCGTCAACCTTGGTTATCATATCGTATTTTCTTGCTTCCGTTCCCGCAAGAGAACTGTCCGAGCCGATTTCGTTTATGATAAGCGTTCCCGCGGGAAGCCCCTTAATCTGCGCTATCATACTGTACTGTGCGCTGGCGCTGAGCGGATAATAGGTTATGCCGAGCTTCGGTCTGTTGGGAACATAGCCGACATTGATAAGATTATCAATGATTGCCTTTGCCGAGCTTATCGGAATTGCAAAGCCTATCTGTTCATAGTTTGTTGAAGCGATTTTCTGAGAGTTTATGCCGATAACCTGACCGTACTGGTTTGCAAGCGCTCCGCCCGAATTTCCGGGACTTATTGCGGCGCTGTGCTGGATACATTTCATAGTGTAGCCGATTTCGCTGCTTATGGGTCTGTCTATCGAAGCAACATAACCGCCTGTGAACGAGCCGAAAAATTCAACTCCGCCGGGATTGCCTACCGCATAAACGGGGTCGCCTACCGAAAGAGCGTTTGAATCGCCGAACTCCGCGGCGGGAAGTCCGTGAGCCTTGATTTTGAGAACGCCTGTATCGGTTCTGATATCATAGCCGACTATATCGGCATCATAGGAAGTGCCGTCCTCGGTCTGAACCGTTACCTTAACTCCCTTATCGTCGATAACATGGGCGCAGGTTATGACATAGGTATAATTTCCGCTTTTATCTTCACCCATAATTATGCCCGAGCCTTCGCCTGCCGCCGAGCTTGAGCCGCTTTTATAAACCACTATGCCCACATTGCTTGCTCTGACCTTTGCGGCAATCGCCGTTGTGGAAAGAGGACCGTCAATATTAACCTCTGTGGGTGAAACGGGTGATGAATTTATATTAAGACTTGCTCCTGTATCACCGCTGCTTATTTTACCCGTATCCTTTATGCCCTTTTTATTTATAACATATTTCGATACGGCTGCAACGCCTATTGCAAGCGCGATTGCCGCAATGATTCCGAGAGCCGCAACAAATAATTTTACGCCCTTGTTATTCTTCTTGGGCGGTGTCTGCGGCTGAGGCTGAGCATAACCGTAAGGATTTTGCTGATAAGGGGGCTGCTGATACGCATTTTGCTGATACTGATTCTGTTGATACGGATTTTGCTGATACGGCGGTCTGGTATAATGATAAGTTCCCGAATAGATATTTGAAGTGTCATTCGGTTCAACCGGCTGAGCTTCAACGGGCTGTTCCGCCGCCTCTTCATTTTCCGGCTGAATTTCTTCCTGAATCTCCGGCGCTTCAAAGGTTTCACTTTCGATTATTTCCGCCTGAGTTTCCTCCTGCTCTGCTGCTTCGACGGGTTCTTCTCTTATTTCACCGCCGTTTTCAAATTCATCATTCATCTGCATTTCCTCCGAGCTTTTGTTGTTTGAAATTATTTTATTCTGATGTTATTAAGAATTTTTGAACGAGTGTTTAACAATCATTCAATATTCGGCATACAGTCTGTTAAATAAGGGGTAATTGGGTAATAAATTCGGTAAATTCGCCCTCAACGCTCCTTGCGGCAATTCTGCCGCCGTTAAGCTCAACAAGAGTTTTGACAATGAAAAGTCCCATTCCCGCACCCTTGACATCATAGCTGCGTGATTTATCAAGCTTATAGAATCTCTCGAAAATTTTGTCTATTTCGTCACTCGGTATACCGTTTCCGCTGTTCTTTATCTTGATTATCGCCTTTTCGGGGTCGGATTTGACCGCCGCCTCAATATAACCCCCCTCGGGAGTGAATTTCACGGCATTATCAATCAGGTTATATATTACCTGATTTATCATATCCTTATCCGCCGTAACGCTGCAAGACTCAATCGAATCAAGACCTTTGATTTCGATATTCTTTTTATCAATGAGCTGTTCAAAGCCGAGAAGCGTTCTGAAAAGCATATCCGAAACATCAAAGGCAACAGGCTTTAATTCAAGCTCTCCCGCTTCCATTTTGCTGATATTCAGCATTGAGGTAACAAGTCTGGAAAGGCGCTTGACCTCATCGGAAACAATGCTCAGATAACGCGCCTGCTCACTTTTTTCGATTGTTCCGTCAAGAATACCGTCAATAAAGCCGCCGATTGTTGTCATCGGAGTTTTAAGCTCGTGTGAAACATTCGCAACAAAGCTTCGCCTTGAGGTTTCAAGCGTTGCAAGTGCCTGTGCCATGGAGTTGAACGCCGTTATAAGCTCATCGACCTCATCATGGCCGAATATCGGGTGACTCGCACGCTTCAGATTTATTCTGGTTGAAAAATCGCCGTTTGCATACTGCTTTGCCGCCGTTGACATTGCCCTGAGCGGATTTGTAAAACGGTAACTGACAAAATAAACAAGCGCAAACGAGATTATAAATGCAACAAGTGCCGCGATAAAGAACATTTTGAATATAGCGGCAACATAGGGAGTCAGTCCCTCGGTAACGGGCTGAGTTGAGAACACCGCACCCACAACATTGCCGTTGACTATCAGCGGTGAGCTGACTATAAAATGCACTCCGCTGAGCACTCCGCCCAAATCGCTCATTGAACGGAAATCCTTTTTAAGCGCAACTCTCATTATTTCATCGGGAATTTTATATTGGTCGTGAACCATACATTTTCCCGTATAAAGTGCCATATTTGAAAGCAGCAAATCCTTGCAGTAAACGACATAGCCGTCGCTGTTGGTGATAAAAACATCGGCATCAACCGCATTTGAAATCTGCAAAAGCGTATTGCATACAACAATTACCGAGCCCCTGCCGCTCTCGCCCATATAATCGGACTGAAAAACATTGCTTGTATTTTCCGATACGCTGCGTGAATTTTCGGCAAGCAAATCCATTTTTTCGTCCATCCAGAGCTTTGAGACAAAAAGCAAGAGAGCCCCGCCTAAAAAGACGAAGCTTGCAAGGATAACCGAAATTGTAATTACAAAGTATTTCCGGAAAAGTCCGGAGCTTCTTTTGCGAAGCATAAATATCACTCTTTTGTTGCAAACTTATATCCGACGCTCCAGACCGTTTTAAGCTCCCATTTATCCGAAATGCCCTCAAGCTTTTCACGCAGTCTTTTAACATGAACATCAACCGTTCTTGAGTCTCCGTAATAATCAAAGCCCCAAACCTCATCAAGAAGCTGGTCTCTGGTGAAAACCCTGTTCGGGTTGCTTGCAAGATGATAAATAAGCTCAAGCTCTTTCGGCGGAGTATCAATCTTTTCACCGTTTACGGTAAGCTCATAATTGGTAAGATTTATAACAAGCTTATCATATCTTACCTCTTTGATATCAACCTTTGCCGCGGAACCGCTTCTGCGAAGCACGGCTTTGATTCTCACCATAACTTCCTTTGCATCGAACGGTTTTACAACATAATCGTCTGCGCCAAGCTCAAAGCCGAGCACCTTATCAAAGGTTTCGCCCTTTGCGGTGAGCATAATTATCGGCTTATCCGAAAACTTTCTGACCTCACGGCAGACCTGCCAGCCGTCAAGCACGGGAAGCATAATGTCGAGCAGCATAAGGTCGGGTGAAAGCTCACGGAACATTTTCAGAGCATCGCCGCCGTTATTTGCGATAATCACCTCATAACCCTCTTTTTCAAGATAGAGTCTGAGCAGCTCGCATATATTATTATCATCATCAACAACCAGTATTTTTTCAGCCGCCATTGATATATCCCCCTCTCGGAATTTGTTTTCCACAATTTAAATTATACTCGGATTTATAAAAAATCTGTGAATTGCCGTAAAATAATTTGTTACCGAATGCCGCAAAGATTAAGTAACTGTGAATTTATTTCACGGAAAATTTGAACACCGTTGTGCTTGTGAATTTTTCGCCTGCATCAAATGTGCATTGCGGCCACTCGGGCATATTGGGTGTATTCGGATAAAACTGCGTTTCAAGGCAGAAGCCCGCGTGCTTTTGCAGAAGCACTCCGCCCTTACCCTCAACGGTTCCGTCAAGAAAATTGCCGGTATAAAGCTGAACGCCGATAAGGTCGGTATAAACCTCAAGCATTCTGCCGCTCTCCGGCTCATATGCCGAAGCCGCCGGGCCGTCGCCGTCATTAAGACAGAAGTTATGGTCATAGCCCTTGCACATAATAAGCTGCTCATCATCTGCACCGATGTCTTTTCCGATGGGCTTGGGAGTTCTGAAATCAAACGCCGTTCCCTCAACCGCTCTTATCTCACCCGTGGGAATGCTTCTTTCATCGGTGGGAGTAAACGAATCCGCGTTTATCATAAGCTCATGGCCGAGAACATCGCCCTTGCCGGCAAGATTGAAATAAGCGTGATTTGTCATATTTATAACCGTCTTTTTATCGCTGACGGCATAATAGTCTATCTTCAATGAATCATTTTCATAAAGGGTGAAAGTAACCTTAAATTCAACCTTTCCGGGAAATCCCTTTGCGCCGTCGGGACTGACACAGCTCATTTCAAGGCAGTTATCATCAACAATGATTGCGTTCCAGACCGTCTTTGAAAGCTCGTCGCCGCCGTGCAGGCAGGTAACTCCGTTTTCGTTTTTATCAACCTCATATTTAATGCCGTCAATCGTAAATTCACCGTTTGCGATTCTGTTTGCGTATCTGCCGACGGTTACACCCTGATTTGCGGAATATTTTTCATTGCCCTCAAGAGTATCGAAGCCCACAAGTATATCCGCAAGCTCTCCGTTTTTATCCTTTGTGAAAATATTATTCACCGTTGCGCCGTAGGTTATGATTTTAACCGATGTTTCGTTTGTATTTTTCAGTTCAAAAGCATCAACTTTTTTTCCGTCAGCCGTTGTGCCGAAATATTCTTTGGTAATCATTTTAATTTCTCCTATGGTTATTTTTACATTATAATTGTATCATCGGAAGATTTTTTTGTCAATAAATTGTTGACATAATCGGCGATAGGTGGTAATATAATATCACCTTAAAAAATTTTTAAAAGGATGGAACCAAAAATGAAGAAATTTTTAGCAGTTCTTTTCGCAGTTATGTTCGCATTTTCAGCCTGCTGTGTAGCATTTGCAGAAATAGCTCCCGCTGAGCTCACTTGTGATTTCTGCGGTCTTTCATTTGAAACTCCCACTGAGCTCAAAGCACACATCGAAAGCACCTTCCCCAATGCAGACCACTCCAAGACCTGCAAAAACACCATCATCGTTGACGGCGTTGTTTGCGAATGCGGCGAAGTTTTCCACAGCAAAGCTGCTTATGACGCTCATCAGACAACCTGCTCAAACGCAAGCGATGCAGACCTTATGAAAGCTTACTTCAAAGCAGGTGACACCGGTGCAGCTCTCAAGTGCCTCTTCAACATCATTGTTGATTTCGTTAAGGGTGACACCTTCAAGGGCATCATTGATAAGGTTGGCGGCATTGTTAAAGGCATCGACCTCGGCGGAATTTTCAACACCGTTAAAGACCTTGTTTCCAAAATCCCCTTTGATGATATTCTCGGAAAACTCGGTATCAATCTTTAATTAAGTTTAAAAGATTTCGGGCTTGCGGCTGAAACGGTCGCAAGCCCTTTTTTTATCCGCTGTTCGGATTATCATTTGATTAACACAAAACAGGGCCTGCCGCAGCAAGCCCTGTTTTTATCTCTTTATTAGTCTTTCTTTGCGTTGACAGCTCTTCTGATGCCTTTTCCGATTTCAAATACGGGAATGGTTGAAAGTGCGAGAAGTGCGGAAATTGCAAGCTCTTTAAACTCAAATGTGCCCTGCTCGATTCCGAATACATCGCTGAGTCCGGGAATATAAATTGCAGCAAGGGTAAGAATTGTTGTTACGAAGAATGCGCCTACAAGCCACCAGTTCATATTCTTGAACATACTCTTTGAGAAGAGTGAGCCCGTGCGTGAACGCATATTGATTGCACACATCATTTCGGCAAAGTTTACGGTAAGGAATGCCATTGCGATTGCGTTCGGGCATTCGATTGCGTGGTTGCCTATCATACCGCTGAGGGTTTTGTTTTCAATGAAGAAGCCGATAACATATGAAGCGATTTCAACAGCGGCAAGATATATGCCCTGCCATACCATATCGAAGCCTGCGCCGTGAGAGAATATTCCGTCGGTTGTGGCTCTGGGCTTTCTCTTCATCAGGTTGCCCTCTGCCTTTTCCATTCCGAGAGCAAGTCCGGGCAGTGAATCCGTTACCATGTTTATCCAAAGCAGATGAACGGGAGCAAGAATAGTAAAGTTAAGAACGGAAGCAAGGAACATTATGATAACTTCCGACATATTGGTTGAAAGCTGGAACTGAAGAACCTTGCAGACATTATCGTAAATCTTTCTGCCCTCTTCAACGGCATTGACTATGGTTGCAAAGTTATCATCGGCAAGAACCATATCGGCAACACCCTTGGTAACATCTGTTCCCGTGATACCCATTCCGATGCCGATATCGGAAGCCTTGATTGAGGGAGCATCGTTAACGCCGTCGCCGGTCATTGCGGTTACCATTCCTCTGGCTTTCCACGCCTTGACTATTCTTGTTTTATGTTCGGGCTGAACTCTTGCATAAACCGAATATTTCGTAACCTCTTCGACAAGCTCTTCATCGGTGAATTTATCGAGGTCCGCACCGAGAATCGCCTGGCTTGCATCGGTTATAATGCCGAGCTCCCTGCCGATTGCAACCGCCGTATCCTTATGGTCACCGGTTATCATAATCGGAACTATGCCCGCCTCACGGCATTCGTCGATTGCCGCCTTAACCTCGGGACGAATCGGGTCAATCATTCCGGTAAGACCTACGAAAACAAGGTCGTTTTCAAGATTTTCCGCATCGTAATTATCGGGTGCGGCATCATATTTTCTGAGTGAAACGGCAAGCACACGCAGCGCCTTATCCGCCATACGCTTATTATCCTCAGCTACCTCTTTTCTGAGGTCATCGGTGAAATCAACGATTTCGCCGTTAACGAGCGCATATTTGCAATGCTTAAGCACAACATCGGGCGCACCCTTTGTGTACTGAACTATTCCGTCTGCCGTCTGATGAACGGTGGACATCATCTTTCTGCCCGAATCAAACGGAGCTTCGCCGATTCTCGGATTCTCCGCGGCAAGCTTATTCTTGTTAAGCCCGAGCTTATAAGCATAAGCAACAAGAGCCGCTTCGGTGGGTTCACCCGTTACCTTGCCCGCATCGTCAACCTCTGCATCGCAGCAGAGCGCCATTGCGGTGGCTATAAGGTTTTCGTTGTCACCGTAATGGTCAACAACGGTCATCTTGTTCTGAGTGAGTGTGCCGGTTTTATCGGAGCAAATTATCTGAGTACAGCCGAGAGTTTCAACGGCGGTGAGCTTTCTGATAAGCGCCTGCCTTTTGCTCATTGCCGTAACGCCGATTGAAAGAATAATCGTTACAACGGCGGGAAGTCCCTCGGGGATAGCCGCAACCGCAAGCGCGATTGCCGCAATGAATGTATTGAGTGAGGCATTGCCGAAGTCGCTTAAATTGAAGTTTGCAAGACCCTCATTGAATATCTCTCTGCCGATACCGACTGCAAAAACGAGAATGCAGATGCCGATAACAAGCTTTGTGAGGAATGCGGAAAGCTCCGCCATTTTTTTCTGGAGAGGAGTCTGCTCTTTTTCCGCCTGAGAAAGAGCATCGGCGATTTTGCCCATTTCGGTATCCATTCCGATACCCGTTACAACTGCTTTTCCTCTGCCGTAAACAACGGTTGAACCGCTGTATATCATATTCTTTCTGTCGCCGAGTGCAACGTCCTGATTTGTATCTCTGCACATAAGCACATCAATAATCTTTGTTACGGGAACAGATTCACCCGTGAGCGCCGCTTCCTCAACCTTGATGCTGTGCGATTCGATTATACGGCAGTCCGCGGGAACGGCATCTCCCGCTTCAAGAACGATAACATCACCGATTGTTATATCCTCGCTCTTGACTATCTTGATTTCGCCGTCACGCAGAACCTTGCTCGTTGCGGCAGTCATCTGCATAAGTGCGTCCATTGCCGCTTCGGCCTTGCTTTCCTGAACAAGACTCATTATGGTGTTGATGATAACAACAACAAGAATAACAAGCACATCGGCAAAATCGGCAAGAGTGGGGTGTCCGCCGGCTTCAACAACCGCAACAACCGCCTGAATTACCGCGGCAACGATGAGCATAATTATCATCGGGTCGGCAAGAGAATTTACAAACTTTTTGAATAAGCTGTCCTTTTCGGCTTCCTTGAGCTTATTCTTTCCGTTTTCGGCAAGTCTTTTTTCAGCCTGCGCTGAGGTAAGACCCTCGGCGGAACTGTTAACCGCTTTGAAAACGGAATCAATTTCTTCAAGATAAAATCTCATTCTGTTCATTCCTTTCAAATAAACCAAAAGACCCTTGACAGAGAGATTGGTCTCTGTCAAAGGTCTCGCTTCCATAAATCAGGGTCGGCTGCCAGATGCAATGCATCGGTTGTTGACAGTCAACTCGGGCTCACGCCCTTAAGCTACTCCCCTTTAACATCGGGAACGGCAACCGCCGTTTTAAAAATAATATCATATCGAAAAATAAAAGTCAATAATTTTTATATTTCATTTTTTAAGCAAAAATTTATATGCGGGAATAACCGAAATGCGGCAGGATTTTGTTATAATTTCTTCTTCCTCTTCCAAGGTGATAATTATATATCTTTCAATATAATCATTATGCCTTGCAAGGTTAACAAGGTTATTTATTTCTCTTTCCCTTGCATCACCCGAAATCGAATAAGCTACCTGAATTGCCGTTTTTATTTCGGGAACATAAAAATCAACATCAACCTTTGTTGCAGAGGATTTCAGAAAATATATTTCTTTCCCGAAATTCTGATTGAGAAAAACCGCAACCGCATTTTCAAGCAGCGATGTTTCTTTTTCAAACAGGAACAAATTCAGTACACCGTTATCGCAGAAATAGTATTTCGGATTTCCCTCTCTGTCCTGAAATTTTGCATAGAAATTTTTAATATCAAACAGAAGATAGGCATCCTTTGCGAATTTAACATAATCAATAACCGAATCCTTGCTGACCGAAGCTCCTGTTCCGTTCAAAGTATTGCTGAGCTTTGTAAACGAAATTTCATTTCTGACCGATTCCGCTATCTTTTTAATAAGAAGCTTCATCGCATAATCGTTTCTTACCCCGTTTCTCGTAACAATATCTCCGAGCAATACCTTCTGATAAACGCTTTGAATATATTCCCTTTTTGATGTGAACATAAGTGATTCCGGAAGCCCGCCGTATTCAAGATATTCGTTGAAACCCTTGCGGATACTGCCGCAGGATTTTGTCCCGTTAAGTGCTTTTTCGTCAAACTCGGTATTTTTTGCAGTAAGAAATTCCGCAAAATTATACGGACTGATATATTTTGAAATATATCTGCCGCCGAGAACGGTTTCAATTTCCCTGCTCAGCATTGCAGCATTGCTTCCGGTAATATATACTCTTTCTTTGGCATCGGCAATGCGGCGTGCAAATTTCTCCCAGCCGTCAACATTCTGAATTTCGTCAAAGAAAAAATATCCTTTTTCGTCACTAAGCTCAGCCTGAACGGAAATAATATCGTTGAAATCTTCCTTTTTAAATTCCGAAAGCCTTTCATCTTCAAAATTTATATAGATAATCTGTTCCCACTTAACGCCTTTTTTGATAAGCTCATGAACAATTTTATAAAGCAAAGTGGATTTTCCCGCTCTTCTTATTCCCACAAGCACATAATTTCCGTTTTCGTCAAAACTGTATTCTCTCGGAACTATCTGAGCGTTTCTGATTATCTCATGTTGGTCATATATTATATTTTTCAGTAAAGCGTGATTCATTGTCCCGCCCCCTTGTCGAATACATTCTACAATATTATTGTTGTTTTGTCAATCATAATATATGTATTTAATCTTCAAGTCCGACGGTATAATATTCCGCTATGTTCTGCAAAAGTGCTCGGCAAACGCCGGAATACATCGCTTCGATATATTCTTCTTTTCTTTGCAGGTTCACTTTCTGATTATTATTGCTCTGAATATCGGGAAAAGTTTTAACCCCTTCTCCGCTCAGGCGCACGCTGTCGTAGGCTGAATATCCGTTTTCAAGCACCATTCGCATAGCCGTGCTCAGGTCATCACATTCGCCGCGAACCTCTTTAATAAGGTAATTGAGCAAATAGAGATTTTCATACCCGGGTATGCTGTAAGCCACATCGCTTATTTTCTCATTGAGAAATAACCAGTTCTCAATTTTTGCGTTTTCCTCTTCAACGGTGAAAACGGTGTTTCCGCCGTCGCCCGCATCGCTGTAAAGACGGTTAAGCTCCGAAAAAACTTCGATAACCGAATTTATATCGTCTTCGAGCATATTATAATCATTATATAAACTGCATACCAGCTCCAGCGTTTCGCTCAGACGCACGGCAGTTCCGGATATTTTTTTATTGAAAAGATTACTGTATTTCGCAATCTCCGAGGCTTCATCACGCCATTTTTCGAGCATTTTTATGTCAAAATCAGTCAGCAGCTTCGGATAGCCGTTGTTTATTTCAATTCTCAGGCTTATATAATTTCTGAGCTTTGCGCATTCTTCGCTTTCCGCACGGCAGGCAACGGTATGCGCCGCATAAAAATCGTTGTTTATCACCTTGCGTTCCGAAAGAGTAAACCATATCGGCTCTTCATACGCTTTAAATCCGATTATGATGAAAAACACGAACAGCAGCAGCGACACGCGCATAGGTGAAAATCTTTTTTCAGTTTTCTTTTCGTTCATACTGTCAATAAATCTTTCCTATCATCGGCGCTTCAAGAATTTTATCAAGCTGACCTACTGCTTTTCCGCCGAGCTTTGCAAGCTGTTCAACCGGAATCATGCTCGCAACAAATCCGCTTACATTATCGGCAATCGTTTTGAGTGCCGGACTGCTTGACGGATAGAGAATAACGGTATTTCCTTTAAATTCAAGCTCTATTCTGCGTTCGCAGATGGACTCAAGCGCACGGATATGAATTTCGAGAATGCTGTCGCTTATCCACGCCGCAGAAGCAACGGAGGTAAAATCAATTCCGCCGAGACGGAACTTGTCGAATCTGTCTTTGCCGTCCATTCCGCAGGAAACGGAGTTATGAGCCTTACCCTCGTCCCACGAAATATTACACTCGTTTTCGCTGAAATTAAGCACAAGATTATCAATATTTCCGCCTCTGTCGGCTGACATATAAACAACCGCCATCGGAAGCATCGAAAGAGGCCAGCCCGCAATATTCAGAACGGGATTTTTCGGAAAATGAATAACTCTGCCCTTTATAAATTCCTCCATAACGCTTCTGGGCTTCTTTTCAAGCGGAGCAAGCGGTTCAAGCTCGGGAAGCTCGGGAGCATCTTCGGGCTTTTCGTCCGTTTTTTCAACGAACAGAGCGGGAATATGCCTGTTGATACATTTCCTCGTTTTATCCTCATCAACCTCACTGCAGGTTATGACTATTGTGGCATCGTAATCTTCAAATACCATACCGAACTGCGAAAACATTCCGTCGGCACGGTAGCTGTTTTCGATTTCATTTCTCCAGAAGAAAAATCCGTAGCCGTCAGCCTGACCGTTCTGAACCTGATAAGCCGTAGCTTCCTTTATGTACCATTCGGGAATAACCTGTTTTCCGTTGAAGCGTCCGTTCTGCGAAACGCAGAGAATAAATCTCGAAAGCTCATCGGTTGTGATGAAAAGTCCCCATCCGCCCGCTTCAACGCCTGCGGGGTCACTCTCCCAGAAGGGTTTTCTTTCAATTCCGAGAGGCTCGAAAAGTCTCGGCATAAGATAATCCGTCATATTCATGCCCGTAACCTTTTTGATTATTGCGGAGCACATATATGTATTTTCGCTGATGTATCTCCAGCCCTCACCCGGCGCGGCATACCAGCCGGCATCCATAAAGTCTTTAACCCATCTGTCCTTTGTTTTGTCGGAAAACAGACTTACGTCCTTGCCGGCGGTCATCGTGAGCAGATGGAAAATGTTTATCTTTTCAAGCCTTGCATCATATTTTGCGGTTCTGTATTCGGGGAAAATATCAAGAAGCTTTGTTTCAAGCGAAATAAGTCCCTCGTCAATCGCAAATCCGATTGCCGCGGAGGTAAAGCTCTTGCTCACGGAATACATTGTATGCGGCGTTTCGGCGTTATACGGATAACGGTAAGCCTCATAAGCCGCTTTGCCGTAGCGCATAATTTTAATCGAATGAAGCTCAACTCCGCTTTCATTCATATCGTTCACAAGCGCATTGATTTCAGCGCTGCTTATTCCGATTTGTTCGGGGAAATCCGCATTCGGAATGTTTAAAGATTTATTCATAAGCCTTAATCCTTTCCGCATTTTGCTGTATTATTTTATTCTATTATATCACATTTCCCGAATATTGAACACTTTTTTAAAAATTTTTTGAAAAAATTCAAACAAATGTTTGCAATTGCTGAACATTTGTGCTATAATACATTCGGAAACAAATATATTCGCCGTTATTCTTCCTTTTTGGAACAATAATGCGCAGAAAGAGGTATTATCATGAAACCGATAACCCCTATTCAGCAGAAAATTTATGAATATCTGGTTGAAAAATCAAAAGACGGTATGACCCCGAGCGTTCGTGAAATCGGAGCGGCGGTAGGTCTGCGTTCAACCTCGTCCGTTCAGGCAAACCTTGATTCGCTTGAAGCGGCAGGCTATATTCAGCGCCCGCCGATGCTCAAACGCTGCATAAAAATAGTCGGCCAGGCAGATAATGTTGCCAATGTTCCGCTTCTCGGAACAGTTACCGCCGGCGCACCCATTCTTGCCGTTGAAGAAATCGAAGGCTATCTGCCTTTCTCAATGCCGGGCGCTCAGGATAAAGAGCTTTTCGCCCTGAGAGTCAGGGGAGAAAGTATGCTCAACGCCGGAATACTCAGCGGAGATATTGTGATAGTTGAAAGAACACCGACAGCCGCAAACGGCGATATGGTTGTTGCTCTGATTGATGATTCCGCAACGGTAAAAACATTCTATAAAGAGAACGGACATTTCCGTCTCCAGCCGCAGAATGATGCCTATGAACCGATTATCGTTGACGAGGTTGTTATTCTCGGCAAAGTAATTGCAAGCTACAGATATTATTGAATTCGGAATCAGGAATGCGGAATTAGGAATTAAGGGGCGTTTTGAATTCCGAATTCATAATTCCGAATTCCGAATTTCGATAAGCTCACGGTAGCTGATAAGCTCAACGCCGTGGGCTTTTAAATATTTATGCGTTTCGGGGTCTTTCAGAAGCTGATATTCCCAAACTCTCTGATGCCACGAGCCCGTTATGGAGCGCAGCTCCGGAGTATCAAGCGACGGGTGAACAAAGGTCTCGGTTATGCCGTCCGGAATATTTGTCCAGATTTTCAGAATTTCATCACGGTATACCCGATAATCCTCATTGAAATCGCCCTTGCTTTTCGGACCGATTATTTTATTCATTGCAGGCCAATCGGGGAAAAGCAGATAATCCGGCATAATTACATTATATTTCTTTCCCCAATGCGACGAAAGATATTTAAGCGGACTGAAAACAAAATAAGGCACATCGGACGGCGCAACGCTCTTTGCGGTTTTTGTGAACATTCTGAACGCATAGCCGTATTCTCCGCAAACTTGCAGAGTCATTTTGAGAAGCTCAAATCTAAGCGTAAAATGGCCGTAAAGAGAACCCATATGGTTATCAAGGTGAGACGGCTTCATTCCGAGAGCGTGAGCCTTATCAACCTGCGCTTTTATTTCTGCTTCAAGCTCGTCAAGCTTCGCATTCTTACCCACGAGACGGCTGTTTTTCCACATAAATCCCGCTTCATCAACAAGCGATTTTCCGCCGCTGAGCGGCTTCCACCTGTATTCGTTCCATTCACTCGTCATCGTCAGATGAACGCCGATTGCATACTGCGGATTTTCAACCGAAAATTTTACCGCCTCCTCCGCGGCGGGACAGGGCATCATTATTGTTGAGGATTTCAGCATACCGCTTTTGAAAAGGTCGATAACGGCATCGTTCGCCGCCCCGCACATTCCGAAATCATCGGCGTTGACTATCAGATACTTTGACATACTTCTCTTTCCCTTTCTTTATTTGAAATCATTTTTTTATTGAAAATCAGCACGGCGGCGGTAAGTATTGCCGAAACGGCGCAGAGTATCTGCTGCCCGTAAACTGCCGCTCCGCATACCGAATTACCGTTATTCTGTACCCTTGTAAGAATTGCGCTTCCGACAAGCGAGGCGCAGAAGCCGAGTATTCCTCTCGCGCTGTTGCTTACCGACATTGCGGGCATAATATATTCATCGTCAACAGCCTTATACATCATACTGAATGTATTCTGACCCGTTCCCGCAGCGCTGATATTATAAAGCATCATAAAAACGATTATCAGAAAACGGGTTTTCGGTGAAATGAATATTCCCGTAATAAATGCCGCAAGTAAAATTATCGTACCGAGAAAATAACCGTCGGCATATGATTTTTTATCCGAATATATTCCGAACGGTCTCGAAACCGCAAATCTGCCGAGATTGGAAGCTATATTTATAAGCTGTATCTGACCAACCGAAAAGCCGAGCTCGCCCGTTTTGTATGTACCCATAAATCCGATTGTTATATATTTTGCAATTTCCGCCGCCGAGGTGAGTATCACAACATCACGGCATTTTTTATTTTTGAAAAGCACAACCGCCGTTTTTTTCAGCGATTTTCTCGTCTTGCTCTCGCTGAGCTGAATATCTTTCATTAAATATAAGCATATAAAATTGAAAACACAGATAACCAGCATAGCCGCCGAAAGAAAAACAAAAGCGCCGTGCAAGTTGTTTCTTGACTCAAATCTATCCGTTATGAGACCTGCACCGAGAGTGAAAAACATTCCCCCGAGCAGAGAAACCATTTCCTTTATTGCCGAAAATAATCCCCTGCCGTCAGGCGAAACAAACGAATTCCCCCACTTATAGCAGATTGAACTGTTCAGGTAAAGCGTAAGATATGCAAGGATAACCGTAACCGTTACCGCCGCCGCTTTTGCGTTCACTCCGAACGGCAGAAACGGTATCAGATACATTGCCGCAAAGAGAACCTGACTTGCCGTATCAAGCCCAATCATGCTTTTCTTTACGCTTTTTATCCTGCCGACCAGCGGAATTGACATAAGCTGAAACAGAAATGCAAACGAAATTATTGAGGATACTATCCCCGTCAGCGCATCGCTCAGACCAATGTCCTTAAGAAGCTTTGCAAGAAAAGCATCTGTTGAGAGAAGCGAAATAAAATATTCAAACATACACTGCGCCGAATATGCACGCCGTGAGGTTTTGTATTCCCTTGAATCAAAAATATTATCCATAAGCTGTCCTTTTGCCTGTTATTCAACTGCATTATATCATTATCAATATGAATTATCAACATAGAATGCTCAAATCGCTTGACAAACCGGTATTTATATGTCATAATCTAATTAGTAATAATTCCTATTAGCAAAAAGGAATGCTTATGAATATTAAATTAAAACAGCATAGGGATACCCGTCAGCGGAGAATGATTTATGATAATGTTATGAATCGGTGCGACCACCCGGGAGCAGACGATATTTATTTTGACATTCATTCTCAGGACGAAAAAATAAGCAAGGGTACGGTTTACCGCAATCTGGGTATTCTTTCAGAAAACGGTGATATTCTTCACGTGAGAGTTCCCGGGGCTGACAGATACGACAGCCGCCTTGATAATCATTACCATATAATCTGCACCGAGTGCGGACGGGTTGTTGATGCTCCGATTGAATACAGCAAGGAAAGTGACAGCATCGTCGAAAAGCAAACGGGATTTGCAATTAAAAGGCATCGGGCATTTTTTGAGGGTATATGTCCCGAATGTCTTGCAAAAAATAAATAAAACAAAGAAACTCAGGAGGAAAACAAAATGGCAACAAAATATGCAGGAACAAAGACCGAGAAAAATCTCGAAGCTGCTTTTGCAGGTGAATCTCAGGCAAGAAACAAGTACACTTATTTTGCTTCAAAGGCAAAAAAAGAGGGCTTTGAACAGATAGCAGAGCTGTTCCTTAAGACAGCCGATAACGAAAAAGAACACGCAAAGCTCTGGTTCAAGGAGCTTGACGGAATAGGCTCAACAGCCGAAAATCTTGCCGCCGCCGCTGACGGAGAGAACTTTGAGTGGACAGATATGTATGAGGGCTTCGCAAAGACAGCCGAAGAGGAAGGCTTCACCGCACTTGCCGCAAAGTTCAGAGCCGTTGCCGCCATCGAAAAGAAGCATGAGGAACGCTACCGCGCCCTGCTCAGCAATGTTGAGGCTCAGGAAGTTTTCGCAAAGAGCGAGGTTAAGGTTTGGGAATGCCGCAACTGCGGTCACATCGTAGTAGGCACAAAAGCTCCCGCCGCCTGCCCCGTTTGCGCTCATCCCCAGGCATTCTTCGAGGTTCACGCAGAGAATTATTGATTATAAATCCTATATTACGGCAAAAGGGGCTGTCGCATTTAGATGCAGAAAGCGTTTTCTTCGACCCGAAGTTGTATGCGATACTACGAGAGGGCGAAAAAACGCTTAGAAAAACAACATCTATTTTCATTTTATATAATCGAGTAGGAGGCTACCCATTAGTTGAGTAGCCGACCTCTCACACCACCGTGCGTACCGTTCGGTACACGGCGGTTCAATCATAAACAGTGCATAGACTTGTACGCTTCGGATATGTCATAATATCCTCTGCGTG
>JAZRYD010000001.1:0-23786 GCA_045600535.1 Acutalibacteraceae bacterium | reverse complement strand
GTAAAATCCTGTAAAGAATACGGCGCAATCTGCGAAACTGCAATAAGTTATACCTGCAGTCCCGTTCATAATGAAGAATACTTTGTAAATCTTGCAAAAACACTTGAAAATATGGGCGCAGACGTTATCTGTATCAAGGATATGGCAAACCTGCTTCTTCCCTATGATGCTTATTCGCTCGTAACAAAACTTAAGCAGAACGTAAACGTTCCAATTCATCTTCATACCCATAATACGACGGGTACGGGCGATATGACCTATCTTATGGCGGCTCAGGCAGGAGTCGATATAGTAGATACCGCACTTTCACCCCTTGCAAACGGTACCTCCAACCCCTCAACCGAGGCGCTGGTAGCAACCCTTAAGGGCACCGAAAGAGATACGGGACTCGAACTCAACGCCCTTGCCGACGTTGCGGCTCACTTCCGTACCGTTGCGGACCGCCTCAAAAAAGATGGCATTCTTGACCCGAAAGTGCTTAACGTTGATACCAAAACCCTCGTTTATCAGGTACCCGGCGGTATGCTTTCAAATATGCTCAATCAGTTGAAACAGGCGGGTAAAGAGGATAAGTATTACGACGTTTTGGCAGAAGTGCCGAGAGTAAGAAAAGACTTCGGTTATCCTCCCCTCGTTACCCCGACAAGTCAGATTGTCGGAACTCAGGCTGTTATGAACGTGATTTCGGGCGAAAGATATAAAATGGTGCCCAAGGAGTCAAAAGGCTTACTTCGTGGAGAATACGGCAGACTTCCGGCTGAAGTAAACGAGGAAGTCCGCAAAAAAGCAATCGGTGACGACGAGGTTATCACCTGCCGTCCTGCCGACCTGTTAGAACCCGAACTTGAGAAATACCGCAAGGAAATGCAGGATAAGGGTATCGGCAAATGCGAAGAGGACGTTTTGAGTTATGCACTCTTCCCAGCCGTAGCCGAAAAATTCTTTGAAACAAGGGATAAAGCCCCCGAACAAAAAGAAGAAAACGGTGTAAGAGAACTTGTTGTCGAAGACCTTTCGATGTAAGAAAAAGCGCAGACGTAAACCGTCTGCGCTTTTCAGATATCAGATGTCAGATATTAAGCAAAAAGTTTCGGCGAAAAATAAAGTTGACAAACCGAGATATTATGCTATAATAATAACAGAAAGGCAACCGATAGACGGTTAGCCCTCAAAAAGTTATTTAAAGAAATAACCGCTTGTTTTGAAGGACAGGGCGGTTATTTCTTTTTTGTTATATCAATAACAAGTGTTATAATTGCTACAACCAATGTTCCGAAAAGAAACAAAGTTTCGTATGTAACCATAAGCACCGCCCCCTTTCCGAGGGCGAAAGATTGCCCTCATAAGAGAAGAGGACTAACCGCCTACCGTATATAGTTGCCTTTAAGGATGCTTTCACATCGACAACATATTACCATATATTGTATAATCTGTCAATTATGAAGTTTACGCTTCCAAAAACTGCTGACAAATGCGGTTTGATGTGATATAATATATATATTATGTATTAAACGGAGTTTTGATATGCTCTATCTTATTTTATCCCGTTCGGGCGGCGGTAAAACCACCCACATAACCAATCTCATACGGGATTTTTCATCATCGGAAAAACAGAAAATGACGCTTATCGTTCCCGAACAGTTCAGCTTTATGAGTGAAAAAATGATGCTGGGCAAAATCGGTGCAAGAGCGATGAGCCGAATTGATGTGCTGAGCTTCACAAGTCTCGGCGAAAAGCTCGTGGGCAAACCCGCTCTGCACGAGCGCAGAAGACTTGACGAGGCTTCAAAGGCCGTAATTATGGGAATGGCACTTGAAAGTGTCAGGGATAAATTGCAGCTTTACGGCGGCCATACAGCGAAGCCGTCGGTTATAACCGAATTTATTGCGCTTTCATCGGAGTTTAAGCAGAATGCCGTTTCTTCAGACGAAGTGAGGCTCATTCTTGCCGGAATGGAAAACGGACTGCTTAAAATGAAGCTTTCCGATATTATTACGGTGCTTGATGCTTACGATGCAATGATTTCGGGCAGTCATTTTGACCCCGATGACCTGCTTACGGAGCTTTGCGATATTCTTCCCGAATGCGAATATTTCACTGACCGCATTGTTTTTATAGACGGCTTCAGAGGCTTCACCGCCCGTGAATATGCCGTTATTTCGCATATGCTTTCCCGTGCAAAGGCGGTTTATGTTACGCTCTGCACCGATGACCTGAGCCGTGCCGACGATGAAACAGACCTTTTCGCTCATACGAAAAGAACGGCGATGAAGCTGATAAATATTTCAAAAAAGAATAATATTCCCGTCGCAAAGCCGCAGTATCTTTCGATGGGAAGCAAATATAATAATTTTCCGCCGAAATTCAGCCGCTTCGGCTCTGCGGAGCTTGCCGCACTCGAAAAGGAACTGTTTTCACCCGCTCCGAACATATACGAGGAAGAATGCGAAAACATAACACTTGTAAAAGCGGCGGATATATATGCCGAATGCGAATATATTGCCTGCACGGCGAAAAAGCTTATCCGTGAAAACGGTTATCGCTGCCGTGACATTGCGGTTATTGCCCGTGACAGCTCCGCTTACGAAGCGCCGCTGAGAAGCGCTCTGAAAAAATGCGGAATCGCCGTATTTGATGACAGCCGTCAGCCCGTTGATGCTTCTCCCGTTATGATTCTTGCTTCAAGCGCTCTTGAAATTGCCGCAAAGGGATTTAAGACCGAAACGGTTATGCAGTGCCTTAAAACGGAGCTTGCGGGATTTACCGCAGACGAAATTTCCGAAATCGAAAATTATTGCTATCTTTGGCAGATAAACGGTTTGGAATGGCTCGGCGAATGGAGCCGCAATCCGTCGGGCTTCGGTCAGCTTGACGGAAACGGAAAAGAGAAGCTTGAATATATCAATTCATTGAGAATAAAGGCGGTTGCTCCGCTCTTTGAACTGAAAAAAGCTCTTGCCGATGCCGACGGCGGTTCTGCGGCAAAGGCACTTTTCGGGTATCTTGAAAGAGTCAACGCTTCCGAAAATCTCAAAGCACTTGCACTCAGTCTTGCCGAATCGGGCGAAACGGGAATAGTTATTGAGCTTGAGCGTATGTGGAATCTGCTTATGGATTTACTTGACGGATTTGAAACGGTGTTCCGCGGCAGAAGCGTTACCGCAAAGAGCTTTTTTGATACCTTTGAGCTTATGCTCTCGGTTCAGACCTCGGGCAATCTGCCTCAGGGACTTGATGAAATAACAATCGGTTCTGCCGACAGAATAAGGGTTTCCGCTCCCAAAGCCGTATTTATTGCCGGTGCAAACAGCGGAGTTTTCCCCGCCGTTCCCTCGGGCGGTTCGGCATTGACCGATAATGACCGCCGCAGAATGAGCGAGCTCGGAATAGAGCTTTCCGATTTCGGAGAATACAAGCTTGCCGAAGAAAAGCTGATTGCATATAACTCTTTCTGCTGTGCTTCGGAAAAGCTTTTCGTCTGCGCTCCGGAAAGAAACGGCAAGGGAGATATTCTTTCGCCGTCCGAGTTATATGTTAAAATCAAAGCACTGTTTCCGTTTTGCCGTGAAATTGACACCTCCGAGCTTGACGGGCTGTATTTTGTTGAAAGTGATTCTTCGGCTTTTGAGCTTTCCGCATCGGCAAAAACTCCCGCCGGTGCTTCGGCGAAAAAATATCTTTCATCAGCTCCCGAATGGGCGGACAGACTTTCGGCTCTTGAAAGAGCCTGCGGCAAAAAAGGATTTTCAATCGAAAATACCGAGGCGGCGAAGGCACTTTTCGGAAGCAATATGTATATTTCCGCTTCCAGAGTTGAAGCCTATCACAAATGCGCATTTTCGTATTTCTGCCGTTACGGCTTAAAGGCGATGCCGAGAAAGCCCGCCGAGCTTGACCCGATGCAGAGAGGAAATGTTATCCATTTTGTGCTTGAAAAGCTTCTTTCGGAATTTTCCCCCGATGAGCTTGAAAATATGAATGACGAAGCTCTGCTTGAGGAGATAACCGGAATTATGAACGGTTATCTTGCCGAATATCTTGACGGCGCAGGCAGAAGCGAAAGATTTCTTTATCTTTACGGCAGACTTGCGCTGACCGTTCGTGATGTTGCGAAAAGGCTTATCCGTGAGCTTTCACAGAGCGATTTCCGACCCGTTGATTTTGAGCTTAAAATAGGCTCCGACGGTGATATTCCGCCGTATGTGCTTTCCGAAAACGGAGTGAAGCTCAGCATTTCGGGTGCGGTTGACCGTGTTGATACCGCCGAGATAAACGGCAGAAAATATATAAGGATAATCGACTATAAATCCTCGGGAAAAGAGTTTAGACTCAGCGATGTAACGCAGGGGTTGAATATGCAGATGTTCATTTATCTTTTTGCCCTTTGGAGCAACGGAAAGAAGCGTTACGGAGAAGTAACGCCTGCCGGAGTGCTTTATTATCCCGCAAATTCTCCGCTTATTCCCGCCGAACGCACCGAGAGTGCGGAGACCGTTGCCGATAAAAAGCAAAAGGCGTGCAGAATGCAGGGAATCGTTCTCGGTGACTGCGATGTTGTGCTTGCAATGGACAGAGAAGCAAGCGGACTTTTCATTCCCGTTGAGTTCAAAAAGGGCGAAATGAAAGGCTCGCTGATAGCCCTTTCTCAGCTTGAAAAGCTGAAAGAAAAAGCGGATAAGCTTCTGATTAAAATGGCTCTTTCCCTGCAAGACGGAAAAATCGACGCATTTCCCGTAAAGGGCAAAAGCTATGAAAAGGTATGTGAATACTGCGATTATAAACCCGTTTGCGGTTATGAAAATAACAGACCCTGCAAGGAGCTTGCCGACAGCGACCTGAACGCCGTTCTCGAAACGCTGTCAAAGGGGGGTGAGAGCGATGAAATGGACTGATGACCAGCAGAAAGCGATAGAAGCGCGCAAAGGCACTTTATTGGTAAGCGCCGCTGCAGGCTCGGGAAAAACTGCGGTTCTGGTTGAGCGCGTTATTCAGAGAATATGCGACGGCTCAGACCCGTGCGGAGTTGAAAACCTGCTGATAGTAACATTCACCAAAGCCGCCGCCGCTCAGATGAAAGAAAAAATTTCAGCCGCTCTCGGAGCAAGAATTGCCGAAAATCCGTCGGATAAGCGCCTGCGCCGTCAGCAGCTTATGTTACCGTTTGCAAGCATATGCACGATAGATTCATTCTGCATAAATCTCGTCAGAGAAAATTTTCACGCTCTCGGAATTTCTCCCGACTTTTCTCTGCTTGATGAGGGCAAGCTCAGGATTTTTGAAGATACCGCAATAAATGCCGTGATTGAAAACAGGCATAAATCCGCATCGCCCGAATTTATTGCTTTGTGCAATCTTATCGGAAATTCAAACGATGATAAAAAGCTGATTGCCGCCGTTAAAAAGCTTTATACGCTTTCTCAGGCTTATCCGTTCCCCGAAATATATCTTGATTCTCTTGCCTCGCAGTTCAGCTTTCCGGAGAGCATTGAAAACAGTCCGTGGGGCAGACTGCTGATAAATCACGCAATAAAAACGGTTTGCAGCGCAAAGAACGGCGCGGAGCATTGCCTTTCTCTGCTTGCCGATGAACCGGAGCTTGAAGAAAAATATGGCCCTGCATTTTATAATGATATAAGCGTTTTTGACAGCTTTCTCGATAAAATTTCGGATAGCGGCTGGGACGAAATATGCAAAGCGTATTTCAATATAGCATTTGCAAAATTCAAAAACGCTCCGAAAGGTTATTCGTCGACGGCTAAGGATATATGCTCGGCAGTCAGAACGGAATATAAGAAAAACATTGCTTCGCTCGAAAAGATTTTCTGCATAAGCTCGGCTGACCATGAAAGCGATATTGCCTCTCTTTCTCCCGTTACGGCGGAGCTTATCGGACTTGTTAAGGATTTTGTGGAAGAGTTCGGCAGACTTAAAGCGGAAGAAAACGGAGCGGATTTTTCGGATACGCTTCATCTTGCGTTAAAGCTGCTTGCGCAGCCCGATTCCGACGGTTGGAAGCGCACTCCGCTTGCCGTTATGCTTTCCGGAAATTATAAAGAAATTCTGGTTGACGAATATCAGGACGTAAACCGTGCGCAGGATATGATTTTCTCGGCGCTCTCAAAAGATGAGTCCAATCTCTTTATGGTCGGAGATGTCAAGCAGAGCATTTACCGTTTCCGTCAGGCAATGCCCGAAATTTTTCTCGGCAGGCGTGATACTCTTAAAGAATATGAGAACGGTAACTATCCTGCAAAGGTAACTCTCGGCAAGAATTTCCGAAGCAGAAACGGAGTTACCGAAACGGTCAATTTTATATTCTCGGCGCTTATGAGCCGTGAAGCCGGCGGACTTGAATACGATGAAAAGGAATATCTTGAAGCCTCGGCGCCATATCCCGAACACGATGAAGCCGATTCTGAATTTTATCTGATTGAAAGTGATAAGGATAATTTTAAAACGGCTCAGGCTCAATTTGCGGCAAACTATATTTCCGAAGCCATGGCGGGCAAGCTGAAGATTTCCGACGGCGATGGCTTCCGTGAGCCGAGATACAGAGATTTCTGCATACTGCTCAGAAGCCTTACTGGAAGCTCCGCCGATTATATTTCCGCGCTCACCGAAAAGGGAATCCCCGTAAGCTGTGAGGCAAGCGACGGCTTTCTGACCTCGCCCGAAATAATGTTTGCGGTTTCGCTGCTTAAAATCATTGATAATCCTGCCGACGATATTCCGCTCACGGCGGTTATGCTTTCACCCGCTTTCGGCTTTCTGCCCGATGATTTGGCGCTTATGCGCGCCGCCCATAAAGACGGAAACATATGGCAGGCGCTGAATGCCTATGCCGATGACGGCAATGAAAAAGCGGTTTCATTTATTAAAAGGCTTGCCGAAATAAGAAGACTTTCCGCAACTCTCAGAACGGGTGAGCTTGTTCGCCGTCTGGTTGATGAATACGGAACGGTTATCTGTGCTTCCGGCGACAGAGCAAAGAAAAAATCGAATCTCAATAAATTCATTGATGTTGCAAACAAATCCGAAAGCACGGGAAAAGGCGTTTCGGGCTTTGTGAGGTATCTCGATAAGCTTCTCAGAAGCGGAACGGATATTGATGCGGTTCAGACCTCCGAGGCTTCCGATGCAGTCAGAATTATGACTATACACAAGAGCAAGGGACTTGAATTTCCCGTCTGCATTTTAGGCGCGTGCGAAAAAGCATATAACGATACCGATTTGCGTGAAGACCTTATAATTGCTCCCGAATGCGGAATAGGCATAAAGGGCAATAACGGCGATATAAAATATGACACTCTGCCGAGACTTGCTGCAATGCTTGAAACCAAAACCGCCGAGCATTCCGAAGAACTGCGTGTGCTCTATGTTGCGCTCACGAGAGCAAAGGAAAAGCTTGTTATGTCGGCTTCATGCACCGATGCCGCAAAAGCGCTTTCCGCAGCGGCAGCAAACATCAGAAACGAAAAAACGCTTGACCCGTATACGGTTACGAATTTTACAAATTACAGCGAGGGTATTCTCACGGCGCTTCTGCGTCACCCAGATGCAAACGCATTCCGTGAAGCTGCGGGACTTGCGTTCAAAAATGTTCTGCCCTGCTATACAAAGCTAAAAGCGGAGATTATAAAATATATCCCCTCGGAAAGCGAAGAACAGACGGAGGAATATCTGCCCGTTCCCGATGATGAAATAACCGTGGAAATAAAGAACAGAGCGGAATATATTTATCCGTATTCGGCGCTTGACGGCATAGTTTCAAAGCGCATAGCCTCAAATCTTGAAAGTGAGGATATATGCGGAGAATACTATGCTTCGGCAAAGCCCGCATTTATCGGAAAGGACAGCCTTTCACCTGCACAAAGAGGAACGGCGATACACCGTTTTATGCAGTTTGCCGATTACCGTGCGGCGCAGAGCAATATTGAATCGGAGCTTGAACGCCTTGTGAAAATGGGTATGCTCACCGATGCCGAGGCTCAGGCGGTTGACAGAAAAACCGTTTTCCGCTTCTTCTCATCGGCTCTTGCGGAAAGAATGCTGAATGCCGATAAAATCTATAAGGAATATTCGTTCACTTCATCAATTCCGCTTTCCGAAATGTATCCCGATATTCCCGAGGCTCAGAGCAGCGGCGAGGTTATTATAATTGAGGGCGTTGCGGACTGTGCATTTGAGGAAAACGGTGAGCTTGTTATCGTTGACTATAAAACAGACCGCGCCGAACCCGATGAGCTGGTTAGGAGATACGGCGAACAGCTTGCGATTTACAGAAGATGTCTTGCCGAAGCCATCGGTCTGCCGGTTAAGGAAACCGTTATCTGGTCATTCCGTTCGGGCTGTGAAATCACAATATAATAGGTCAAATTCGGAATATCAACATATAATGTGGTGAGGCGCAATGCTTCACCACTTTATTTTTAAGGAGGATAACAATGGCTGTATTTACCAACCAGGCCACCCTCTCATATAATAATACGGTAACAAATTCCAATGTTGCCACGGGTCAGATACTCGATGTGCTTTCGGTGACCAAAACTCCGCTTGTTGACAATTATCTGTCAAACGACAGAATAACTTATGTTGTGAGCATAGTAAATTCGGGCAATACTCCCGTTACGGGAATAACGGTTGACGATGACCTCGGAGCTTATACTCTTGAAACGGCAACCTATTATCCGCTCAACTATATTGACGGTTCGGTTCAGTATTATGTTAACGGAGCTTTGCAGGCAGACCCCACCGTAACCGCAGGTCCGCCTATGACGATAAGCGGAATAACAATTCCCGCAGGAGGCAACGCAACAATCATATATGAGGCAAGGGTAACCGAGTTTGCACCCCTTGCGGCGCAGACAGCAATAGTCAACAATGCCGCTGTAAACGGAGCGGGAATAACCACTCCCGTGCTTGCTTCCGCAACCGTTACGGCTTCAAGCGAACCCGACCTTGCAATCAGCAAGAGCGTTTCGCCCACAACCGTAACCGAAAACAGTCGTCTGACCTATACCTTTATAATTCAGAACTACGGCAATGTTGAGGCTGATGCGGGCGACAATGCGGTTATAACCGATACCTTTGACCCGAGACTTACCGACCTTGCCGTTTCCTTTAACGGCACACCTTGGGCAGAGGGTACAAATTACACCTACGATGAAAATACGGGACTGTTCACAACAACCGCAGGTCAGATAACGGTTCCAGCCGCGACCTACACTCAGGACGAAACCACCGGCGTTCTTACAACCGACCCCGGTGTAAGCACCCTTACGGTTACCGGAACGGTATAAAATTGATAAAACTTTCCTATAAAAAAACACAGGGGCTGTCTGAATAAGGCAGTCCCTGCTTTTGTGATGAGTTCAAATATATCGTAATAATGTTGACAATTCAAAAAATATGGCTATAATAAGATTGTATCTTATTTTAGCCATAAGGAGATTGAATATGAGGTATCTGAAACGCTCTCTGGAAAAGAAATTTCTTGAAATAAACAATGATTACAGCTGTATCATACTTGTCGGACCGAGGCAGGTCGGAAAAAGTACAATGCTCCGTCATTTAATGGAGGGTACTTCCCGTAAAGAGGTTACTTTAGATGATTTGTCTGAGCGTAAGCTTGCCCAAAAAGACCCCGCACTTTTTCTTGAATTACATCCTGCACCGATTTTAATCGATGAAATTCAGTATGCACCGGAGCTGTTTTCATATATTAAAATAGCAATTGATAAAGGTGCCGCACCGGGTTCATACTGGTTGACCGGCTCGCAGGCATTTCGCCTTATGGGGCTTGCTCAGGAATCTCTTGCGGGAAGAGCGGCTGTTCTTCATATGTCGGCTCTTTCTCAATCGGAATTATACGGAAACGGATATGCAGAACCTTTCTCAGTTGATTTGTCATCGCTTTCCGAACGAAAGGATTTTCTTTCTCCGGCTTCTGCCGTGGAAATATATGAGCGTATCTGGCAAGGCTCCATGCCCGGATACAGAAGCGGAAAATTTAAAGACCGGGATGTGTTTTACAGCTCATATATTCAGACATATATTGACAGAGATGTTTCCGATATGATTCCCGGAGTTAATAAATTGCTTTATTCCGACTTTATTCGTGCTGCCGCCTGCCGCACGGGTCAGATGCTGAATATCCATGATATTGCGGCAGATGTGGGTGTAAGTGATGATACCGCAAAGCGATGGATTTCGGTTATGGAAAAATCAGAGGTTATTTTTTTCCTGCGTCCGTATTCAAATAATCTTCTGAAACGAACCGTAAAAACGCCTAAAATGTATTTTTTTGATACCGGACTTGTGAGCTATCTTACAAAATATTCATCTCCCGAAATTCTGCAAAACGGTGCTGTTAACGGAGCTGTTCTTGAAAATTATATAGTAAGCGAAATTATTAAAACCTATCACAATTCCGCCAAAGAATGTCTGATTCATTATTACAGAGATAAAGAAAGCAACGAAATAGATTTGGTGCTCGAAAGTGACGGGCAGCTTCATCCGATTGAAATCAAAAAGTCTGCTAATCCCGGAAGTGAACTCACGGGTGCTTTTACAGTTCTTGATAAAGCATCATTGCCGAGAGGGAACGGAGCCGTAATTTGTTTAAAAAACGAATTATCCGCCATAGACAGGCAAAATCTCATAATTCCGGCTTGGATGATTTAACGAATATATAAATAAATCAGGTCAGTCGTATTATCCTGCGGCTGACCTGAGACTTTTTCACTTTGTCATTTTTTCCTGTTTAACCTTATGGTCTATGATGTGGCGTGAGGCAAGCTCGGAACGGATATCCTCAAGGCTTATTCCGGCTTCAATCATAAGTACCATTACATGATAGGCAAGGTCTGCGATTTCATAAATCGTTTCTTTTTTGTCGTTTGCCTTTGCGGCGATGATAACCTCGGTGCTTTCTTCACCGACCTTCTTCAGGATTTTATCAAGACCTTTTTCAAAAAGATAGGTGGTATATGAGCCCTCTTTTTTTTCGATTTTTCTGCTCTTTATGAGCTTCATCAGCTTTTCATATGAAAATTCATGGCGCTTGTCACTCTTGAAAACGGTATTTTCAAAGCAGGTTTCCGTTCCGAGATGGCAGGCGGGACCGTCAGGCTCAACAAGCACGGTGAGTGCGTCCTTATCACAGTCGGCGGTAATTGAAACGATATGCTGATAGTTTCCGCTCGTTTCTCCCTTTAACCAAAGCTCTTTTCTTGAACGGCTCCAAAAGCAGGCAAGCTCCTTTTGCATTGATATTTTAAGGCTTTCCTTATTCATATAGGCAAGGGTAAGCACCTTTTTTGTTTTGGCATCAACAATAATTGCGGGGATAAGTCCGTTTTCGTCAAATTTTAATTCCTCAATTTTAACCATAATTTACTCCTTAAATTCTTGCAGGTATCCCTGCTTTTATCATCTGAGCCTTTAAATCCGAAATTTTAACCTCTCCGAAATGGAATATCGAAGCTGCAAGACCGGCGTCCACCTTCGGCAGAGCCTTGAAAAGCTTTATGAAATCCTCTGCATTTCCCGCACCGCCCGAGGCAATAACCGGAACAGATACCGCCTCGCATACTTTTTCAAGCATTTCAATATCGAAGCCGCCCTTAACGCCGTCGGTATCAATGGAATTTACAACTATTTCGCCTGCGCCGTTTCCGACACAGCGTTTTATCCATTCAATTGCTTCCATGCCGGTGTTCTCTCTGCCGCCCTTTGAGAATACTCTGAAAACTCCGTCAACTCTTTTAATGTCAACGGAAAGAACAACGCATTGGTCGCCGTAAAGCTTTGCCGCCTGATAAACAATATCGGGGTTTCTTATCGCTCCCGAATTAACGCTTACCTTGTCTGCACCGCATTTGAGAACTCTGTCGAAATCCTCAACACCGTTTATTCCGCCGCCTACGGTGAGCGGTATGAAAACCTGCCTTGCCGTTTCACAGAGAATATCGGTAAAAAGCTTTCTGCCGTCGGACGAAGCGGTTATATCGTAAAAAACAAGCTCGTCTGCACCGTTTTCGCTGTAATATTTGGCAAGCTCGACGGGGGACGACACGTCCTTTAAGCCCTCAAAATTAACGCCCTTAACCACCCTGCCGTTTCTTACATCGAGGCACGGAATTATTCTTTTTGTTATCATTTCGCCACCCCGATTGCTTCCCTGAGATTTATTGCGCCCGTGTAGTATGCCTTGCCGATTATCGCTCCGTAAAGTCCCGCCTTTGCGAGCCTTTCAACATCGTCAATCGACGAAACACCGCCCGAAGCGATTATCTGCATATTGAATTTTTCCATAAGGCTGTTATAAAGCCCGTGATTTGTGCCGAGCATTGCGCCGTCCTTTGAAATATCGGTGCAGATGAGCGTTTTAACGCCGATATTCTGCATCTTTTCGCAGAAGTCAAAGGCAGTATAATCGGATTTGACCGTCCAGCCCTTTATGGCAACCATACCGTCTTTAATATCAATGCCGACGGCGATTTTATCTCCGAAGAGCGAAACGGCTTTTTCGGCAAAGCCCTCGTCGGTAACTGCCGCCGTGCCGAGAATAACACGGTCAATTCCCGCATCAATATATTTTTTAACCGTTTCAATGCTTCTTATTCCTCCGCCGACCTCACAAAAAAGGCCCGCGGTATTTTTTATTCTGCAAATCGTGTCAAAATTCGGCGTTTCACCGCTTTTCGCGCCCTCCAAATCAACGATGTGCATATGAGATGCGCCGCATTCTCTGAATTTGAGCGCCGTATCGGGCGGATTATCGTCATAAACGGTCATCTGAGCGTAATCGCCCTTGAAAAGTCTGACCGCCTTGCCCTCAAAGAGGTCTATCGCAGGATAAATCAGCATATATCCGACCTCCTCATTTCAGCAAAGGCTTTCAGTATGTTAAGACCGATTGAACCGCTTTTTTCGGGGTGAAACTGACAACCGAAAACATTTCCGCTTTCAACCGCCGCCGTAAGCTCTGCTCCGTATTCCGCGGAAGCGATAACGGATTCATCACATTCCGCAGCATAAAAGGAATGAACGAAATATACGAAATCTCCGTCGGAAATATATTTAAACAGCGGACTTTCTTTTTTGAATTTCAGAGCGTTCCAGCCGATATGCGGAATTTTGAGACCGCTCGGAATAACATCGGAAATCGGTCTTACGCTGCCCTTTATCAGTCCCAGACCGTCATGCTCGCCGTATTCATAGCTTTTTTCAAAAAGGAGCTGCATTCCGAGGCAGATGCCCATAAGCGGCTTGCCGTTTTTGACCTGCTCTTTTATTGTATCAACAAGTCCCGATTCTTTCAGCTTTTTTGCGGCGTCCTCAAATGCTCCGACGCCGGGGAGAATTATTTTATCGGCTTTTTCAAGCACCGCCGCATCGGAGGTGACTTCTATATCCGCGCCGATTGCCGCAAACGAGCTTTTGAGCGAAAAAAGGTTTCCGACGCCGTAATCAACAATCGCTATCATTATAAAACACCCTTCGTTGACGGAATTTCATCGGCAAAATCCTTGTCTATGCTCACCGCTTCTTTAAGACTGCGGGCAGCGGATTTGAATGCGCCCTCGATTATATGATGAGAATTTGCGCCTGCAAGCTTTCTGATATGCAGAGTCATTCCGGCGTTGCGCACGAAGCCGTACCAGAATTCCTCAACAAGCTCGGTATCGAAATCTCCTACCTTTTCGCTCGGAATGCAGAGCTCATATCCGAGATAAGCTCTGCCGGAAATATCAACGGCGGAAAGAATAAGAGCCTCGTCCATCGGCAAAATCATATTGCCGTAACGCTTTATGCCTTTTTTCTCGCCGAGCGCTTCGGCAAACGCCGTTCCGAGAGCGATTCCTATATCTTCAACGGTGTGATGATAATCAACATCGGTATCACCCTTGCAGGCAACCTCAAGGTCAAATCTGCCGTGCTTTGCAAAAAGAGTGAGCATATGATTGAGGAAGCCGCAGCCCGTATCAATTTTGCTTTCTCCCTTTCCGTCAAGCGAAAGAGACAATTTTATATCGGTTTCCGCCGTAGTCCTTTTAATTTCGGAACTTCTCATTTGTTTTCCTCCAATATTGCGGCAAGCGTTTCTATAAGCACCGATGCCTGTTCCTCACCGCCTATCGTTATACGATTATACTCCTTTATTCTCTCTTTGTCAAAGTGTCTTACAAGAATACCTTTTTCTCTGAGTGCAAGATACAGCTTTTCACCGGAAATATCGGGGTGTTTTGCAAAAATGAAGTTTGCACTTGAGTCAAGAACCTCAAAGCCGAGCTTTCTCATTTCCTTGGTTTCCCAGAAACGGATTTTGGCTATCAGTCTGTTATTTGCTCTGAAATATTCATCGTCCTGAAATGCGCCGATGCCTGCCGCGGCGGTCATACGGTTGATATTATAAGGATTGGTTGAATATCTCACCGTATTCAAATCCCCGATAAGCTCCGCACAGGCTATGCCGAAGCCGAGGCGCGCGCCCGCCATTGAGCGTGACTTTGAAAAAGTCTGCGTTACAAGCAGATTATTATATTTATGTATAAGCGGAACGGCTGTTTCCGCGCCGAAATCAACATAAGCTTCATCAACCACAACAATATTATCGGGGTTGCTTTCAACAATGCGTTCAATATCCGAAAGGGAAAGAGCGATACCCGTAGGCGCATTGGGATTTGCGATAAACAGATTTTTGTTTATGCCGATGTAATCATCAATGTTTATCGTGAAATCTTCCTTAAGCGGAATTTCCTCATAGGGAACGCCGTTGAGCTTTGCGAAAACGGGATAAAAGCCGTAAGTTATATCGGGAAAAGCGGCAGAATGCTCCTTATCGCAGAATGCCATAAATGCAAAATTCAGAATATCGTCCGAACCGTTTGTGAAAATAATTTCGTCCTTTTCGATTCCGAAATATTCCGCAGCGGCTTTTACGAGGTCTCTGCATTCGGGGTCTGAATAAAGCTGAAGCGAATGCGCCGCACGCACGGCATATTCGATTGAAAGAGGTGACGGCGGAAACGGAGATTCATTTGTGTTAAGCTTTATATATTGAATATCCTTGGGCTGTTCACCCGGGGTATAGGGTACAAGCTCTTTATATTTATCCGAAAAAAATCTGCTCATCTCAGTCCTCCTGCGTGCGAATTACCGCGCTTCTTGCGTGACCCGTAAGCCCCTCCGCTTCTGCGAAATATGCAACATCACAGGCAACCCTTGCAAGCGCTTCTCTTGTGTAATATGTATATTGAGTCTTTTTTACGAAATCATCAACGGAAAGCGGACTTGAAAATTTCGCCGTTCCGCTTGTGGGAAGTGTGTGGTTAGGGCCTGCAAAATAATCTCCGAGAGCCTCGGGGCAGTTTCTGCCCATAAATATCGAACCCGCATGGCGTATTTTGTCAAGATAATCAAACGGCTGACCCACGCAAAGCTCCAGATGCTCGGGCGCAATTTCGTTTGCAATTTCGATTGCCTTGTCAATGCTGTCGGCAACGATGATTTTGCCGTTATTATCTATTGAAGCACGGGCTATCTCCGCACGCTTGAGCAGAGGAATCTGTTTTTCAAGCTCTGCGCTGACCTTTTCGGCAAGCTCTGAGGAATCCGTAACCAGAACCGCACTTGCCATTTTGTCGTGCTCCGCCTGAGAAAGCAAATCGGCTGCCGCAACTGCGGGATTTGTTTCGCTGTCGGATACTATGAGAATTTCGCTCGGGCCTGCAATCATATCAATTGATACTCTGCCGAAAACCTGCTTCTTGGCTTCAGCAACAAAGGCGTTGCCCGGGCCTACGATTTTGTCAACCTTCGGAATGCTTTCCGTTCCGTATGCAAGAGCCGCAATTGCCTGCGCTCCGCCGACCTTGAATATCTTGTCAACACCCGCAACCTTTGCCGCAGCAAGAATAACGGGATTTATTTTCCCCTGCTCATTCGGAGGAGTAACGATAACAACCTCTTTGACTCCGGCGATTTTTGCGGGAATGGAGTCCATAAGCACGGTTGAGGGATAAGCTGCCGTGCCGCCCGGGACATAGAGACCCGCACGGTCAACCGGAATAACCTTCTGACCGATAACAATGCCGTCTTCATCGTTGATGATGAAACTGTTTCTGACCTGTTTCTCGTGGAATTTACGGATATTCTTTGCCGCTCTTTCGAGTATATCCATAAACTTCGGTTCAACCGAAGCCACAGCCTCGTCGATTTCCTCTGCGGAAACGAGCAGAGTATCAAGGTCTGCCTTATCAAACTTTTTATTGTATTCAAAAAGCGCCTTATCGCCGTTCTTTATAACATTTTCGATTATCTCGGAAACGATTGCCTCAACGTTGACCGTCGGAACGGCTCTGGCGAATATATCCTCATTTGAAACCTCACCGTATTTGAGCATCTTTATCATAATTATTCCTCCACCTGCTTTGCAAGCTCCTCAACGAGCCTGTTTATCGCTTCACTTTTAAATTTCCAGCTTGCCTTGTTGGCAATGAATCTTGCGCTTATCGGAACTATCGTTTCCTTAACCTCAAGATTATTTTCACGGAGCGTTTCACCCGTTTCAACTATATCGACTATAACATCGGAAAGCCCGAGTATCGGAGCTATCTCAATTGAACCGTTGAGATGAATTATATCTATATCCCTGCCTCTTGAAAGATAGTATCTTCCTGCTATGTTTGAAAATTTCGTTGCAACTCTGAGCGTTCTTTCCGTATCGTCACGGAAATCCTTTTTCGCCGCAACTGCCATACGGCATTTGCCTATGTTCAAATCGAGAAGCTCATAAACCTCGGGTTCATATTCAAGCAGAATATCCTTTCCCGCAACGCCTATATCGGCAGCTCCTCTTTCAACATATATCGCAACATCGGAGGGCTTTACCCAGAAATATCTGACGCCGCATTCCTCATTTTCAAATATCAGCTTGCGGTTGGTTTCCCTGATTGACGGGCACGGAAAACCTGCTTTTTCAAACATATCATAAACCTTTTCTCCGAGTCTGCCCTTCGGCAGAGCAACATTAAGCATTGTTTTCAACCGTCTTCACCTCTCCGTTTTCAATGGTAAGAATTTTTCTGCATCTTATTCCCCGAGGCTTTTCGCCGAGAACAAGGACCTCACCGCCGCCGCTTCTGAGCGAATCCGCCAATGCCTGCGTTTCGGCAGGGGAGGAGCTTTCGCCGTAAAGAAGCAGGGTATCAATATCGTAATTTTCCTTTGCGGAAACGATATATTCAAGCATATCAAGATAGACCGCAAAACCTATTGCGCCGTCGCTTCTGTTCATTTTCTTCATCAGAGTGTCGTACTGACCGCCGGAAAGCACTCCCGACGGCACTCCCTCAACAAAGCCCTTGAATACTATACCGTTATAATATTTAATATCGTCAACAAGCGAAAAATCTATGTTTACCGCTTTTTCATCTTCAAGAGATAAAACAATTGCTTTGAATTTTTCAAAGGTTTCTGCATTTATCTTTCCGCCGAGAAGCTTTTCAAGCTCGGGCAGAACCTCTTTCGGAGCGCCGCTGAGCGAAACAAGCTTTTTGAGCATTTTGATATTTTCCGAAGCAATTCCGAGAGCTCTGCATTCGGCGGTCAGCTCATGTGTGTTCTTTTCGCTTATGCAATGAAGAATATTTTCGTTTTCGCTCTCCGGTATTCCCGCCGCCTTAACTGCCTGAACGAGAATATCAAGGCTTGAAATATCAAGAACATTGTTTTCCGATATTCTGTCAAGACTTCTGAGTGCCAGCTTTAAAACTTCATATATGCAGAAGCCGTCAACCTTTCCTATACATTCAAGGCCCACCTGCATTATTTCCTTGAACATTCGTGAGCTTTTGGAAACACGGTAAACATTTTCATTGTAATAAAGCTTCTGAACGGTGTTTTCCGTCTTCTCGGTATTTTTGACTATCGAAAGAGTAACATCGGGCTTTAACGCCATAAGCTTGCCGTTTGTATCGGTAAAGGTTATAACTCCGTCCGAAATAAGGAAATCCTTATTTCCCGAATAAAGGTCATATTCCTCGAATTTACCCATTCTGTAATGTGAATATCCGTAAGATTTATAAAGATTTCTGAGGTCGAATATTATTTTTTCATTCGGTTCAAGTGAAATATTTCCGTTCATTTTTCGCTTTTCTCCTTTAATTTATCAATGGCGGCTTTGTATCCGCCGCTTCCGTAGTTGAGGCATTTATTTACTCTGCCTATTGTGGCGGTGCTTACTCCGCTTTGTTCTTTTATGCTGTTATAACTCATTCCCGATGAAAGCTTAACCGCCGTATCAAGCCTTTGCGCCATATCCAGCATCTCTTTTACGGTGCATAAATCTTCAAAATAATCGTAGCATTCTTCCACCGTTTCAAGATTGAGAAATGAATGAAACAGTCTGTCAAGCGAATCGGAATGTATAGTTTTCATCTGAAAGACCTCCTGCTGTATCATCGCTTTAACATAGTAGCACGCTATCAAGATAAAGTCAACCTGTTTTCTCTATTTTTTATTATTATGTCAAATATATTTGAAGCGGGCGAAATTTTTTGGATATTTTTCAAAAAATATTTGTCTTTTCTCATAAGCCCGGACGGAGAAGCACACCCGATAACGCCGCAGATTTCGCAGTAAGGCTTTGCCTCCATTCGCAGGCTTACATATCTTGCCGTTATTTCGCACGCAGATGAAAAAGCGTATTCATCTGCAAGCCCGAGCCGCCGTGAAATTTCGCAGTTCATTTCGCCTGCACTTTCCGGAAAAAGCTTTTTCACGGCTCTGCGTGTTTCAAAATCATAAACCCCGTTTATTTCTCCGCGGTATTCTCCGGTTTGCTTAAGGCGTTTTTGTATTGCCGCAACCCGTTCTCCGCTGCAGCCGAAGCCGAATGCCGCCGCATTTGCGGAGCATAAAATTATCAGAATAAATAATTCAAAAACGGCAAATGCCGTTATTTTCCAAAGATTTTTCTGCTTTTCGCTCATAATATAACCCCCGAAAACTATTTTTCGGAGCAGCGGATTTTTTATGAAATTCAAATTCAGACAAAGAAAAAGCACAATATATGGGCTTTTTACGGTATATTTGTCACAAATCACAAAAAATTTTTTGCTTTTATAGTAAAAAGTTGTTGACAAATTTCAAATTTTATCTTATTATTATAATGAGTCAAAATGTAAGAGGTATCAGATGCACAAATCAGATTTAACCGATGAACGGCTTGTTTCTCTTGCGGCAAACGGTGATGATGAAGCAATGTCGGTTCTCGTGGCAAGGGTAACTCCGATTGCGGCGGCAAAGGCGTCGGGATTCTGCAATATGCGTGTTTCCGATGAAGACCTTGTTCAGGAGGGTATGCTCGGATTCCTTGAAGCCGTAAGAAGCTTTGATTCCGGAAAAGGAGTCCCTTTCAAAGCTTACGCCGCAGCGTGCATAAATAATCGCATTATATCGGCTGTCCGCAGAAGTCTCAATTCAAAAAACGCAGCTCTTTCAAAAGCCGAAGCGCTTGATGAAACGGGAAACAGCGGTTCGTCCGATAATGACCCCGCCGAAATGCTGTCCGATGCCGAAGCGGTAAAGCATATTTTTTCGGTGCTTGATGAAGAGCTTTCCGATTTTGAAAAGGAAGTTATCAAAAGGCGGCTTTCCGAAAAGAGCTATTCGGCAATTGCCTCGGAGCTCGGCTGTTCCGAAAAAGCGGTTGATAATGCGCTCAACAGAGTGCGCAGAAAGCTCAAATCAAATGTCTGATATGCTCCCTCGGGAGCTGATATATGCCCACGTAGCTTAAAGCAGAGCGTTGTGAAACAAAGGTGACGGTGCAAATCCGTACAAGGGCAAATAAAAAATTTTTTCAAGCGAGGTTAAAATCATGTACGAAGACAAAACTCTCATCTGCAAAGAGTGCGGTAACGAATTCGTTTTCACCGCCGGTGAGCAGGAATTCTACGCTGAAAAAGGCTTTGTAAACGAGCCCCAGCGTTGCAAGGCTTGCCGTGATGCAAGAAAGAATGCATCCCGTGGCGAGCGTGAGTGGTTTACAGCAACCTGCGATGCATGCGGCGGAGAGGCAAAGGTTCCCTTTAAGCCCCGTGAGGACAGACCTGTATACTGCAGCGAGTGCTTCGCAAAGAAGCAGAACGGCGAAGCATAAGCCCTTTAAATATTATGCTGAAAAGTCCCTCTGTAAAAAGAGGGACTTTTGCCGTTTACCGTATATAATTCTTGAAATCGGTTTACAAATTTGATATAATTGTTTCAGTAATAAATGAAAGGTAAAAGTCTATGACGGGTATAATTCTCATTGACAAGCCCGAAAACATAACTTCATTCGGAGCGGTGGCAAGGGTCAGAAGAATATGCAAAGAGAAAAAGTGCGGTCACAGCGGCACTCTTGACCCCATGGCAACGGGGGTTATGACCGTTCTTCTCGGCGGTGCAACAAGATTCTGCGAGCTTCTGCCGAGCCACGATAAGGCTTATACGGCTTCATTTCGTCTCGGAACGGTTACGGATACGCTTGATATAACGGGAAAGGTTATCAGGGAAAGTGAAGTTAATGTTACGGCGGAGCAGGTGAGAGCCGTCTCGGAATGCTTTATCGGTGAAATCGAACAGCTTCCTCCGATGTATTCGGCAGTTTCGGTGAACGGTCAGAGGCTTTATGAGCTTGCAAGAAAGGGAATTGAAGCCGAACGCCCGTCAAGAAAGGTAAATATATATTCGCTTGAATTTCTGAGCGAAAAGGATAATGAATACACAATTTCGGTTGAATGCTCGTCGGGAACATACATAAGAACGCTGATTTACGATATAGGTGAAAGGCTCGGCTGCGGAGCGGTGCTCACTTCTCTGCGCAGAACCAAGGCAAACGGATTTGATATTTCAAGAGCCGCAACGCTTGAAGAGCTTGAAAACGGAAGCGCCGAAAGCTTTGTTATTCCCGTTGAAGAAGCAATGGCGGATTATCCTGCCGTAACGGTAACGGCGGCTCAGGCAAACCGCTTTTCAAACGGCGGTGAGCTTTTCACGCAGAGGCTGAACTGCCCCAAAATATGCGGACTTTACCGCGTTTACAGTCCCGAAAATGTTTTTCTCGGGATAGGAGAAATCGACGGCGGCGAAACAATGAAGGTTAAACGGGTTTACAAGCCCGATTGAATGTGATAGAATATATTATATCTGGATTATACGGAGACAAAATATGGATAATGAATTTAACACCTTTGATGCAGGCGTTGAGCCGGGCGGACTGAGAAATTCCACTCAGATACGCATACTCATAACCTTTATTGTCGGTTCGGTCAGTGCTCCGCCGAGTGTTTCGCTGCTTACCGATGCGCTTCAGATGCACGGAATCGCAAATTATTTTGATATTGCAGATGCCGTGGGAGAGCTTATCGAAAACGGTATTCTCGAATGCGAAAATGAGTCTCTGACCCTCACGGAAAAGGGAAAAATCTCCCTGCGTGAGCTTTCCGATGAGCTTCCGGCTTCGGTCAGGGAAACCGCGCTTGCCGATACGGTCAATCTTCAGATACTCGAAAAAAACGAAAAGGAAAATTTCGTTGAAATCCGTCAGAACGAAAACGGCTACGATGTAACGGTTAAGGTTATTCACGGCGGTGATTCTCTTATGGAGCTTACCCTCTATGCCGCCGATATTGAGCAGGCGCAGAGAATAAAGCATAATTTTCTCAAAGACCCGTCAAGAATTTATTCCTCGGTTGTTTCGGCACTTTATATATGATTTGTAAAAAGGATACTTTTGTATCTGAATATATTCAGAAAGGAAATCAAAATGAAAAAGACATTTATAAAAATGCTCAGCGTAGTTCTCTGCTTTTCCGTGCTTCTCTGCTCGGCGGTTATCGCTTCGGCGTCCGTTTCGGAGGAATACGAAAAGCCTTTCCGCATTTCCGCAACCATAAACGGCGACCCCTGCACGCGCAGAGGCTTCTGCTGGTATTCGGTTTCTCAGCATACCGCAAAGCTTACGGTTTATAATTCAGTACGGCAGATTGCTTTTGAGACCTCGGTTGAGGGAACGGAATGGGAGGGCAACTTCTATTATAAAGCTGTCGCAGCCGGTCTTAATTCAGGCGAAGAATATACCTATGTTATCGACCTTTATCCCGAAACCGAGGATAATGAAGCAACAGAGGGTAAATTTGTTACCGATAACGGCGATGATAAAGTGAATTTCATTGCTTATGCCGATATTCAGGCGGGCAACATCGGAAATTTCATCAAGGGCGCAAACACCGTTAAGGCGGCGTTCAAGACCATGCCCGAAGCCGAATTTATGATGAATATGGGCGACTTCACCAACGACAGCACCAACGAAGAATGGGATTTCTATGCTCAGGCTATGGACGAAATAAATGTCACAACCTCACTTGCCCCCGTTACGGGAAACCATGACGGCTTCAGCGTTTGGCATTGGTATGCGAATATGTTCTGCCTTGATGAAACCGAGAGCGTTCAGACCCTTAACGGCGTTAACTATTCATTCGATTACGGCAACGCTCATATTGCCGTTCTCAACACAAATGATTTGATGTCGGTAACGCTTGCACAGCTTAAATGGCTCAAGAACGATATGAACGGAACGGATAAGGACTGGAAAATCGTTTGTATGCACAAGTCTCCCTATACCCTCGGCAAAGACGGCAAATGGCCCGATGCAATGTATCTCCAGAAGTCACTTACAAAGGTTCTTGAAAACTGCGGTGTTGACCTTGTTCTCAGCGGTCACGACCATCAGTATCTTCGCACAAAGCCCCTCAAGTCAAACAAGATAAGCGAAGACGGCATAACCTATATTCTCTGCGGAACCGCAGGCTCAAAGAGATATGATGTGCGTTCATTCCTTGCAAATCATTTTCTCAATACAAAATTTATTGATATGCTCAATATTCAGGGCGGAGAGGGCAACTATTGGAACGGCACAGACTGGGAAAGCACCAGAGAAACCAATATCGGCGGCTGCTTCAACTGCATAAATATTGACGGTGGCAAGCTTACCTTCAACTCCTATATTCTCAAGGACGCTCCCGAAGGTGCCGAGCAGGATTTCAGCGTTATCACCAATACCGATACCCTGGTTCTTGAAAAGGAAACCGGAAAGAATAAGATAACCTTTACCGGTGACAACACCACGAGCGAGGCTGAATACTATCTCGGAATTATCCCCAGCTTCTGCGCTCTTGCCGCTTACACATTCTCGGAATGGCTTCCCAAATTCTTCATTATGCTTCCCGAGCTTATATATGTTGTGGCAAACGGAGGCTCATTCTGATTCGGAATCCATTTATTAAGTCAGGCGTGAGAAGGTAGGAGTGAGGAGTTAAGGACGGGCGCTTGTTAATTCGGAATTCGGAGTTCGGAATTCGGAAGTAATGACGGGTTTCACCCGTACCCGATTGTTAAGTTAGGAGTGAGTAGGTAGGAGTGAGTAGTTTCAGAATTTCAGACGGGTTTCACTCGTACCCATTATATAACTGCTTACATATAGCGTTTACTTCTGAATTGATATTTGTTATTTATTCAGAAAGTATAAAGTTTAAAAATTACCTATATAAAATCGGCACGAAGTGCCCCTTAATTCCGCATTCCGAATTCCGAATTCCGAATTAAAATCCGGCGCTTGCGCAATGTCATTAAGTTAAGGCTTTTTCTTCCTTCTCCTTGAGGAGAAGGTGGCGCGGCGCAAGCCGTGACGGATGAGGTGTAGCCGTGAAACGGCGTTAATACTCGGTATTGACAT